>JAGSPR010000003.1 GCA_018262455.1 Deltaproteobacteria bacterium | reverse complement strand
GATCCTCGCAACGCGCTCGGGCGACCACCACGGTGCCCGCGGCGATCTCGACGAGCTCGGCGCGCGGCTCGCGAAGGCGCTCGGTGGCGTCGCGACCACCGGCTGGACCGACGCGCTGGTTCCCGTGGCCCAGTACGCGGCGAGCGAGCGGCCGTTGCGGTTCTCCGCCGGCGCGCGCCTGCTCTACGATCTGCAGGCCGCGTGTGTGGTCGCCGAGCGCGAGGTCAAGATCGTCGACCCGGTGACCTGGGCGATGTCGCTCGGCAAGGTCCCGATCGTCCGCGCGTTGCCCGCGACCCGCGAGGTCCGGGTGGCCAAGCACCTGCACGCCGCGGTCGGCAAGATCCCCGCGTGTGGGCTCGATAACCCCGAGGATCGAGCGCGGCTCGCCGACGCGCTGCACGCCATGGCGAGCCATGCCGACGACAAGGTCCGCGCGGTGTGCCGGCCCAAGATCGAGGCCGCGCTCGACCAGGTCGACCTCCATCCGCACAGCCTCCCCGAGCGCGTCGGCGAGAAGAAGCTCGTCGACGAGTTGCTCGATCACGCGGTCGCGGTGGGCCGGCTGTCGCTGTCGAACCTGCGCGATGCGATCTCCAAGAACGACCTCAAGGCGCCCGACCTCGAGCTCGCCGAGCTGCGCTCCGGTGACCAGCTGTTGCGCGCCGATCGGATCCTCGCATCGTCGCTCGATGGCGTGTACCGGCGCGGAGAATCCTACCTGCGGCTGGTCCAGAAGATCTCATCGCTGCTGTTCGGCACCACGCTCGGCCGGTTCCTGACGCTCTACTTGATGCTGCCGGTGCTCGGCTCGCTCGCGGTCGTCGAAGGGCTCCAGCACATGGTCGGCCCGCTCTCGCACAAGCTGTTCCACGTCGAGCCCCAGATCGCGACGACCGAGTCGATCGTGGGCGGAGCCGTGCTGCTGTTCCTGCTGCTTCACATCCCGCCGTTCCGTCGCGGCACCGCGTTCGCGTTCAAGATCCTGTGGCGGGTGATCCGGTTCTTGCTGTTCGACACCCCTCGCACGGTCTGGCGTCACCCGCTGATGCAGCGCTTCCTCGCGAGCCGGATCATGCGATGGGGGGTAAGGCCCGCGATCCCGGGCCTGGTCGCCGCCCTCGTCACCCACGATCCGGTTCGCTGGCCGATCGCCGGCGCGGTGTACGTCGGGTTCGCCGTCGCCCTCAACTCGCGACTCGGCCGGCTCGCCGAGGAGTACCTCACCGACTGGACCGTGCGCTCGGGGCGCCAGCTGTCGAGCCGGATCCTCCCGGGGCTCGTCAAGTACGTGCTCCAGCTGTTCGTCAAGCTCGTCGAGCTGAGCGATCGCGGCATCTATCGCGTCGACGAGTGGCTGAGGTTCAAGGCCGGGCAGTCGCGGCTCAAGCTCGTCGCGAAAGGCGTGCTGTCCACCTTCTGGTTCTCGATCACGTACGTCCTCCGGCTCTACCTGAACTTGTTCATCGAGCCGACGACGAACCCGATCAAGCACTTCCCGGTCGTCACCGTGGCCGCCAAGATCATGATCCCGATCATCCCGGCGATCCTCGACGGCGTCGCCGGCTCCGCGAGCCCGCTCATGGGCCCCGCCCTCGCCAAGGGGTTCGCCGGGTTCACCGTGCTCGTGCTCCCCGGGTTCGCCGGCTTCCTGGTCTGGGAGTTCAAGGAGAACTGGAAGCTATATCGCGCGACGCGGTCCAAGACCCTGCGTCCGCTCGGGATCGGGCACCACGGCGAGACCATGGTGGGCTTGATGAAGCCCGGCTTTCACTCGGGCACGATCCCCAAGCTCTACACCAAGCTCCGTCGCGCGGCCTGGAGGCACGACGAGCGCGGCGTCGCCAAGCAGCGCGAAGGGCTCCACCACGTCGAGCAGGCGATCGAGAAGTTCGTCGATCGCCAGCTGGTCTCGATGCTCAACGAGGTCGAGGCGTTCCGGGCCACCGACGTCGCGCTGCAGCACGTCGAGCTCGGCTCCAATCGTGTGCAGATCTCGCTCGTGTGCCCCAGCATCTCGGACGAGGTCACGACGATCCGCTTCGAGCAGCAATCGGGCTGGCTGGTGGCGAACCTGCCGACGCCGGGCTGGATCGCGCAGCTCGGCGACGACCAGCGCACGATCTTCGAGATCGCGCTCGCCGGGTTCTACAAGCTGTCCGGCGCCGAGATCGTGCGCGAGCAGATCGAGCACGTGCTGCGCGGCGACGGCAAGACCTGTCCGCCGTACGACATCGCCGACGAGGGCATCGTGGTGTGGCCCGGCAATGGCTACGACTGCGAGCTCGTCTACGACGTGCGATCGAAGTCGCTCGCGCCGATCGTGCGCGGCTCGCGGTTCGATGGCGCGATGCCCGACCTCGATGGCCGCCACGCGCTGTTCGGTCGCGAGCCGCTGTTCTGGTCGGTGTGGGTCACCGCCTGGCAACAGATCGCCCGCAGCGAGCCGCCGATGCCGCTGCTCGTCGGGCCCAGCCTGCTCGGCAAGCTCCCCGCGCTCGCCGACCAGGCCGCGGCGTAGCGCGCGTCGGTGCGTGGTTCACCGCCGTTCGATGAATTCGGTGGTGTCGTCGCGCGCGTTGCACCCGGTGCACCTGGTGCACCCGGTGCGGAGGTCCCGGGATCGCCCGCGGCGAGGCGGTCGGCGAGCCGCCCGTTGGCACATCCGGTGCAGCGGTCAGTCGCATGATCCCGCTCTGCCGTTGGTTCGTGGCCCACTGGTTCAGCGGCGTGTTCGCGATCGTCGCGGTGATCTGGGTCATCACGATGATCGCCTACGCGTCTGGCGCGGACAGCGTGAGCTTCGGCAATCGCTACACCCACCAGGATGCGACGATCGATTTCGAGCGCGAGCACGACCACCCGATCTACGAGCTGGCGGAAGGTCTGGGTCTCGAGATCGACCCGGGCACGCCCCCACGTCGGGCCTCGATCGTCCGGCTGGACGCCGGGATCCCGATCATCTGCTGGCTCTGCGGCAAGCTCCACAAGTCCGGCGGCATCGCGATGGCCGACTTTCGCCGGGGAGACTGGTTCTACCGCGCGCCATCCGACGACTCGCACAACAGCGAGGCGCTGCATGGCCGTCGCGCCGAGTCACGCGCGTACATCCTGACGCTCGCCTACAACCGGCGCACGGGCGAGCGTATCCAGGTCGAGGCCACGACGACGGTCGCCGAGCAAGTGCTGCTGCTGCAGTCCCATGGGCTCGCCGTGTCGGATGCGGACCGCCTCGCGCCCGCGGCACTCGCGGATCTGGCGTCGCTCTCGATCCAACGCGAGGGCTGCGTGATCGTCAACGCCGCCTTCGTTGCGGTCACGCTGCTCTGGCTCGTCGTGGGGGGCCTCGCATTGGCGCTGGGCGCGATGGTCCGGCGGATGCGAAGCCGGCGTCGGTGATCGGGACAAACGATCTGACCCGTCGACGCCGGCTGAAAGGTCAGCTCGGCCCAAGCGCGCGCATCGCGACGGTGCCCTCGAGCGAGAGCACGAACAGCGTGCTGGTAGGCTCGAACGTCCGTGTCTTCGACCCGCCCGGGACGTAGAGGCTGCCTCCGATCACGGCGCCCTGCGTGCCGCCTCGAGGCTCGGGGAGCTCGGGCAACGCGGACCACTCGTCGGCGGGTGAACCGGGTGCGCTGCGCGGATCGTAGCGCTCGACCACGCTCGCGACCGTGTCATCGATCTCGCCCCCGGCACAGACGAGCGAGCCGAACGCGACGCCGTACGCGCACCCGCCACGGTTGGTCATCGGCGCGCGGAGCTCCCACACCGAGGCCCCGAGCGGCAGCCGATAGGTGTCGCCGAGCGCGCGGTTGGCGTCATCGAGCCCGCCCGCGATCACCAGGCTGCCGTCCTCCGACTGCATCGCGGCGACATGCGAGCGCGGCGTCGGCAGCACGACCGGAACCTGCGCGCCCTCCACGGCGTGCATCAGGGGCGACCACGTGCGGTCGATCAGATCGAAGTCGAGGCAGCTGGCGAGCGGACCACTTCGGTTCGAACCGCCGAGCAAGTAGATGTGACCCGGTACCGTGACCACGCCGGCGCCGCCGCGCGCTTGAAGGTCGGGCATCGCCGGGAGCGGGGTCCACTCGGTCGCGCCGAGCTCGAGCACGAACGACTCGCCACGGGCGTCCGCGTTCGGGCCCTCGAAGCCGCCGAGCAGGTAGAGCGCGCCGGCGGAGGCCGCGAGCGCGCCGTGGTGCCAGCGCACCGGCAGCCTCGGCAGCTTGGTCCACCCGCCGGTGGGCGTGTTGGTGGCGAGCGTGTCGAGTGCCAGCACCTCGTCGGTGATCTCGAGCCCCTCGGGGAGGCTGGTCGAGAAGCCGCCGGCGATCACCAGGCGCGTCCCGCTCGCGGCCACCGCGGGCTCGAGCCTGCGCTTGCCGCCGGGCAGGCTCGTGCGCGTCCACCGCGCGGCCGTCCCATCCGGCGACGTCGGAGCGGTACATGCCAGCTCGCCGCTCGCGAGGATCGCGACGAGCAGGGCCAGGCCGATGCGCGAGCCCGATGCGGACCGGCGTCGGTGGATCCGGATCGGCCTGGGGTTCGCGGTCGGCATCGGCATGACGTGGGGCAGCTAGCCGAGCTTGAGAAACTTGAACGCGTGCGCCCAGCCATTGCCCGTGAGGCCCGGGACGCACCACAGCTGGCACAGCGCCTCGATCGGACGCGCGGCCTCGACGGCGCCCATGTCGACGGTCTCCCAGCCGAAGCTCGTCAGGATCTCGGTGGCCTCGCGCTTGGCGCCGGCATCGTTGCCACAGATGAACATCGTCGGCGTCGGCTTGAACGGCGGGTTCACCATGAACGCGTTGCCGACGCAGCTGAACGCCTTGACGAACTTGCCCTGCGGCGCCTTCAGCTGCAGCCGCTCCATCAGCGACTCGTTGGGCCCGGTGAAGTAGCGGAGCACGCCGTTCTGCGGCGGCTCGTCGGCGATCGGGTTGGTCGCGTCGAGCACGGTCTTGCCCGCGAGGTTGGCGGGCCCGGCCAGCCCGATCGTGGCCTCGGCGGCGGTGCCCTTCACCGCGAGCACGACGACGTCGCCCCACTGGGCGGCCTCGGCGAACGTGCCGACCGAGGCGTTGGTGCCGGACGCGGTCTTCCAGGCCGCGAGCTTGCCCGGCTCACGCGAGCCGCGCATGACGGGATGGCCGAGCCCGAGGAACCCCTTGGCGAGGGCATCACCGACCTGACCCGATCCGAGGATGGCGATCTTCTTCATGGGCGAGAACTTCGCATGGAGAGCGTGATCGACACCACTGCCCGTCCAGGGGGTCCGCCAACGGCCTCCGGAGTGGCAACGCGGCCCGACAGACCCTGACCGCAGGATGTAGTGGACCTGCGAGGCCGATTCCTCGTACGACTTGGCCTCCGGAGGACCCATGAAGACAACCGCGATCCTGATGGCGACGCTGCTCGGCTGCGGTGGAAGCAGCGGCGGAGCGGGTGATGACGCGGTCGATGCCTCCGCCGGGCAAGACACCTCGAGTCAGGTCGATGCCCCGGTCGCGTCGGCGCGAACGATCTTCACGATCGTGCTCGAGAACCACGACTACGCCGAGATCGTCGGCTCGGCCGACGCGCCCTACCTCAACTCGCTGATCGCCCAGGGCGCGCTCGCGACCAACTACTCCGACACGATCCACCCGTCGCTGGGCAACTACCTCTACATGATCAGCGGCGCCAACCAGTACCCCGGGATCGTCGATATCAGCCCGACGCAGACCCCGTTCTTCCCGGCGGACCAGCCACACCTCGGCACCCAGCTCCAGGCGGCCGGGATCAAGTGGCGGGCCTACATGGAGAGCATGGGGACCCCGTGCAACCTGAGCAATGCGGGCAAGTACGCGCCGAAGCACAACCCGTTCGTCTACTTCGTCGATCTGCAGAGCGATCCCAACGGCGTGTGTGCGCAGACCAACGTCGACTACAGCGAGTTCGCCGCGGACCTCGCGACCAACGAGTACCGCTTCATGTGGATCACGCCGAACCTCGACAGCGACGGTCACGATCCCGGAAGCAATCCGGTGCTGGGCCTCCAGCAGTCCGATCTCTGGATGTCGCAGGAGGTCCCGAAGATCCTCGCGAGCGCCGGGTTCCAGAACGGCGGCATCCTGTTCGTCACGTGGGACGAGGCCGAGGGCCGCGATGGCAACGACGGGGACAAGATCCCGATGATCGTGCTGTCGCCGCGAGTCAAGATGGCAGGCATGACGTCCAGCACCGCGATGAACCACGGCGCGTACCTCGCCACCGTCGAGGATCAGCTCGGGCTGCCACGGCTCGCGACGGTCGCGACCTCGCCGACGCTGATCGAGTTCCTGAGCCCCTGAGCGGGCGGATCTCGTCGGCCTTGACCTTGACGTCGACGACGAACTCGTCAACCTCAACTCCACGACGAACCGAGGCGCCGCCGTCCTCGAGAGTCTTTGGCTCGGGCTCACACAAACCCGGAACCGATCGAGCGGGGGGCTGTCACACCCCGCATGCGCCGGCCGATCCTGGTGACCTTGGTCGTGAGCTCGCTGCTCGGCGCTGCCGAGGCCAAGCGGCTCGCGACCCCCGGCGAGGAGGATCCCGCGCCGCGCCCGACCCTGGTGGTGGGCAAGCTCGACGGCAACCTCGCGACGTTGACGGTCCGCTATGACCTCCGGTCGGCCGAGCCGACGCTCGGTCGAAACGTCACCTCGATCGAGCTCCCCGCCCGGGCCGCGGTCGTGCGCGCCACGGCCCGGGTCGATGGCGTTGCCCACCCGCTCGAGCTCACCGATGCGACCCAGGCGAGCGCGCGGTTCGACGCGATCATCGATCTCGCGCCGGGGCCGAACCGGCGGTGGTCGGTGCTCGTCGCCGGCGGCCAGGGCCAGGTCGAGGTCTCGATCGCTTCGGCGCACGCCGGACGCGTGGTGCTCGAGCTCGAGCTGCAGCTGCCGACCTGCTTCTTCCGCGACGTCCGCTACGTGGCGGTGCCATCGGACTGGCGGACCGGGCTGAGTCCGTCGCTGCGCACGCTGGGCGCGAAGCTGACCGACATCGACGAGGCCTGTGGCGGCGCGAATCCGGGAGGCCAGCTGTGGGTCGGCTTGCCGAGCCGCGAGCTCACCCGCCCGCAGGCGGCGATCGACCGCGTCGGCACGTTCGCGGGGCGGCTCGCGCTCGGCACTACTCACATCGCGCGGCTCGAGCTCGATGTGGCCGGCATGCTCGCCGGGGTCCCCGCGGATCTGGCGACGGCGATCGTGATCGATGGCTCGCGCTCGCTGTCGAGCGACGAGCTCGAGGTCCAGCGCGCGCTGGTCGCGTCGTACCTCCGCAAGGCGCCCGCCGGACGCGTCCAGGTGATCGCGTACGCGCGCCGGGCGCGGCCCCTGCTCCCGCGCTGGACCACGGCCTCGCAGGCGTCGCCGCGGCTCGACGATCTGCTGGACAAGCTTGCGACCGCGAACGGTTCGAACGTCGAGGCCGGGCTCGCCGAGGCGGGCCGCTGGCTGTCGCAGACCACCGGCACGCGCCGGATCGTCCTCGTCACCGACGAGCGGCTCGCCGACGCCCTCGCCAAGGTCCCGGCGGCGTCCCTCCGCACCCTCGTGCCGGCCGGCACGCTGATCCACGTCGTCGCGCTCAGCGCCGATGACGAGGCGCCCGTGCGCGCGGACGACGTCGCGCTCGCACCGCTCGCGGCGGCCACCCTGGGCATCGCGATCCGCACCGGCCTGCCGGAAGGCGGGCTCGATGCCACCCTGCTCGTCAGGCCGATCACCGTCGACAAGATCGTCCTGAACACGCCCGGCTGGACGGAGCTCGCGGACGCGGCGGAGACGTGTCCCGACACGCTCGCAGCCGGTCGCGCGTGCACGTGGTGGGGGGAAGGCGACGTGCTCGCCGGGCCGATCGCGGTCGAGGCGTTCGTGTGGGGCCAGCGGATCGCGCGGGTCCTGCATCCCGATCTCGGTCAGGCGACGGCGCTCGCACGCGAGCTCACGAGCCTGGGCACGCTCGAGCAATCCTTGCAGGATCGAGCAGCGCTCGCCGCGCATGCCGTGAACGCCAAGTGGGCGCTCTACGCCGAATGGGGTGGCGGCGATGGCTACTCCGACATGCTGGGCGGGATCATCGGGTCGATGTGCGGGGGTAGCAGCGATCTTGGGTCCACCGGAACGAGCGGCGGTGGCCTCGTGTCCTTACGCGCGGCCCCACCGCCGTTCGACCTCCACGCGCAGCTCGCGGTGGCCGTCGGCCGGTGCTCGCTCGGCGGAGCCACCGTCGACGCCGACGTCGAGAACACGCTGCACGAGATCGTGGCGGTGCAGGTCGTGGTGCATCCCGCCGGGGCGATGTCCGCCGGCGATCAGCAGGCGGTCCAGGGCTGCGTCGAGGAAGCGATCTGGGGCACGGCGATCATCGTGCCGCCGGAGTACCCGCACCAGACGACGCACGTCGCGTTCGCTCAGCCCTGACGCAGGCTGCGCCACGCCGCCACCGCCCAGTCACGGTTCGCAACCTCGCTCTTGCACGTCAGGATCCCGACGTGCGGCGCGCTCGCCATCAGGCCGTGGACGACGTGCATGCCGTCCTCCTCGTAGGTCTCGATCCTGCCGAGCCGGGCGGCCTCGTCGATCCGTGCGATCACCGGGTGGATCTCGGGTGCGACCGCGAGCAGGCGCGCCGAGTCGGACTCGTCATTCGCGGTGAGGCTCGTGAACTCGACGACGCGCGCGCCATCGGTGGCCCACCAGCGGTCGCCGTCCGCGTCCAGGTGGGTGACGAACGCGCCCGCCAGCTCGATGGTCCAGCCTCCCGAGAGCTCGATGTCCATCGGGTGCCTGCGATAGCCGATCGTGGGCTGGCGATCGCCGGCGCGCTTGCGGATCCGGGCGGCGCGTTCGTCGTCGGTTCCGAGGTACTCGAGCAGCTCGGCCCACTCGGCGTAGGGCAGCTCGAGACCGCGATCGGCGTGGCGCGCCAGCGCGAGATCCTCGTCGACGCGCTCCATGATCGCACGCTCGGCGTCGACGAGCGGCTCCCGCCACGGGACCTCGAGCCACATCGCCAGCAGGGCACGCGATCGCGCCTCGTGACCAGGCCCGCGTTCCCACCACGCGAACGCGTCGGCGCCGCGTGAGGGATCGGCGAGCACCGCGTCGCGCCACGCCGCGTCGCGCGGGCCCATCGCCGTCAGCACCGCGGCGTCGATCCGGAAGCTGCGATCCGCCGGCATCCCGATCCGGGTCCTGCCCGCCCGCAGCTCGTCCGCGAGCCACGCCGTCATCCGCACCTGCGGATCACCGGCCTCGCCGTCGAGCGTGTACCCGAGCTCGTCGAGGATCGGCGTCAGTCGCGCCAGCAGGTCGAGGTGATAGCCCGGCCCGACGTGGCTGGTCTCGGCGCAGATCTCGAGGTCGCCGTCGGGCAGCACCACGATGCGGACCGGCGGCGCGCCGGGATGCAGCGCGAGCGTGAGGCGCTTCGCGGAGGCGTCGACGAGCCCGCCCTTGAACGCGCGCCGGGCGAGCCGGACGAGTCGCTCGCCGACTTCCCGACCGTCCGGCGCCTTGCCCAGCAGCGCCCGGAGGCCGCCCTTCGCCTTGCGAGAGCGAGCGCGCCCATCGATGCCGAAGCTCACGGTGCGAGCTTAGCCGCCGGCCGGGATCAGCGCGCGGATCCTGGGCACGAGCTGCTCCACCATGCCGCCGGCGGACTTGCGCACTCCATCGGTCTGGGTCCCGGAGGCGTGGCCATCCTCGCGCGGCACGGCGAACAGCGGCACGAAGACCGACTGATAGCCCGCCGCCTCGAGGCGCGCCTGGTCGCGATCCAGATCGAGCTCGACGAGCCGGAGATCTCCGAGCTCGGCGTCGAGCTGGCCTGACCGGGCGGCCTCGTGGAACTTGCGGCACGGCTCGCACCAGTCGGCGCCAACGTAGACCACCACGTGCTTGCCGGTCTGCTTGGCGTGCGCGACCTCACCTGCGATGAACGCCGAGAGGTCGCCGGTCCGGGGTGCGAGGTTCAGCTCGAGCTTGCCCCGCGGAGGTGCCGGCTCGCTGGAGCCCGAGCAACCCACCACGAACATCGCGAGCACCACGTTGCGCATGCCCGCAAGATAGCGCGGCGACGCGAACCATGGCGCAACACTTGGGCTACGCTCGCCACGCGTGCAGCCCCGTTTCGAGCTCGAATGGTCGACCCCCATCGGGCAGCTGCATGCACGCGAGCCAACACCCGACGAGGTCCTGCAGCACGCGCGCGCGCTCGCGATCGCCTACAACGAGCCGCGCAACGCCCCGCTCCTCGGTCACACCGAGGCGCTCGAACAGGCGGACGTCGTCGAGCACTACGAGACGCTGTCGGCGCGCGGTGGCCGGCTGTTCCTGCTGTTCCGCGACGGCGCATTCTGCGGCGACGCCGATCTGCGCGGCATCGTCACCAGCGCGACCGAGCCCGGGCGTGGCTCGGCCGAGTTTGCGTTCCTGATCGCCAGCCCGGACGCGCAGGGCAAGGGCCTCGGGACACGGTTCGCCACGATGGTGCACGCGTTCGCGTTCGCCCGGCTCGGCATCGACCGCATGTACGCGTCCGTGATCCCGCGCAACGTCGCGTCGCGCCGCGTGTTCGAGAAGCTCGGCTATGCGATCGACGACAGCGCCGCGGCCCGCGAGTTCGCCGACGACGGCGATGTCACGCTCTCGATCGAGCGCTCCCGCTTCCTCCAGCTCGGCGCGCCCGTCGTGGCCGAGATCCGGATCGCGGCGCGATAGCTCCGGGCGGCCGTGCCGGTCCTCACCACGTTTCGTCAGGAGTTCACCACCTGCGAGCCTCAAGTGGCCATCGCCCGACCGGCATCGCGCTCGCATGATGGGTGGGTGTGAGGCTCCTCATCGTGTCGTTCGCGGGTGCCCTGGTGGTCGGGGCGCTCTACCTGTTGTGCTACGGCGGATATGGCGGGCCCGTCGACTGGCTCATGGATACCCAGCGGCACGGGTCGCGCGGGACCAACCGCATCGCGCTGACGTTCGACGACGGGCCCGATCCGGTGCGCACGCCGGCCTTGCTCGACGCGCTCGCCGAGCTCGACGTCAAGGCTACGTTCTTCGTGGTCGGCGATGGGGTCGACGCGAACCCGGCACTGTGCGCGCGGATCGCGAACGAAGGCCACGAGCTCGGCAACCACACGTACAGCCATCGCTACCTCCCGCTCGCTCGGACGCGCAGCGTCGAGCGCGAGCTCCGCGCCACCGATCGCGCGATCGCCGATGCGACGGGGACCGTCCCCTCGATCGCGCGGCCTCCGTACGGCGGGCGGTCGCCGTGGACGGTGCGTGCGTTCGGCCGGCTCGCGAAGCGCCTGGTGCTGTGGGACGTCAACAGCTTCGACTGGAAGGGCCGACCCGCGCCGGAGATCGCCGAGCGCGTGCTCGAGCGCGCCCGGCCGGGCAGCATCATCTTGCTCCACGAGGCGCGCGACGGTGGCGAGGTCACGATCGCCGCGGTGCGGCTCATCGTGCCGGCGCTGCGCGCCCGCGGCTTCGAGCTCGTCACCGTCACGAACACCTGATCGGACGTTGCCAGGTCGCGACCTTCAGCGTCGGCAGATAGCACGGCGCGGCGAGTTTTCACCTGACGTATCAACTAGTTCCGGTCGAGACCCAACGAACGTTTGGCTCCCCCTGGGCGATCTGATATCAGCGGAGATCCGATGAAGCACCTGTGGTTGTTAGGGCTAGCGCTGGCCGCCTGTGGCGACGGCGGCGGCGGCGGCGTGACCGTCACGATGATCGCGACCGGCGACGCCCCGGCCTACGGGCAGGCCCCGTTCCCGACCGATGCCGTGCGCGAGGGAGATCACCTCGGCGAGATCGCCGGGCTCGACAGCTTGTTCTCGCGCAAGGTCGAGGTCGTCACCGCGCACCTCGCTGCGCTCGACGGCTTCGGGCTCCGGCCGCTGGTCGAGTTTCCCATCGACGGTGAGCTCGACGCCGCGACGATCCCCACGCAGACGACGACGGCGGACCAGGCCGCGGTGCTGCTCGATGTCGATCCCCAGTCTCCCGAGCACGGCCGCGTGATCGCGATGGACTGGCGCTACAACCCGGACCGGCGCGTCGTCGCCGGTTCGCCGCAGAGCGGCCAGGTCCTGCGCGAAGGCACGCGCTACGCCGGCTTCCTCACCACCGCGATCCTCGACGCCACCGGAGCGCCCCTCCGGCGCAGCAGCGCGCTTTCCGGCCTCGCGAATCGCGAGCGCTGGCGCACCACCGCGGAAGCGCTCGCCGAGCTCGACGCCGATCACCCGATCGCAGGCCTCGCCGTGTTCACCACGCAGCACGCCTCCGCGCCGCTGCTCGCCGCACGCCAGGCGCTCGCCGCAGCGCCGGCGCCGACCCTCACGTTCGCGGAGCCCGCGTTCATCTTCACGGGCACGGCTGCCCTCGATCGCCTGCTCGGCCAGGCGACCCGCGCCACCGACGGTCCACGCGCGGGGCTCGAGCGCTACGGCAACGACAATCCGACCGGCATCGCGCACGATTCCGTCGGCGTGGTCGCGAGCGGGACGATGACGATCGCGCGGTTCCGTGGCGACGACACCGGCACGAACCTGCCGGACGACGAGACGTTCCAGCTCGCCGCCGACGGCACGCCACGCCAGATCGAGATCCAACCGATTCCGGTCACCTTCATCCTCCCCGCCGCCCCGCCGCCGGTGACCGGCTATCCCGTGGTGATCTACGGTCACGGCCTCGGCGCGAGCCGCGATCAGATGTTCTCGTTCGCCGAGCCCCTGACCTCCCAGGGCTACGCGATCGTCGGCATCGACATGGAAGGCCACGGCTCGCGCTACGACGCGCACGACTCCGTCGCGAACATGGCGAGCCAGCTCCCCGAGTTCAGCGGCCAGGCCGCGATGCCTGACGGCTTCGGCGATGTCACCGGCGTCGGCACCCAGTTCGACTTCTTCGAAGGATTCCTCAATGTTGGCGCGGTGCGCGACTCGATCCGGCAGTCGGCGCTCGATCTGTGTCGGGTCTCGCAGCTCGTCCATCGCCCCGATCTCGATCTGTCGGCGCTCGGCGCGAACGCCAAGCTCGACACCCGTCACGTCGCGTACATGGGCGAATCGTTCGGCACCGTGGTCGGCACCGTGTTCGCCTCGATCGAGCCCGACATCGACCTCTACGTCCTCGACGTCCCGGGCGGCGGGATCCTCGACCAGATCCTGCCGAATAGCCCCGAGATCGGCGGGCTCGCCGTGCCGCTCATCGAGACGATCTACAACCCGACCACCGGGCTCGACCGGTGGAACCCGTTGATCGGGTTCATGCAGGCCGTGATCGACGGTGCCGACCCGCTCACCTACGCGCCGCACGTGATGCGGGATCGCTTCACGGTGGCGGGGACCCCGATCGGCCCGCGCAGCATCGTCGCGATCGAGGTGCTCGGCGATCAGGTCCTCCCGAACCAAGGCACCGACGCGCTCGTCCTGGAGCTCGGGCTCGACGTCCTCGAGCCCCACCTCGCGGCACCGAGCGGCCTCGTCTCGATCGCCGCCCCCGCCGCCGGAAATCGCGACGGCTACACCGCCGTGCTCGTCCAGTACGCGCCCGCCAGCCACGGTGCGAACTGGACGTCCGAGCGCGGCACCCTGCACTTCGCGCCCGGCTTCCCGCACGACGGTGACGACCGGTTTCCCCGGCTCCCCGCCCCGATCACGATCGCCGAGCCGATCTACGAGACCCTCGATCAGGTGTTCGAGATCCTCGCGACCCACCAGGCCGGCGAGCCGCCACGCGTCAAGCTCACCAAGGCTCCCGTCGAGGACTTCGATGGCGACGGCGTGCTCGACGCGGTCGACGCGTCGCCGCTTGATCCCGCCGTGCAGTGAACACCGTGCCGTGAGCTAGTCGCCGATCTCGCCCGTGACGATCTTGGGGCGATCGTCGGCGGGGGTGGGCGCGGCGACCAGCAGCGCCCGGCCGAGATCGTCGAGCCCGACGAGCTCCGCGAACACGGGCAACCCATGCGGCTTGGCGTGCCGAGCACGGTGCGGGTACGCGATCGCGAACACGACGACCTCGCTCGGGCGACGCAGCACCGGGTCTGGCGGCAGCCAGCCGAACGCCGGCGCGCCCTCCACCGCGAGCCCGGCGTGCGCCGGATCGATCGGGATCGCGAGGTAGACCACGTGGTCGGACTGGCCTACGTCGTCGGCGTCGACGTCGATGTCGATGACCTTGCGACGATAGGCACCGTCCTCGAAGGTGATGAGCACGAGCACGGACGGTGCGCCGTGGGTGTTGACCGTGGCGTGAACGGCCGAGATCGGCAGTGGCACCACATCGTGGCCGTCCGGGATCGTGTCTTCCAGCTCGACGATCGCGAGGCCCATGTAGCGTCCCATCCCGTACGACGTGATCGGCACGGTCGCGGTGCCGTCGAGCCGGGTGACGAGCTGCAGCGGGGTGCCCTGGAGCGGGCGGAGCAGCTCGGCGCTGGTCACGCCGATCACGCGATCACCGTTGGCGACCACGGTCACGGTCCCGACGAGGCGAGGAGTCGGCTCGCACGTGATCAGGGGCGCCACGGCGCGGATCTCGGCAGCGGCACGGTCTCGCGTGGGCACGTGGCAGCCTGGCACGACGACCTCGCTCACTCAACCACTCGACACGGCTCGTACCACCCGACCTGGGCTCTCCGGTCGCACACAGGCCGGGCCCTCGCGCCCTCCCCGCGTCAGCGTGCGTGCGCGCCCGGCGTGCCGACCAGGATCCAGCCACTACCGCGCGGCACGAGCCGTGCACTGACCGGCGTCATGAATGACCAACCTCGTCAGCCCGAGCTGCCGCACCGCATGCGTCGTTATCGCATGGTCGTTGGCATCGATCTCTCCGAGTACTCCGACATCGTGCTGGAGCACGCGCTCGATCAGGCAGCGCGGCACGAGACGCCGGAGCTCCACCTGCTGACGGTGCGCGAGAACCGCAAGGCCTCCGTGGAGGACCTCAAGCAGCAGCTCTGGGATCGCGTGTTCTTCGCGCTCCAGGCGTTCAATCGTCATGGCATCGACTGGCGCGCGCGCCTGCACGTGCGAACCGGCAAGCCCGACGAGCAGATCGGCCAGCTTGCCGCGGAGGTTCGCGCGAACCTGATCGTGATCGGCCAGTTCGGGCTGCATCACCCGAAGCACTCGCGCAACAACCTGCCCAATCGCGTGCTGCAGGCCGCGGTGTGCCCGACGCTCGTGGTCGGCATGCCGGAGGTACTCGACGTGACCCAGTGTCCGGTGTGTGACGGGGTCCGCGAGCAGACCGATGGCGATCGCTGGTTCTGCGACGACCACGTCTCGTCCGACACCCGGCGCGATCACGGGATCACGCCGATGACGGTGTGGAGCGGCGGCACGTTCGCGATCGAACGCGCGGCCTGAGCTCAGGGAGTCAGCTCCTCGTGCGATGGCGGGCGCGAGGTGCTCGCGATCCGGTTGCCGAGCTCCACGTCCTGGAGGTCGTGGGGGAGCAGGCAGATCTGGACGAGCCAGTCGGTCGCGCAGACCGGGTGCGGCCCCCCGCGCTGCTCCTCGCGCCAGCGCAGCAGCACCGCAGGCGAGCCGCGCTCGACCACGCGGACCAGGTTGTTGACGTATCCCTCGCTGCGGCCGAGCGCGCGCGCGATCCGCAGCCCGGTCCAGCCCTTGTCACGCAGCAGCTTGCACCACAGCGCCAGATCACACGTCCCGGCGAAGGCGATGTCGATAGGGTCCACAGGGGCCTCCACGTCCCCGATCAGACGCTCGTGATGACCCGGTTCATTCCATCCCGGTGCGGCAGCTCGTGATGCCCTGGGTCAGCGCTGTCAGGTCAGGCACAGGTGCGTCACCACCTGAGGTTCGATCGCAGCGCGACACCGCGACGCGACTCGCCACAGGTGCATGTCACGCAGCCTCAGCGTCGCCGCGTAGCTCGTAATCCGCGACTCCTCTACCACGAGAGTGGGAGTCCCAGCCATGCACTCACGATCGCTGATCATCGCCGCCGCGCTGCTTGCCGCCGCGCTGCTTGCCCGAAGCGCCGCGCACGCCCAGTCGACCACGACCGGCGCGATCGCGGGCCGCGTCATCGATGCCGCCAGCAAGAAGCCGCTCGTCGGCGTGACCGTCCGGGTGACCAGCCCGTCGCTTTTCGACCCCCAGGCCGCGTTCACCGACGAGGATGGCACCTACAAGATCACGGAGCTGTTGCCCGGCGACTACACCGTCGAGTTCTTCGGCGACGCTGGCACCGTCACCCGCAAGGGCATCCGGGTCGGCGCCAACGACGTGGTGTCGGTCTACCAGGCCCTCAAGGGTGGCGAGCAGATCGTGATCTACGATCGCGCGCCGCAGATCAAGGTGACCTCGACCGATCTCACCATCAAGGTCGACCGCGAGATCCTGACGAAGATCCCGTTGCCCGGTCGCACGGCGGAGGCCGCGGCCGGGACCAAGGCCGGTGCCCACAACGACGGCGTCGGCATCGCGTTCAGTGGCTCGACCGCGCTCGAGAACCGGACGCTGGTCGACGGCATCGACATCACCGGCCTCACGCTCGGCGATGTCGGGACGCCGGTGCTCAACGAGTTCGTCGAGGAGATCGAGGTCATCACCGGTGGCTACAACGCCGAGTGGGGCCGCGCGATCGGCGGCATCGTCAACATCGTCACCAAGACGGGCTCGAACCGGTTTGCGGGCAGCGTGTTCGGCACGTTGTCGCCGGGGTTCCTCGCGCGCGGCCGGCAGACCACGCCGGTCAACGCGTCCTCGATCGACGTCGTCGGGGACCGCGCGTACTCCGCCGACTTCGGTGGCGATCTCGGCGGGCCGATCATCCGCGACCGCCTGTGGTTCTACGTCGGCTTCGCGCCCCAGCTCGCGCGCACCGACTTCACCCGGATCACCAAGCGCCAGACCGACTGTCGCCAGCTGCTGGCGTCCGGGGTGCTGTCCACCTGCGACGCGCGACTGCTCAGCCAGGGCGGCAACGCGGACGGTGCGGCCGACATCGATCCGGCGACCGGGTTCTTCGTGACCGACGAGATCGACCGCGAGGTCCGATCGAGCACGTCGCGGGGGTTCTCGGCGATCGGCAAGCTCAACCTCGCGGTCACCCCCAAGCACCAGGCGCAGCTCAGCGTGATCGCGGTGCCCGCGCGCTCGCGCAGCCCCGGGCTGCTCGGTCTGCCCTCCACCGGCACCCGCGGCAAGAGCCTGTCGTTCGACACGGCCGGACGCTGGACGTCGAAGCTCGACGACGATCGCACCGAGATCGAGGCGACGCTCGCGTGGCACCACTCGACCCTCGAGACCGGCGCGCTCGACCCGGCGCTCGACAGCCGGCCGGCCCAGATCCTCTCGAACGGCAACCTGGGCGTGTGGACCGCGCTGGGAGGCGAATCGCAGGCGACGCTCGCCGGGTGCGCCGACACCGGTGCCGGGGATCCCTACGCCAACATCGTCAACTGCCCGATGGGGTCCGAGAGCTACTCGATCGGAGGCCCCGGCGCGATCGCGCACGATCGCGAGGATCGGCGCTCGGGGCGACTCGCGATCACGCGGCGCGGCCGGTGGTTCGGCGGTCACGAGCTCAAGGCCGGCATCGACGCCGAGGACAACACCAAGGAGACCGCCCGGCTGTTCTCGGGTGGCGCGTTCATCCGCAACTTCGTCGGCCCGAGCACCGTGCAGGTCACGCGCTGGGTCCAGCTCTCGCCCCCCGGCGACAAGGACCCGCGGTTCGACCAGATCTGCAGCACGCCGAACAACGACGGCGGGACGACCGGAGGCTCGGCGATGACCTCGTTCGCATGCGACTTCCTGTCCGGGACGGTCGGCGCCCCGGGCACCCAGGTGGCCGGTCAGACGATCGATTGGGCGGCGTTCCTCCGCGACTCGTGGCAGCCGCGCTCGAACATCACGCTCAACGCCGGCCTCCGCTACGAGGAGCAGCGCCTGCGCTACGCGCGAGGCCTGCGCAACAAGGTCGATCCGCTGACCGGCAACCGGATCGGCTCGACGGCGATGGACCTGCGCGGCAACCTCGCGCCCCGGCTCGGCGCGATCTGGGATCCGACCGAGGTCGGCAAGTCGAAGCTCTACGTGGCCTGGGGCCGGTTCTTCGAGGCGATCCCGATGGACATCAACGACCGCGCGTTCGGCGGCGAGGTCAGCTACCAGCAGACGTTCAACACCGACGCCGGCGCGCGGCCGTGTGGGCCGACCGATCCCCAGCTCGGTGGCGCGAACGGCCTCGGCTGCCTGACCCCGAGCGCCCCGCCTGACTCGGAGCAGCTGATCGGGTCGAGCGGCGTGCTCGTGACCCCGGGCATCAAGGCGCAGTACATGGACGAGCTCGTGCTCGGCGGCGAGTTTCAGCTCGCGCCCGATCTCAAGCTCGGCGTCAGCTACCAGCACCGCTCACTCGGCCGCGTGATCGAGGACGTCTCCACCGACGGCGCCCAGACCTACCTGATCGCCAACCCCGGCGAATGGTCCACGGCCGACGAGCACGCGCTCGAGCAGCGGCTCGCTCGCACCGATGATCCGATCGTGCACCAGCGGCTCGAAAACCAGCTCGCGATGTTCCGCGGGATCCGGCGCTTCGATCGGCCGTCACGCAACTACCACGCGCTCGAGATCGACCTGTCCCGCCGGTTCGCCCGGGGCTTGTTCGTGCAGGCGTCGTACACGTTCTCGCGGACCGAGGGGAACTACCCCGGCAGCGTGTCCTACGACAACGGCCAGCTCGATCCGAACATCTCCTCGCAGTACGACCTCATCGAGCTGCTGGCCAACCGGCGCGGCCGACTTCCGCAGGATCGCCCGCATTCGATCAAGCTCGATGGTTACTACACGTTCGATCTCGGCAAGCTCGACGCGTTGACCGTCGGCACGCGGATCCGGGCGGTGTCCGGCGTCCCGGAGAACGCGCTCGGCGCGCACTACCTCTACGGACCCGACGAGTCGTTCTTGCTCCCCCGCGGTCAGCTGGGCCGCACCGAGATGGAGCACGCGATCGATGTCCACCTGTCCTATGGCCGGCGGCTTCCCCACCGCCGCACCGCGGAGCTGTTCGTGGACGTGTTCAACCTCTACAACCGCCAGGCCACGTTCAACACCGACAGCACGTATGCACCGGCGATCCGCGGCGCGAGCGCGGGGTCTGCGGGAGGCACGGAGAACAACGTGAACCCGATCTCGGGTGGGACCTACGAGGACTTGATGTGGGCCAAGGCGATCGATGCCAGCGGCAACGAGACGTCGATCCCGACCGCCCGCAATCCAAACTTCCGCCAGACCGTCAGCCGCTACGCCCCGTCTTCGGCGCAGGTGGGATTCCGCCTCACCTTCTGAGCCGCGAGCGTGGACGACACGGCTGCGCGCGGCAATGCGCGGCACGGCTCGACACCACCGATGGGAACCCGACATGCGGAGGAGAACTCCGGTACAGCGCTTGCTACGGAGGACCGCATGGCCGACACGAGATCGATTCGCAAGGTTGTCATCCTGGGCGCGAACGGTGCGATGGGCGCGGGATCCGGCGCGGTGTTCGCGGCCGCCGGGATCCCGACGGTGTTCCTCGCGCGAACGCAGGACAAGGCGGAGGCCGGCCGGGCGCGCGCCGAGCAGCTGGCGAAGGGCAAGATCGTCGCATCCACGATCACCTGCGGGACCTACGCCACCGACCTCGGCCCCGCGCTCGCCGACGCCGACCTCGTGCTCGAGGCGGTCTCGGAAGACCTTGCCGTCAAGCGCGAGGTGCTCGACGCCATCGATCGGCTGCGCAACCCCGGCACGATCGTCGCCACGGTCTCCTCGGGCCTGTCGATCGCGGCGATGTGTGCGGATCGCTCGGCGAGCTTCCGCCGACACTTTCTCGGCATTCACTTGTTCAACCCACCGACGGTGATCGTCGGCTGCGAGGTCATCGCGCACGGCGCGACCGATCCGGGTGTCGTCGCGGTGGTGCGCGATCTTCTGTCGACGGTCTGTGGCCGCGAGGTGGTCGAGACCCGCGACACGCCCGGCTTCGCCGGCAACCGACTCGGCTTCAAGGTGCTGAACGAGGTCGCCCAGCTCGCCGAGGAGCACGGCGTCCTGTTCATGGATCAGCTGGTCGGTCCCCACACCGGGCGCGCACTCCCGCCGCTCGCGACGATCGATCTGGTTGGATGGGATGTCCACAAGGCGATCGTGGACAACCTGTGGAGCTCGACCCATGACGTCGCGCATGATCACTTCAAGCTACCGGCGTACATGCAGCGCCAGATCGATCGCGGCCACCTCGGTCGCAAGACCCGCGACAAGGGTGGGTTCTACCGGATGGATGGCAAGGGCGCGGAGGCGCGCCAGTTCGTGCTCGATCCGGTGACTGGCGATTACCGTCCGACCGCCGAGATCTCGCGCTCGATGCCCGCGTTCGTCGAGCAGATGAAGGCCGCGCTCAAGGCCGGGCGAGTCACCGGTGCGATGGAGGTGCTGTGCACCGCCCTGGGCGCCGAGGCCGAGCTCCTGCGCCGCATCCTGCTCGGCTACATCAGTTACGGGCTCGGCCTGGTCGGCGAGGTGGTCGAGCGGCCACGCGACATCGATCGGATCATGGGCTTCGGCTTCAACTGGGCGCCTCCCGGCATGCTCGTCGACGCGATCGGCCCCGGTCGAACGATCGTGCTCCTCGAGCGCGCGCGGCTGCCGATTCCCGACGTCATCCTCGATGCCGCGACGCACCAGCGTCCGCTGTTCAACGAGCCTGCGGTGGATAGCGCACGGTTCTTCGTGATCGCGGCGTGAACCGTGACCCAGCGAGCGCGGCACTTCACGCGCGACTACGTCGAGCACGCCACGCTGCGCGACGGCACGCCGATCCTGCTCCGGCTACTCAGGCCGGAGGACAAGCCGAGGCTCCGCGCCGGCTTCGAGACGCTGTCCCCGGAGTCGCGCTATGCGCGGTTCCTGAGCCCGAAGCGCGCGCTGACCGATGACGAGCTCGACTACCTGTGCGACATCGATCAGGAGACCCACTTCGCGATCGGCGCGCAGAGTCGCGATGCGCCGGGCGAGCCGGCCGGGCTCGGCATCGCGCGGTTCATCCGGCTCGCCGATCCCACCATCGCGGAGCCCGCGGTCACGGTGGCCGACGAGGTCCAGGGGCGCGGCCTCGGCAAGCTGCTGCTCTTGCGGCTGTGCGCCGCGGCGGTCGAGCGCGGGATCGAGCGGTTTCACTGCGAAGTGCTCGGCTCCAATGCCGGGATGGCCGCGCTGCTCGCGGAGGTCGCGCCGGATCGCACGATCCAGGTCGGTCAAGGGGTGATGACGATCGAGCTCGTCGTGCCGCACGTCAGTGCTTCCGAGCCCGTGATCGGCCCTCCGCCGCAGGGCTCGCTCTACCGGCTGTTCCGGGCTGCGGCCAAGAACGCGATCGAGTGGACCGAGGCGGTCCGCAAGCGCTGGCATCGCTGACCCTCCGCGCACGGGCAGGACGCGCTGCGCGGCCCTCGGCGTGGCGCTGGGATAGTCTGGCCTCGTGCGCATCGTGATCCCGCCGGACTCGATCAAGATCGATCTCCCGAACACGGTCCAGCGCGAGCCCTACACGTGCGGCCCGGCGGCGCTGCTCGCGATCTTCGCGTACTACGGCGTCGGCCCCGAGGACGAGGCGGCGCTCGTCGCCGAGCTCGGGATCGATGAAGCGGGCAGCGATCCCGCGCACCTCGTTCGCGCGGCCGAGCGCCACGGCCTCCACTGCGAGGAGTGGAGGCCGATGACGATCGCGCAGCTCAGGACCTGCCTCGACGCCCGCCGGCCGGTGTTGCTCATGCTGCAGGCCTGGGGCGATCCGGTTCCGGCGTCGTACGCCGGGTGGTCGGATGGTCACTGGGTGGTCGCGATCGGCTACGACGCCGGATCCGTGTACTTCGAAGACCCCTGGCTCGACCGATCGCGCGGCTACCTGACCGACGACGAGCTCGAACAGCGTTGGCACGACGTCGAGGGACCTGCGAACACGCCGACCGAGCACTACGGAGTGGCGCTCTGGATGGATGAGGTCCACGCATCGATCGGCGTCTCCCCGAAGGATCGATCCGGGTCCGGCCGGGTGGCTCGTCGGATCGGGTAGCTCGTCCGGTTACTTGAACCAGACGGTGTCGGCGGCCCACTTGCCATCGACCTTGACGAGCGTGGTCAGCGTGCGGCCGTTCTTCATCTTGATCTTGAGCGAGTCACCGCTGGGGATCACCGAGCCGACGAGGTCATCGATCGTCATCGAGCCGATCTGCTTGCCGCCCTTCTTGACGTTCTCCTCGGTGATCTTGTCCTGCAGCCGCTTGGTGAACCCCGCCTTGAGGCCGGCGACGTCCGCCTTCTTGAGCTGCTCGAACTGCTTGCCGATGAACGTCTTGGCATCGGCGAGATCGTCCGCCCGCGCGGGGACCGCGATGAAGCCGAGCACGAGGACCGCGAGCGCGAGGATGCGAAGGCCTGAGTTGATCATGGCCGCAAGATGGCGCAGTCCCCGGACTGGATCACGAGCAACGTGCGCGTTTCGCACATCGAGCGGGAGCGCCCGGCGGTCGCGCGGGCATGCGACTTGCTCGAGATCTCCCGCATGCAGCCCGCGTTCGACCAGCCACCGCCCGCGCTCCCGTCGAGCTTCGACCAGGCTCCGCGCGCGGAACCGATCAGCAAGCATCCGGTTCGTCGACGGACCACCGCCTGCTACCTCGGGCTCGTTGCGATCGGAGCGGGAACCGGCATGGCGGTCGCGCTGGGTGCCAGGCGGAGCGGTGTCGTCGCGGGGGGCCTCGCGGCACTCGCGCTCGGCGGGCTGCGCTGGCAGCTGGCACGCTGGTTCACGAGCACGCCGGCGTACGAGGTCGAGCGAACGATCGGCGGCCTCGAGCTGCGGCGCTACCCGCTGCGGATCGAGGCGCGGGCCGCGGTCGACGTGCAAGACTTCGAGGCCGTCCTCGATCGCGGCTTCGGCCGGCTCGCCTGCTACAGCTTCGGCGCGAACAGCGGGCACGAGGACCTCGAGATGACCACGCCGGTCGTGACCACGATGCACGACGGCGTGTACGCGGTGGCGTTCGGCATGCCACCCGGCCGTTCGCTGAGGTCATTGCCGCGGCCGGACGATCCACGGATCGAGCTTGCCGAGGTCGCCCCACGCCGGGTCGCCGCGGTCCGGTTTCGCGGCCGGTTCACGCGCGACAACGTCCAGCGCCACGAGCGCGACCTGCTGAGCCAGCTCGTCGATGCCGGGCTGTCGGCGCGGGGCAGCGTCGCGTTCGCCGCCTACGACTCCCCGTTCACGATCCCGTTCCTGCGCCGCAACGAGCTCTGGATCGAAGTGGTCTGACCCGAGGTCAGTGGCAGGGGTCGCCGGCGACGTGGCCGCCGCCGTCCGAGGGTTGGCCGCCGATGTTACGGCCGCGGAGCTGGACGTTGGCGAACACGGTCCGCCGGTTCTGGGCCTTGCCCTCGGGGGTGGAGTTGTCGGCGACAGGCTTGGTGGAGCCGAAACCCACCGCGATGAGTCGCTTGCAGTCGATCCCCTGGGCAACGAGGGCCTTGGCGACGGCGAGGGCACGCTGCTCGCTGAGCACCTGGTTGAACTTCTCGGTGCCGGTGGAGTCGGAGTGAACCTCGACGCGCAGCAGCGAGACGTACGGCTTGTCGTCGAGGTAGCCCCTCACGTACGAGATCGCCTCAGCAGCCTCGGGCTTGAGCGCCGGTTTACCGGACTCGAAGATCACGGGGTGCGGGACCTTGAGCTGGTTGCCATCGAGCTCGTACCTGGGAGCAGCGAGGCTGATCGAGGACACCAGCACCAGCGCGAGCGGAATTCGACGCATCGATCTACGCTAACACAGCTCAGCGTGTGCGCTTGGCCGGCGTCTTCGCGGCGAGCTTGGCTGACGCGGCAGGTTGCTTGGGCTCGAGCTTGGCGGGCGACGTCCTGGGCTTCTCGGCGTCGAGCGCGGCGCGCACGCCTCGCGCCGACGCCGAGATCGGCTTGCCGGTCTTGGTCTCGGCGCGCACCTCCTCGTAACGAGCAAGGAAGGCTTCGAGCCCGACCTTGCTGATGGTCTGGCCGATCACGTCGAGCGGCAGGGCATCGAGCGAGCGGAACCGAACGCATGACTTGCCCATGTCGAGCTTCTTGCCCGCCGCGGCGAACGCGTCGCGGAACCACTTGTCGAGCACCGGGTCGCCGTAGACGCTCGTCAGGTAGAGCGCCATGTGGTTCTTCTGCGAGCCGAGGTTGGCGATCGCGAGTGGCTGGCCGTTGTACGTGTCGGGGTAACGCACCAGCGGCACGTACCAGCCGATCATGCCGTACTGCATGCCCTCCTCGAAGCCTGGCGGCAGGTTCGCGTTCACGATGTCACGCACGCGCCGGATCGGCTCTCGACGATCCTCTGGAAGGCTGGCGATGTACTGCTCTACCTCGGGGGCTGCGCTCGTGACCATGACCCCCACCATACCGCTACATGTGGGTAGAGCGCGCGCATGCGGGGGGCCGCTGTAGCCTTCTTGACCCGTGACGGGTAATCACACCCCGGTTCACGACGACCACCCAGATCCAAGGATCTTCAACGGTAACGAGCCTGGCACGCCAGATGCTGGTCCACCGGGCCATGCGTTACATCCTTCCTGCTGCTCTCCTGACGGCCGCGCTCGCGACCGGCTGCTATGCCACGACTTCGGGCTCGGTCGGGTACGGCGTCACCGCGACCACCGTCGCGCCCGATCTCGTCTATGTGAGCCCCGGCGTGCAGGTGATCGCGGACTACGACGAACCCGTATTCTACGCCGACAACTTCTACTGGCGGCAATCCGGCGGCGTCTGGTACCGGTCGAGCTACCACACGGGGGGCTGGATCTACGCGTCGCCGCCCCGCACGGTGCTCAGCATCGGTAGCCCGTACAACTACCGCCACTACCGGCCCGCCGGCTACGTGCGGCGCGATCACCGTCAGCCCGCGTACCGCGAGAGCCGCCCGGCGTACCGCGGCCAGCCGGCATATCGCGGCCAGCCGGCGTATCGCAACCAGCCCGCGGTTCGCGATCACCGCCAGCCGACCTACCAGCCGCGCCCGGCCCCCGTCGAGCGCGATCATCGCCGCGACGACAAGCGACGCGACCACCGCCGCTGACGGAAGCCGCGCCGGGTCCCCGCAAGGGGGGACCCGGCGCTCTCGACCCGGGACCTCTCCCTCGGGCTCGTGGTAACGAAGGCCCATGCGCAACGTGCTCGTGGGCCTCGCGGTCGTTTCGGCCTGTGGATCACGTCCACCACGGCCCTCGCTGGTCACCACCGCCGAGCAGTCCGGGTACCTGCGCACGGGCCGCTACGACGAAGCCGTGAGGCTGTGCCACGACTTCGCGCGGAGCTACCCGGGCGTCCATTGCGACGAGATCGGGCGCACCGGGCAGGATCGCCCGATCGTCGCGTTGCGCATCGCGCGGAAACCGAACCTGCCGGTGATCTACATCGAGGGCGGGATCCACGCCGGCGAGATCGAAGGCAAGGATGCCGGCTTCGCGGCGCTCCGTGACCTGCTCGAGGGCAAGCTCGCTCCCGGCGCGCTCGACGCGGTCTCGATCGTCTTCGTCCCGGTGCTCAACGCCGACGGCCACGAGCGGTTCGGCCCGAACAATCGCCCGAACCAGCGCGGTCCCGAGGAGATGGGGTTCCGCACCAACGCGGCGCGGCTCAACGTCAACCGCGACTTCATGAAGGCGGATACGCCCGAGAGCTGCGCCGTGCTCGGCGTGCTGCGAGCCTACGATCCCGTGCTCATGGTCGACCTCCACACCACGGATGGCGCCAAGTTCGAGCAAGACATCAGCATCAACGTGTCGCCGGTGGCGCCGCGGAGCGATCAACTCGACGAGACCGCGAGCGCGCTGCGTGACGTGGTGGTGGGGCGGCTGACCGAGCTCGGACACCTGCCGGTGGCGTTCTATCCGTCGTTCGTGGACGACGCCGATCCCGCATCGGGGTTCGAGCTCGGCGAGGCGCCTCCGCGATTCTCGCACTTCTACATGGCCGCGCGCGGTCGGCTCGGGATCCTCGTCGAGACTCACAGCTGGCGGACGTACAAGGAGCGCGCGGCGAGCACGTATCACACGCTCCAGGCGATCCTCGAGACCGCGCGCACGCAGGCAGCCACCTGGCGCAAGGTCGCTGATGACGTCGCGATCGCGGACGCCGCGCTCGCGGGTACGAAGCTTCCGCTCGTCTGGAAGAACGGCCCCCACAAGCGCGAGATCGAGTTTCGCGGCTACGCGTACGACAAGCGGCCGTCCGAGATCTCGGGCGGCACCTGGCTGGTCTACGACGAGAAGACGCCGCAGATCTGGAAGGTCCCGCTGTACGACGAGCTGGTCCCCGCGATCGAGATCGACGTGCCGCGCGGCGGCTACATCATCGACGGCGGCTTCGCGAGCCTGGTCGCCGCGGTGCTCGATCGCCACGGCCTCCTCCATGTCCCGATCTTCGAGGCCGCCGGTCGGCGGCTGGCGCTCGAGACCTATCGCGCGACGAAGGTGACCTACCAGCCGCCGTTCGAGGGCCGCACGCGGGTCGTGATCGAAGGCGCCTGGGCCGCGGAGTCACGAGCACTCGAGCGCGGGGCGATCTTCGTCCCGATCGCGCAGCCTCATGCCCGGCTCGTGCTGCACCTGCTCGATCCGGCGTTGCCCGACTCGCTCGCCCAATGGGGCGAGTTCAACGCGGCGTTCGAGCAGAAGGAGTTCTTGGAGCCGTACATCGCCGAGGAGGTCGCGCGCGCGATGCTCGCGAAAGATCCGTCGCTGCGCAGCCAGTTCGACGCCGCGCTCGCGGCCGATCCCGCGATGGCAAGCAGTCCACAGCAGCGACTCCATTGGTTCTACAAGCGCAACGCCGCGTGGGACGACCACGTGAACCTGTTGCCGGTGTTCCGCACGGCGCAGGATCTGCGACCTCCCCCACCCTGAGCCCGTCCCCGTCAGCGATCGGCGATCGTAGCCTCCGGACCATGGCGACATCCGGCTGACCAGACCGACCGTGGCAGCTACTCGACCTGCCGGGTTCGCCGTTGTCGACGTTCAGCACTAGACCGACCGGTCTATTCCTGTTACAAACCTCCAGTAGACCGCCCGGTCTAGTCCGAGCAGTCGAACCAGGAAGAACCACCATGCAGACCGTAGCAACGCTGTACCTCCGCCTCGGCGGCACCCAAGGCATCGCGGCACTCGTCGACGACATCGTCGTCGCGCACATGGAGAACCCAGCGATCAAGGCCAGGTTCCTCCCGTACGCGAGCGACGCGGCGCGCCTTGCCGTCCTCAAGCAGCACCTGGCTCGCTTCCTCGAGTCGGGGAGCGGCGGACCTGCGAAGTACGAGGGGCGCAGCATGCCCGACGCGCACCGAGGCATGAACATCAGCCCGGGGGAATACGTGGCCGCGATCGACGACATCCTGCTGGTGCTGCGCAAGCACGCCATCGACGAGCCGACGCAGAAGGATGTCCTCGCGATCGCCTACTCGCTCAAGCCCGACATCGTCGGGATGTGAGCCGCAGGCGCGAGCTCACGCGCGCTCCGCGCAAGCACCCGAGCTCGTCATCGCGGGCTCAACGGCCACGCTTGTTCGACCGGGCACCACCGGCCGGTCGGGTCGATCCTGGACGTGGACGTCGTCGCTTCGAGCGCTCGCGTGACGGAGGGGACGGCTGGTCCGATCGCATCATCGACTGGAAGTAGAAGTCGAGCATGGCCTGCAGGGGCGCCGGGTCGCGCAGCAGCCGCGTCCGCAACGCGGCGCCCTCCCAGCAGTCGACCAGCAAGTTCGCGAGCTGCGGGGCCTTGGTGTCCGGCAACAGCTCGCCGCGCTGGATCGCCTCCTCCAGACAGGAGGCGACGCGCACCGCGATCTCCGAGAAGCAGCGCTCGATCCGGTGCCGGAACACCTCGTTGATGCCGGACAGCTCCTGCCCGAGCCCGCCGAGCAGACAACCGAGGTAACCGTCCTGCCGGTAGCTCTCGAGCGTATTCTCGAAGAACCGGCGCACGCGCTGCAGAGGTGCAGTCGCCAGGTCGCCCAAGCACGCGTCGAGGCCGCCGTGCACGGCGACCATGTACTGGTCGATCACCTGCAGTGCGAAGTCCTCCTTGCTCTTGAAGTGGTGGTAGAACGACCCCTTCGGCACCGAGGTCGCGGCCAGCACTTGCTGGATCCCGAGGTGGTTGTAGCCATGCTCGAGCAGCATGGCCATGCCGGCCTCGAGCAGCCGCTGTTTGGTGGACGCTTCCATGCGCGATAGACTGATCGGTCTAATCGGCAAACTTGCACCTCACGGGCAACGCGTCAAGACGCGGTTGCGCTCGGTCGCGGCACCAGTACGTACTAGACGCGCAACACGATCTTGCCGAACCCCGCGTTGCTCGCCATCCGGATGTGAGCCTGGGCGGCGTCCTCGAGCGCGAACACCTGGTCGACCACCGGCACGAGCTTGCCGCGCGCGAGCAACGGCACGACCTGGGTCTCGAACGTCCGCATGACCGCCAGCTTGTCCTCGAGTGGACGGGCGCGCAGCACGGTCCCGAACAGCCGGGCGCGCTTGCGCAGCACGAGCCCGAGGTCGAGCTCGCCGCGCGCACCGGCGAGTAGCCCCACGAGCACGATCCGACCCAGGACGCGGATCGCGCGCAGATCCTCGTCGACGTACTTCCCACCGACGAGCTCGAGCACGACCGCGGCACCTGCTGGATCCGCCCGCTTCACCGCCGCCGCGAAGGTGTCGCCTTCGGGGACGATCCCGACGTCGAGCCCGAGCGCCTTCGCGCGCTCGAGCTTGTCCGCCGTGCGCGCCGTGCCGATGACGAACGCGCCGAGCGCGCGGCCGAGCTGGACCGCGGCGGTGCCGACGCCGCTGCCAACCGCATGGACGAGCAAGCTCTCACCGCCCGCGAGGCCCGCCTGCCCGACGATCGCGTCGTGCGCGGTGATGAAGGCTTCCGGAACGGCGGCGGCATCTTCGAACGACAGGCCCTGGGGGATCATCGCGAGCGCGCGCTCGTGGGTGACGACGGCCTCGGCGTAGCCGCCGCCTCCGACGATCCCGAACACGCGATCGCCGATCGCGAGCCGCTGGACCCCGGGCCCGAGCGCCTCGACCTCGCCCGCGATCTCGAGCCCCGGAATATCCGGCGGCGCGTCCACGGGCGCGGGGTACGCCCCCATGCGCTGGAGCACATCGGCGCGGTTGATCGCCGTCGCGCGGACCCGGACGCGGACCTCTCCGCGTGACGGCTCGGGCAACGGACGCTCGACGATGGCAAGGACCTCAGGTCCCCCGAACCGCGTGATCGCGATGGCTCTCATGGCTGCGGAGCCTAGCGCCGTTGGTGGCTACTTGCTGGTGAGGTTACCGAGGCGCAGCGCTTCGGAGATGCAGCGCGCACGCTCCTCCCGCGTCTCGTGGTGCTCGCGGCACGCCTTGGCGGCCTCGAGCGCCATCACCGTGACGAAGCCCGGCGTCATCTGCTGGAGGTCCGGCCGCACGGCGTTCTCCATCATGCGCCACGACGCGGGGGCGGTTGCCCTGGCGATGCCGTGGATCAGCGCGAACGCGACCTCGGGGCGATATGCGGGGATCGCCTTCGATCCGGTGATGTAATACGACCGCGCGGCGACGGCGTCGGGGCCCGCCCACGTCGACGCGATGAAGGAGTCGAGGAACTGGGTGCGTTCGGTGTTCGAGAGAGGTGCATCCTTGGGCATCTTGCCGGAGGTCACCGCCTCGAGCATGTCGACGACGTCGTGGCGTGCCAGCTCGGGTCGCGAGAGGTCAAGGCGACCGGGTTCGTGATCATGGCAGTCGAGGCAACGCTTCTCGAGTTGCGCGTGGAGGCCAGGAGTCACCGGGATGATCGCGCGGCCCGCTGGAGCCGCCGCGTCTCCGACCGCAGGGGAGACGCCGCGGGTGGGCCAGCTGTCGACGACGGTCTGCAGCGCCACGCGCATCAGATCGCGGGGGGTCGTCGGGCCGGCGCCGAACCGGGCCTCGACCGCGGCGACCGCGTCGGGGGTGACCCGATTGCCGAGCGCGTACTCGGCGAAGTCGCGTGCCATGCAGTGGCGGAACTCGGGTTGTGCGACGGCGAGCTCGGCGAAGCCATGCGGTGTCAGCTCGGCCTCGCCGCGCGGATCGTCGATGTCATGCACGTAGAGCGGACCGCGCCCGGATCTCTGGAGTGCAGGCGTGAAGTAGGCCTGCAGGTTGTCGTTCGGAAATCCCATGAAGAACTGGAAGCCATAGTCGAGCCGCGCGTGACAGTTCGTGCAGACGGGTCGCGCCGCGAGCTTCTCCCAGCCGTCGCTCTTGATCTGGAGATCGGCGCCCACGATCGAGAGCAACGACTCCGGGCTTGCGCCGACGGAGTCAGGATCCATGCACCACAGCACGTCGTAGATCGCCGTCATGCGCTGGCGGCGGTCGAGCGTGAAGTGAATGATCTGCGGCGCGGTGATGATGCCGGCGTGCTGGCCGGGGGCCAGGGCGTCGCGCGGCGCCCACGTTCCCTCGGCGGGCCACCCAGCGAGCTCGCGTAGCGAGTCTTCCGTCAGGGGATGGCGCGCGACCTCCGCGCCGTGCCAGCGCAACAGGAACTCGGCGTTCCGATCGCGGAAGGTCTCGTTCGCCGTGAAGATCTGCTCGATCGGCCGACGCTGCGCGACGCTGAAGGCGATTGTCCGCTTGATCTCGTCTCGTAGACTCTGCTGGATCTCGACGAGATGCGGGGCTGACTCCTGGCACCGCATCAAGTTGGGACCGCAGGCGCAGCCGTGGCGGTCAATCTGCGAGCTGAGCGAGAGACAAGACAGCTCCGGCTCGCCCTTCACCGGGTTCGTGACCCATCGATCGGGTTGGTACGAGTCTGGACACACCCTGATGGTGTCCTGCCGATTCTTGAGGCGGAGCCACCACGGCTGGACCGGCACGGCCTCGTCCCAAGAGCACGGCTTGTCCAGATAGTAGACGGGACGTGGCCCGTCGGTATGCGACAGCGTGAAGCCGAGCGGCGCTCCGTACCCATCCTGGCTGAGGAACTGGCGGAGGACGATCAGCGGAGCCACCTCGTTGGCGAACGGATCCGTCGCCAACAGGCTGTCGACATAGCTCGCGATCGTCAGCTGTCCGCTGTCGAGCTGACGGCGCTTCTGCTCGAGCTCGGCCGCCGACGGCGCCTTGCTGGTGGCGAGCACGGCGAGCGTGCGCAGCAGCTCGGGATCCGTGGATCGAGGCGGCGTGGATCGAGGCGGCGAGGTTGGACTCCTGGTCTCCGGCCGGCACGCCGCGATGACCAGGATCAACAGCACAGCGAGTCTTCCCATGGTCAGGCCTCCAAGAAGTGCAAGCGCTCGCCGCCATAGCCGTAGAGCTCGGGATTCGCGCCATCGAGCGCGAGCAGGGTCGTCCCGATGTCGTCGACGCGGAGTAGATGGCCGCCGCGGTCGGGCTTGCCCGTCGTGAGCGAGATCGGCAGCGAGGCCATGTTCCTGCCGGTCGCGCCGTAGGTCGCGCCGGTTGCGAGGCCCGGTCCGTAGAACAGGTGCGGACATTGCGGAAAGTGATCTTTGCCGTGCGCGGAATTGAGCTTCGGGAATCGGCCGATCTCGCTGCCGACGAACACGACGGTCTGTTCGGACAGCTTCTTGCCGCCGACGGTCCGGCGTTCGAGCTCTGTGAACAGCTTGTCGAGCGTGAACCCCAGATACTCGATCAGTGGCGCCTGATTCTGGTTCCAGGTGTGGGTGTCGAAGTCCTGATTACCAAAGCACATCGTCACGCACCGGGTGAGCTTGTTCTCGAACAGCCAGAGCGCGCGCTGGAGATCGCGGCCATTGTGATAATGGCCCTCGAGCGGGTGGTCCCAGCCGACCGGCGCGAACTTCGGGGTCTCCGCAGCGCGCGCGAACAGCTCCGCCGAAGCCAGCAAGTTGTCCGCTGTGACCTGCTCGGTCGCAGATGCGCGCGACCCGGTCAGCGGTTGGGCTTCGCGGCGCAGCGTCTTCGCGAGCTCGACGAGATCCTCGCGATCCGTGGTGTCGAGGTGTTCGAGCAGGCCCGGGCGATTGCCGAAGCTGGTCTCGCTCGGCTCGCCGAGATACGCCGGGGAATACCCGCTCGTCATGACCGCACCGATGCTGACCGCACCCGTGGCCTCGTCCTGGCGGCGCGCGCCGAGGATCTCGAGCAGCGATGGCGTGGTCCGCGACGGATTGCTCTTGCAGCGCATCACGTTCGCGAGCCCGCTCAGATGATTCGCCGAGTTCTGGCGAAACGCGTTGACGATCGCCAGCCGAGGCGTCCAGCGGGCGAGCGCGCCGAACGCCGGTCCGAGACCGTTGACGATCGCGTTGGGAGCAAACGGAATATCGATTCCCGGATCGACGTTGGCGACCGTCTTCGGATCGGTCGCGTACACCGCATCCATGCCGCCCTGCGGGATGATCTGGAGGTAGAACCGCGGTCGCGTCGACGACGCGGTCGCCTGCGCCCGGCGCTCGCGAAGGAGCGGCAACGTTGCCGCGGCGACGGCGCCCGCACGCATCCACTTCAGAACCTCCCGTCGATTCATCACTGCGACTCTAACATCAGCTCCCAGGGCCCGCGAGTGCAGTGCCCACCTTCCCCGACGTACTCGAGCCCGCGATCGCAGTGCAAGTGACCGATGACGCCAACGACTGCTGCGCCTCGCCCTGGCGCCCAAGGACAATGGCGGGGAGCGACGGCCCAGCCGGATCTGCTTCGTCGACCGAGACCGGATCACCTGGGATGGCGAGGACAACCGACGCGAGGCGTTCTAGAACAGCGCGATCCCTGCCGCTGAGCTCCGGGCTAGTACGCTATCGTTGCCCCCCATGGACCGGCCGCCCTACCAACCGTTCCCGCCTCGCCAACCCTACTCACCGTACCCAGCTCAACCGTACTACCGTCCTCCACCGCCGCGCCGATCGGGCGTGCCGCGGATCGCCGGCATCCTCGCGATCGTGTTCTCGGGACTGGGGATCTTCGGCTCGGCGATCTGGGCGTTCGGGCCGTTATCGGACATCGGGCGCTGGGACTCGGCCGGCGAGCTCGGCGCGATCTCCACGTGGTTGTGGTTGTGGTTCGCGCTGTCGCTGGGCCTGTTCGGAGCACACCTCACCGGCGGGATCCTGGCGTGCATGTACAAGACCTCCGGGCTCCGGCTGCTCAACGTCTACGCGATCGGCGCGCTCGTCCTCATCGTGACCGACATCCTGCTCGGGTTCACGCTGCTACCGAGCCACGCGAGTCACCGCATCCGGGAGTCGGTCACGTACATGCGGGTCATCTTCGACATCCTCGCAACGCCCTGGCCAATCGTCGTGCTGTGCCTGGTCAATGCGCGAGGCGCCAGGGCCGCCTGCGCGGGCTGAGCGCTCACGCTCCCGGATGCCGATGGCGAGCGCGAGCGCGAGGACACGAGGCCATGACCGACTTCAAGTCCGTAGGCGACTACATCGCGGCGCAGCCGGAAGCCGTGCAGAGGATCCTGCGCCGCGTCCGCCGCACGCTTCGCAAGGCTCTGGCCACCGCCGAGGAACTGATCTCGTACCAGATCCCCACGTACAAGCTTGCCGGTCGCCCCGTGCTGTATTTCGCCGGGTGGAAGAAGCACTACTCGCTCTACCCGGCCACCGCTGCCGTCGTCAAAGCGTTCAAGGCCGAGCTTGCGCCGTACGAGATCAGCAAGGGCACGATCCGGTTCCCGCTCTCGCTGCCTGTCCCGATGGAGCTGATCGAGCGCATCGCGAAGCTGCGTTCGAAGGAAGTGGCCGAGCAGGCGAACGCGAAGCGGACCGCGCCGAAGCGCCGCGCTCCTCGCAAGTGAGGAGGTGCGCTGGTTCCACGCCCGGCCAGCTGAACTCACGTCGTCGTGGCCGTGCGAAGACCTGGGCATCAGGATGAAGCTGCTCGGGTTCATCCGGCGGGGAGCATCGACCGGGCCGGGGGGGACACCGACGTCACCGTGTTCTTGTTCGAGAACAAGCACGTCCAGGATGAGACCGGCAGCTTCGCCTGTGCGACCGCGGGCCTCATCCACTAGCAAGCCCGTGCCCGAGGCTTTCCGCCGTGCGTACCTTGGCGTGGTCTGCTTGGTGCTCGCCCTGGTCTCGGCCTGCCGTGCCGCCACCAGCGCCACGGTCGTCGCGGCCGACGCCACGTCACCGATCCTCGAGGTGGTCTCGGCAGGCCAGGTCGTGAGTGAGATCACGTACGGCGCGCCGATCGCCATCCGGGTCCGCCGGCTACGCCCGGCCGAGCACGTGACGCTGCGCAGCCAGGCGTCGGGCTTTGGCGCGACCGCCGAGTTCGTCGTCCCGGCCGACGGCACTGTCGATACCCGGCGAGATGCACCGATCGCCGGCACCTACGATGGGGTCGAGGCCGATGGCCTGGTGTGGTCGATGCGGAAGCAACGCGACGCGCCCGACGCGAGCCACGATCTCACCATCGTCGTCGAGCGGCACGGCGCCAGGGCGACCCAGGCGGTGCTCCGGCGCAAGACCATGGCGGCCGACGCGACATTCGTCGCGCTCGCAGAGCACGGCCTCGTCGGCACGCTCCTGGTTCCCGCCCGGGCGGCCCGCCCTCCGGTGGTGGTAGTCCTCGGTGGTTCCGAGGGCGGTCGCGGCGGCGCCCTGTGGACTGCCGCCTACGCCGAGACCTTCGGCGTGGCCGCGCTCGCGCTGGCGTACTTCGGGGAGCCCGGCCTCCCCGGCGAGCTGCACGACATTCCGATCGAGTACGTCCAGCGCGCCATCGACTGGGTCGCGGCGCGCCCCGAGGTGGACCCGACGCGGATCGTGGTCTGGGGAGGATCGCGCGGCAGCGAGCTGGCGCTCGAGATCGCGGCCCGAGATCCGCGGATCAAGGGCGTGATCGCCGAGGCCCCGAGCCCGGTCCGGTGGGCTGGCGACAGCATCGCTGGGGGCGCGGCCTGGACGTTCGCGGGCGCGCCGATGGCGCACCTCGGCGCCACCGCGGAGCCGCGCGTCGAGCGGCTCGCAGATGGCCGCACCGGTTATCGCTTCAGCTCCTCGTTCGTCGCGGCGCTCGACGCGGCCTCGGCCGAACAGCTCCAGGCCGCGACGATCGCCGCGGAACACGTGGCCGGGCCGATCCTGTTCCTGGCCGGCGATGACGATGGAGTGTGGCCCGCGTGTCGGCTGGTCGACCAGATCTGGACCAAGCTCGTCGCGTCGGGCCATGTGGTCGCGCACGGTGACGGTCGCCACTGCTTCGCTGCCGCCGGCCACGGCGTCGGGCCGATGGGTGGGGCCACCTCCGAGGCACTGACGGCAGACACCGGCGGCGTGACGCTGATCCTGGGTGGCACCGCGCGCGGCGTCGCGCACGCCCAGCACGAGGGTTACCAGCTCCTCACCAGCTTCTTCGCCCAGATCAGAGCCGCGCCTCGACCGAGACCGTGAAGATGTTGTTCGTGCCGTGGCCACGGAAGTTCGAGGGCGGACCGGTGGTGGAGTCGGTCACCGTCGGGATGTCGTACCAGTAGTGGAGGTAGCTCGCCCCCAGCCGGTACCGGCCCACGGTCCAGCGCGCGCCGGAATGCAGCCCGAGGTGATCGAACGTCGGCTGATCGAGGGTCACCGTGCTGGCCGGCGACGGGGTGTGGTCGGAGTGCATCCCGGCCATCAGCTCGACGCCCGGTAGCGGCGCGAGGTCGTGCACGCGGACCCCGCCAGAGACCTGCCACGAGTCGTGATAGTTCTTGATCGTCTCGAGCTCGCGCACCAGGAAGATGCCGCGCAGGTCGACGTGCTGCTTGTGATACTGGCGATAGAGCCAGTAACGACTCTCGACGCCAACCTCGATCTGGGGTGTCACGTCGAAGTTCGCGCCCGCCGTGAAGGTCCACGGCATGAACTGCGTGGTGGTCATCGTCCCGATCAGCTGATCGCCGGGGGTGCTGGCGTCATCGCTGTAGGTGATCTCGACCGGCCCCGTCATCGTCGTGTCGACCCGTCCGGTGACGGTCGCCCCCCAGGTCAGGCGCGGGTGGGGCTGTCCGAACACCGCGAGCATCCACGTCGGTGCCCACCCGCTGCCGTCGAGCACGAGCTCGGGCCGCGTCCCGACGATCTTGCTGAGGTCGTTGCCGTCGACGATCGGGAACACGTCGCGCCGGCCGTGGATGTGGACGTTCACCACGCCAGCCGTGCCGCCGACGGTGAGCGTGTCGGTGATCCGGTACGCGGCAGCGATCACCGCCTGCGGCGCGACGACGTACCCCTCGATCAGGTGATAGCGGGTGACCGCATCACCGTCGAACGCCCCGCCCTGCGCGTTGGCGACGTAGAGCGAGGCTCCCAGCACGAGCCGGTTCGGCAGGACCTCGGCGGTGGCCGCGAGCATCGGCAGCACGCCCATCGCGAGGCTCGGGCGCACCGGCGCGTAGTAGCCATCGGCCGCGGCCGGCGTGCCCAGCAAGCGATCGCTCTGATCCCACGACTGCAGCTGGAACTCGGTGTTGACCGCGAACAGGCCGCCGGAGAGGTAGAGGTGCCAGCCGTGCTGGAGCACGAGCCCGGCCGGGTTGTGATAGATCGCCGCCGTCTCGTCCGGCCGCCCGATCATCGCCGCCATCGCGGTCCGCCTCACGCCGACGTCCGGGACGCCGAACCCGCCGGCGTGAACCGACGCGCCGGCGAGCGCGACAACAAGGAGCGGGGTTGTGCGAGCGAGCATGACGGAATGAACTACACGAAAACATCGTGCTTGAGGTGGATTATTTTACGGTGTAAAAGACGGGTGTGTACGACCTGAAGATTGTTGGAGCCACCATCGTCGACGGCACCGGCCGCCCGGCGTTCGCGGGCGATCTCGCGGTGGAGGATGGCCAGATCGTCGCGGTCGGCACGTGCACCGGGCCGGCCCACCGCACGATCGCCGCGGATGGTGCCCACGTGCTGCCCGGCTTCGTCGATATCCACACCCACTACGATGGTCAGGTGTCGTGGGACGCGGAGCTGACGCCGACCTCGCTCCACGGGGTGACCACGTGCGTGATGGGCAGCTGTGGCGTCGGGTTCGCGCCAGTCCGGCCGGGCTGCGAGGACCGGCTCGTCGAGCTCATGGAAGGTGTCGAGGATATCCCCGGCTCGGCGCTCGCCGAGGGGATCCCGTGGGGCTGGGAGTCCGTCGCCGACTACATGGAGGTGATCGGCGCGATGCCGCACGCGATCGACTTCCTCGTCCAGGTTCCGCACGATCCGCTGCGGATGTACGTCATGGGCGAGCGCGCCGTGGCGGACGAGCTCGCGACCGACGCCGACATCGCGGCGATGCGGCGGCTGCTCCGCGAGGCACTCGAGGCAGGAGCCGCGGGGTTCTCGACCGGACGCAGCGACAACCACCGCACGGCCCGCGGCGCCGCCACGCCCGCCTCGGAGGTCGACGCGCGCGAGCTCGCCGGGCTGGCCGAAGCGTTCCGTGGGCTCGACCACGGCGTGCTCCAGGCGGTGAGTGACTTCGACATGATGCGCGGGCCGGACCGGTTCGACGCCGAGTTCGACCTGCTCGAGCAGATGATCGCCGCGAGTGGCGGGCGGCCGCTGTCGATCTCGACGATGCAGCGCGATCACGCGCCCGACCAGTGGCGCAGGATCTTCGCGCGCGCCGAGCGTGCCGTCGCGAGCGGGCTCGACGTGCGCTGCCAGGTCGGGGCTCGAGGCATCGGCGTGCTGCTCGGCCTCGAGGCGACGTTCCACCCGTTCATGGGGTTCCCCTCGTACAAGGCGATCGCGCACCTGCCGCTCGCCGAGCGGGTCGCCCGGATGCACGATCCGGCGCTGCGCGCGCGCATGCTGGCGGAGACCACCGACAAGGTCTCGGGCGATGGCACGCCGATCCCACCGCTCGCCGACTTCTTCCTGGCCAACGTCGGGATGGTCGCGATGCGCCTGTTCCCGATGGCCGCGCGGCCCGACTACGAGCCGAAGTTCACCGACAGCCTCGCCGCGCGCGCCAGCCTGGCGGGTGTGCCGGTCCTCGAGGTCATCTACGACGCGCTGCTCGAGGACGGTGGCAAGGCGCTGCTCTACTTCCCGATCTACAACTACACGGGCATGCAGCTCGACGTCGTCCGCGAGATGCTGACCCACCCGCTCGCGCTCGTCGGGCTCGGAGACGGCGGCGCGCACGTCGGGACGGTGTGTGACGCGAGCATGCCGACGTTCCTGCTCACCCACTGGGCGCGCGATCGTGCCCACGGGATCCCGCTCGAACGCGTGGTCCAGATGCAGGCCCGGGACACGGCGCGGTTCATCGGCCTCACCGATCGTGGCACCATCGAGCCCGGCATGCGCGCGGATCTCAACCTCGTCGAGCTCGAGCGGCTCGCCCTGCTGCGCCCGGCCATGCAGTGCGATCTGCCCGCGGGCGGGCGGCGGCTCGTGCAGCGCGCCGACGGCTACCTCGCCACGCTCGTCGCCGGCGAGCTGATCGCCGAGCGCGGTGCGCTGACCGGCGCACGTCCCGGCCACCTCGTGCGCATGGGTGACAGGGCAGCACGCCGAGCCCTCGGAGGTGCCGCGTGATGGCCGGCGTGGTCGTGGCCGCCGCGTCCGGCGTGCTGACCTGGACACTGCTCGAGTACATGATCCATCGCTGGATGGGTCACCACCGCCGGTTCCGGCGCACGCCGTTCGGGGTCGAGCACCTCCGCCACCACGTCGAGGGCGACTACTTTGCGCCGACGTGGAAGAAGCTGCTCAGCGCGGTGATCGTCACGGCGATCCTCGGATACCCCGCGATCGCGCTCGTCGGCGCGGCGCCCGGCCTCGCGTACCTCGCGGGCCTGATGGGGTTCTACGGGACCTACGAGTGGCTCCACCGCCGCGAGCACACCCACGCCGGCATCGGTCCGTACGGACGCTGGGCCCGCCGGCACCACTTCAGCCATCACTTCGTCGACGGTCGCACCAACCACGGGGTCACCTCGCCGCTGTGGGACTTCGCATTCAGGACCTATCGCCGGCCGCCGGCGATCATCCCCGTCCCGCCGCGGCTGTGCATGCGCTGGCTCGTGGATCCCGTCACCCACGACCTCCGCGCCGAGCACCGGGCAAGCTACGCGCTCGGCAAGTCGGCATCGTTGCCGGCGAGGTGACGGCCAGATGACCACGATGCGCGCGGCCACCTCACGCAAGCCCGGATCCGCGAAGCGACCCGTCGCGCGGGGCGCGCGCACGAAGGTCGAGCTCTCGCACGACACGATCCGCGAGGCCGCGCTCGCGTTGGTCGACGAGGACGGCCTCGACGAGTTCAGCACCCGCAAGCTCGGCCGCGCGCTCGGCTGCGAGGCGATGGCGATCTACTGGTACTACCCGAGCAAGGAGGCACTGCTCGACGCGGTCGTCGATCGCCTGGTCGCGCCGATCGGCCAGGTCGCCAGCGCCCCGTCCAGCGACTGGGTCGCGGTGCTCCGCGGGGTCGCGCACGCCTACCGCCGGATCGCGCACGATCACCCGAGGGCGTTTCCGCTCCTGGCGACCCGCCGGTTCGCGAGCCCGGGAAGCTTCGCGTTCCTCGAGCAGCTGTTCGAGCTCGCCCGCCGCCAGCGGATCTCCGACCAGACGGTCGCGCGGTTCTACCGGATCGTCAGCTCGTACTGCAGCGGGTTCGCGCTGAACGAGCTCGCCGAGCCGCGCGGCACCAAGCATCCCGCCGCCGCCGCGTTGCACCACCAGTTCGGCCGGGTCGCCGCGGTCTTTGCGTGGCTCGAACCGCAACACCTCGACGAGACGTTCAGCGTCGGGCTCGAGCTGCTGCTCGATTCGCTCGCGCGCACCGCACGGGCCGAGCGCAGGACGTGATGCCAGGAAGTGACGCCAGGAAGTGATGCCATGACCGGGCGCTACCGCGCGCTGCTCCACGCCCTGCGAGCGCTGCGAGGGGAGCCGGCCGGCAGCCGGCTCGCTCCGACCGAGCCGGCGGTGCGCTACCACGCACGAACGGCCCGCGGGATCACGCCGCTCGCCGACATCTACTTGCCACCGCGCGTGTCCTCCCCGTCCGTCGTCCTCGTGCATGGCGGCGCGTTCGTGATCGGCTCGCGCCGGATGAAGCCGGTCCGCTACCTCGCCGCGCGGCTGGTCGAGGCAGGCATCGCCGTGTGCGCGATCGACTACCGGATGATCTTCCGCGGCGGACGGCTCGACGAGGCGGTCGACGACGTGTGCGACGCGTTCGCGTTCTGGCGGGCACGCGCGCCGGATCCCGAGGCGGTCTCGCTGGTCGGGCTGTCCGCGGGCGCGACCCTCGCGATGCTCGCAACCTCGCGCCTCGCCCAGCCAACCTCGCGCCTCGCCCAGCCAACCTCGCGCCTCGCCCAGCCAACCTCGCGCCTCGCCCAGCCGGCCTCGCGGCTCGGCCCGGGGCCGAGCCGGCTCGCGTGCTGCTTCGGCCTCTACGAGCTGGACCAGCTCGAAGGCTCGGTGGCCCGCGCGCTGCCGCGGCTGCTGCTCGGCACGTCCGATCGCGCGACCTGGCGCGACAGGTCCCCGCGCGGCATGCCCCAGCCCGAGGTACCGACGCTGCTGCTCCACGGTGGCGACGACGGGATCGTCCCGGTCGCGCAGGCTCGCCGCCTCACCACCCACCGCGAGGCGCTCGGCCTGCCCACCCGGCTCGTGATCTACCCCGACGCACCGCACGGGTTCTTCAGCGTGCCGGGAGCTGCGGCGGAGGCCGGCGTGCGCGCGCTCGTCGAGCACGTGGCGCCCGCTCAGCGCGCGCGCACTGGCTCGCACGCGTAGAGCGCGTGGCACAGCGCGAGCGCCCGCGGCGAGCGCACGCGCCAGTCGAGGCGGTTCGTCACGTACCCGATCGCGAGCTCGGCGACCGGATCGCACCAGCCGAGCGCGCCGCCCAGCCCGGGATGGCCGAACGACTCGGGGTTGGGCGAGAACAGCTCCGGCTGCTCCTTGACGAAGCCTTGCGACCAGCCGATCGGCTTTTGCAGCACGAGATCGCGCTCCGACCAGCTCTGGCGCGCGTGGATCGGCACCAGCGTCGCGGCACGCAAGTAGCTGCGGCCGAACGCCACTCCACCGGACGCGAACGGCACGTAGGCGCGCGCCAGCCCCTGTGCGCTCGCGGTCGCGGAGGCCCAGGCGAGCGCCGCGCGGCGCACGCGGGGTGAGTTGTACACGGCGATCCCTTCGCGTCCCGTGGGAGGGTTCCCGAACGCCGCGCGCGGCAGCGAATGGCGACCGAGCACCGCACGTGCGATCCGCCCCTCGGTGGTGCGCCCGCGGATCGCGGCCGCGAGCAGGTGGACGAGCCGGGTCGACCTGGAGATCCCATAGAGGGTCGCGATCCGCGGATCGAGCTCGGCCGGCGTGCCGAGCGAGACCTCGGCGCCGAGCGGCTCGAACAACTCGCGCCGCAAGAAGCCGCCGAGATCCTCGCCGGCGATCCGCTCGAACAGCTCGCGTACGTACATGCCGTACGTGAGCGCGTGATAGCCCTGCGAGGTGCCCGGCTCCCACGCCGGTCGCTGGTCCTCGAGCGCGCGGAGCAGGCGAGCACGTCGCTCGGGGACCACACAATCGTCCATCGTCAGCGGCTCGTCGAGCCCGACCAGCCCGGCGCGATGGTTGACCAGCGTGCGCACCGAGATCGCCTGCTTGCCATTCGCCGCGAACCCGGGCCAGTACGTCGCGACCGGCGTGTCCCACGCGAGCTGACCGCGATCGGCGAGTAGCGCGAGCGCCATCGCGGCGAGCCCCTTGGTCGCCGAGAACACGACGATCCGCGTGTCGCGCACCCACGGCTGCCCGCGCGCGACGTCGGCCCGGCCTCCCCACAGATCGATGACACACCGCCCGCGGTGGAACACGGCGAAGCCGGCGCCGATCTCGGCGCCCTCGCGGACGTGCGCGGCGAACCGCTCCGCGGCGGGCGCGAAGCCGTCGGCATACGAGCCTCCGCAGGGCGCGGGCGCAGGGTTTCCCAGGGAATCCACGACGGCCGCAGTATCACCGGTCTGTCGAGCCCTGCCCAGCGTGCGAGTTGCGTCCGAGCGCGCGCGCCGGCCGCACCCCTCAGTCGTCGAGCCGGATGACCACCTTGCCGAAGTGCTTGCCGCTGGCGAGGTGCTCGTAGGCGGCGCGGGCGTCGCCGAACCCGAAGACCTGATCGATGACGGGCTCGAGCTTCGTGGCCTCGAGCGCGCGCACGAGGTCCTCGAACATCGCGACCGAGCCGACGTACACCCCGCGCACCCGGATGTTCTTGTGGAGGATGGCGTAGGTGTCGATCGGGCCCTGTGTGCCGGCGAGGACGCCCAGCAGGCTCATCGTCCCGCCGTAGCGGAGCGCCTTCACGCTCTGATCGAAGTTGCCGGCACCGCCGACCTCGATGACGACGTCGACGCCCCGGCCGGCGGTCGCGGCGCGAGCGGACTCGCCCCACTTCGGATCGTCGCGATAATCGAGCGTCTTGCCGGCGCCCATCCGCTCGAGCCGCGCGCGCTTGTCCGCGGCGCTCGAGGTCGCGATCACGTCGATCCCGGCGGCCCGCGCCAGCTGCAGCGCGTAGATCGAGACGCCGCCCGTCCCCTGCACGAGCAGGGTGTCGCCGGGCTTCGGGTTCGCGGCGACGAACAGCGCGTGCCAGGCGGTCACGCCGGCGCACGGCAGCGTGGAGGCCTGCTCGAACGAGAAGTGCGACGGGATCTTCACCCAGGCGGTCTCGGCCAGGACCACGTGCTCGGCGAGCATGCCGTCGAGCGAGCCACCCAGGGCATTCGCGTGGTGCGATTCGGCGAGCTCGCCCCCCAGCCAGGTGGGAAAGAACGCCGCGGCCACGCGATCGCCGACCTTGACCCGGGTGACCTGGTCCCCGACGGCGACGACCTCTCCCGCGCCATCCGACGCCGGCACGATCCGCTTGGCGCGCTTCTGCGACCCGCGCGCGACGATGATGTCGCGGTAGTTCAGCGAGACCGCGCGGACGCGCACGCGGACCTCGTGGGCGCCAAGCGCGGGCGGCATGGGGCGCTCGACGCGCTTGAGCGAGGCGAGACCTTCTTCGGGATGCAGCTCGTAGGCTTTCATGGGTAGCTACCTTGATGGACCTTCGGTACGATCGACGCAAGTACGCACAAGTTTGTACGTACTAACAAAGAGGTAACCAATGGCCAAACTCGCCTCCAGGCCGGCGCTCCCCGGCAAGTCCGGATGCGCGGTCGAAGCAGCGCTCGGCGTGATCGGCGGCCGCTGGAAGGGCGTCGTCCTGTACTGGCTGCTCGGCGCCAAGCAGCGGTTCGGCGAGCTCCGGCGCAAGCTGCCCAACTGCAGCGCGCGGGTGCTCACCCTGCAGCTCCGCGAGCTCGAGGCGGACGGGCTCGTCAAGCGCACCGTGTTCGCGGAGGTGCCACCGCGGGTCGAGTACGAGCTCACCGCGTTCGGCCGCTCGCTCGAGCCGATCCTCCTCGGCCTCAAGGACTGGGGGAGCCGCTACCAGCGCCGACTGTCGTGACCCTGGCGTGGACGCGGCTCACAGGCCGACGCGCTTGAGCGGGATCGAGCGCGTGACGTCCTCGGTCAGCTCGAGCTCGAGCTTGACGAGGGCGTAACCGCGACGCCGGATCTTCATCGTGTGGATTCCCGGCTCGGCGTCGGCCGTGCCTTCGTACGGCGTCTTTCCGAGCCGCTTGCCATCGAGGAAGATCGTGGCTTCCGGCGGGATGGTGGTGATGCGCAACACGATCGAGGACGTCGCGACCTCGGGCGGAGACGCCGGCGGAGTGACGGGCGCTGCGCTGCCGCTGCCGCGCTCCTCCACGATCGCGGGCGGCTGGGGCGGTGGCGGCGGCGACGACGGTGGGAGCTCACGGCTGGCAAGGACGGGCAGCTCGGCGGGCGGATCCCACGAGGCCGACTGCTCGCGGCTGCGCTCGTAGAGCAGATAGCCGCCACTGCCGATCGCGCCCGCCAGCAAGACCGCGACGGCGATCCAGCCCGTCGCCGAGGAGCGCGGTCGATGCGCCCTCATCGGCATCGTGGATCGAGCCATGGACAACGCGAGTGCCGGTGCCGGGGCCCGCGCGGGCAGTGCGCTCCCGAACATCGAGGCGGTCGGGCTGCGGGGCGGCGGCACGATCGTCACGCCGTCGGTCTCGTTCGACCGCTCTGGCGGTGCGCCCGGCAGATCGCGCACGGTCGTGACGACCTCGGTGTCGTTCGGCCTCGCCGGCGGCGGCAGCGGCAGATCGCGACCAGCGGTCTGGGCCCGGAGCTCGCCGATCACGACCTTCAGCGCGACCTCCGGCGGTGGCGTGTCGGACGGTGGAATGATCGTCACTTCGTCGGTCTCGTTCGACCTGGCCAGCGGCGACTCGGGCTCGCGTACGATCGTCACCCCATCGGTGTCCTTCGACGGCATCGATGCGATGGGGGCACCGGGGACACCGCCCACGATGACCTGCGATGCGGTCGTCAGCGGACCTCCGCTCGTGGCCACCTGCGGCACGGGGTCCACCTTGCGCGTGCCCCAGCGCGGCTCCGCGACGAGCGTCGATCCGGTGTTGTCATCGTCGTCGGCCGGCGCGGGAGTGACCGAGATGTCGGGCGCGCTGCTGGAGCGCGGGCGCGGGCGAGGGCTCGGCCGCGAGCTCGGCCGCGCCTGCCATGGCTCGTCCCGGTGGTCGAACAGCTGGGTCATCACCGCGGCGACGGCGCTGTCCCCGAGCGCGAGCCCGAGCTGATGGCCGAACCGCTCGAGCTCGCCACGCATGGTCTCCGCATCCGGATAGCGCTCGCGTGGATCGACGCGCAACGCTCGAGTCACGATCCGCTCGAGCTCGCGCGGATAGTCGGGCATGAAGCTCGACGGGGCGATCAGCGCGCCGGCCTTGATCCGCTCGAACGTCGCGCGATCGGACTCCTCGCGGAAGGCTCGCCTCATCGTCGTCAGCTCGTAGAGCACGATCCCGAGCGCGAACACGTCGGTGCGGGCATCGACCTCGTGCCCGCGGATCTGCTCGGGCGACATGTAGCCGACCTTGCCCTTGACGAACCCGGACCGGGTCTGGACCATCCGGTTCGCTGACTTCGCGATGCCGAAGTCGATCAGCTTCACGCCACCGTCGAAGCCGATCATCAGATTCGACAACGTGACGTCCCGGTGAACGATGTGGAGCTCCTGGCCGTCGGCGCCACGCCGGGTATGGGCGTAGTGCAATCCCGACGCGGCGGCTGCCGTGACGGTCAGCGAGAAGTCGATCGGAAGCGCCGCGCCGAGGTCGAGCGTGCGTTTCCACACCCCGTGCGCACTGTGACCGTGCACGTAGTCCATCACCAGGTAGAGCCGGTGGTCGTCCTGGCTGACCTCGTAGACCGGCGCGATGTGGTGGTGGTGCAACAGGCCCTGCAGCCGCGCCTCATCGAGGAACATCGCGGTGGCGTCGTCCTCGGACGTCTCGAACACCTCGAGAGTCTTGAGCACGACGTGGCGTTCGAACCCGCCGAGTCCGCCGGTGCGCGCGAGATACACCTGCCCCATCCCACCGTCTGCGAGATGAGCGATGACCTCGTACCGTCCGATGCGCTCTGCCATCAAATCGCCGCCGTCAGCATAGGTCGTCGAGCCCACGCGTTGGGCCCGGAAGCGGCCTGATCGCACGTGGGGCTCGCCTCGGATCATCTATCTTCTGATTCCTTCTGAGTCTCCCCAGCACCGTTTCGGGCTGTGCACCGCGTCACCCGACGAGTCGCTCAGAGGTCGCGCGAGCGGTCGATCAGCCGACACAGCCGGACGAGGTCGATGGGCTTGGCGAGGTGGGCGTCGAAGCCGGCGGCACGCGCCTCGGCCACGGCGGCGGGGGCCGCGTAGCCCGACACGGCCACCATGGTCACCGAGCGCAGCGCGTCGTCGTGCTTGAACGCGCGCGCGACGTCGTAGCCGCTGATGCCGGGCAGGCCGAGGTCGCTCAGCACGATGTCCGGCCGGAACACGCGCGCGAGCTCGATCCCGGCGGGGCCGTCGTGCGCGACCTCGACCGCGTGGCCGTGCAGCTCGAGGAGCATGCGCAGCGAGTCCGCCGCGTCCAGGTTGTCCTCGATGACGAGCACCCGACGCGACGCGCGCGGCACCGTCCCGTCCGCGGCTCGCTCGGTTGGTTCGCTCGCTCGCTCGAGCGGCAGCCGCACGATGAACGCGGCGCCCCGGCCCGCGCCGGCGCTGGACACCGAGACATCGCCGCCGTGCAGCTCGAGCAGCTTCTTGACCAGCGCGAGCCCGAGCCCCAGCCCTCCCAGGCTGCGCGCGAAGGTGCGGTCGGCCTGCGCGAAGGGCTCGAAGATCCGCGGGATCATCGCCGGGTCGATCCCCGCTCCGGTGTCGGTGACGCGGAGCACCGCGCGGCCCGCCTCGCTCGTGACCTCCAGCGTGGTGGCTCCCCCGGGCGGCGTGAACTTGACCGCGTTGTGGAGCAAGTTGCCGATCACCTGGGTGAGCCGCACGGTGTCGCCGTTCACGATCAGCGGGATCTGGGCGGGCAACAGCTCGAGCCGGACGCCCCGGCTCGCGAACAGCGCCCGGTGATCGTCCACCACCGCATGTACGAGGCGGTCGAGATCGAGCCTGGTGCGTTGCAGCTGGATCTTGTTGTGGGTGATCCGGCTGACGTCGAGCAGATCGTCGACCATGCGACCGAGCTGCGTGACCTGACGCGCGATCAGCGCACGCGCGCGGAGCGACTGATCACTGCCAGGTCCGGCCTCGTCGACGACGTCGAGCCCGTTCCGGATCGCCGACACCGGGTTACGCAGCTCGTGGGACAGCACGGCGAGGAACTCGTTCTTGCGACGGTCAGCGTCGCGTAGCTCGTCGACGAGCTGGTGCTGCGCGGTGACGTCGCGGCTCATCGTCAGGACCTGGCTCACCTGGTCTCCGGCCCCGGTGAGCGGGACCATGGTCAGCTCGCGGACGGCCCATGCGCCACCGGGGCGCTGCGACTTGATCTCCTCGGTCTGCCGGGTGCGGGAATCGACCGCGCGCTCGAACATCGCGGCGCACTGGCGCCCCACGTCGCTCGCCCACAGGTCCTGGGCGTGCATGCCGACGAGCTGATCGGCGGGCACCCGCAGCATCGCCGACAGGGCGGGGTTCGCGTAGAGGATGAGCCCGTCGGGAGCGTAGAGCACCAGCGGGTCGGGCAGGTTCTCCACGGTGGTCCGGTAGCGCTGCTCGCTGTCGCGCAGCGCGGCCTCGGTGCGCTTGCGCTCGGTGTCATCACGACAGATGCCCTCGATCGCGACCACGTTCCCCTCGGGGTCGCGGACCGCGGTGAAGCTCTGCGAGATCCAGCGCTCGTGCCCCCACGCGTCGACGATCTTGTACTCGGTGCGTGGCGCGATGATGCCGCGCTGGAGGTTCGCCCGGTCCTGTTCGAAGGACTCGCGGAAGTCCGGGTGGATCACGCGGGGGATCAGCCGTGGGTCGGACAGCAGGGCCTCTGCGGAATAGCCGAACACGCGCTCGGCCGACGGGCTCACGTACTCGAAGCGGCCGCTGGGGATCGCCATCCGATAGATCATGTCGTCGGCGCCCTCGATGAGGCCCCGGTACTTGGCCTCGCTGGCGCGCAGCTGCGCTTCGGCCTGTTTGCGCTCGGTCACGTCGAAGCCCACGCCGACCACGCCGTCGATCCGGCCGCGCGCGTCGAAGCTCGGGGCATAGACCGCCTCGAACTCGAGAGCCCCGATGCGGGACGTCAGCACGGTCTGGTTTCCCGCGAGCGCCTTGTGAAAGGCCTCCACGAACCCAGGCACCCCGGCATAGATCTCGAGCGCCGACGCACCGACCAGCGCACCCGCCTGGAGGCCGAGCGTTTCGAGCCCGCGCCCCTCTGACAGCGTGAACACGCCGCGCGTATCGAGCGCGAACATCACCACCGGCGCCCCGCCGACCACGGTGCGCAAGAGCTCGGACGAGCGGCGGGCAGCCTCCTCGGTGCGCTTGCGCTCGGTGATGTCCTGGTTCGTCCCGGCCAGCTTGATCGGCTTGCCGTGACCGTCGTAGGTCGTCTTGGCCCTCCCGACCACGTCTCGCACCTCGCCATCGGGCCTCACGATGCGGTACTCGAACTCACCGTAGCCGTCGGCGAGCGTTCCCCGGAACTTCTGCGCGAACATGACGCGATCCTCAGGATGGAGGAGGGACACGAACAGGTACGGCGTCACGCGCTTCCCGAGGGGGATGCCTTGGATGCGGTACTGCTCGTCCGACCACCAGCACGCCAACGTCTCGAAGTCGATATTCCACGCCCCGATGTTCGCCAGCCGGTGGGCCTCTGCGATCCGGTGCTCGCTGTCGCGCAGCGCGCCCTGGGCGGCGATTCGCTCGGTCACGTCGTGGCCGATCGCGAGCAAGGCCGTGGGGCGGCCGTCGCTGTCGCGCAGCAGCTCGTCGGTCCATTCGATCTCGCGCTGTTCGCCGGTGCGCGTGACGATCGGGTTCACGCCACCACGGACGCGCTCGCCCCCGAAGGCCTGCTTGAACACCGTGCGGATCCGCTCGCGATCGCGCGCCGGCAGGAAGCTGTCGAACCAATCCTTGCCGCGGACCTCGTCGAGCCGATAGCCGGTCAGCCGCTCGAAGTACGGGTTGACATGCTGGATCACGCCTGCGGCATCGAGCACGAGGATCACGACCGGAGCGGCGTCCAGCACCCGCCAACCGAGCTCGGGATATCGATCGCTCCCGACCCCCGCCTGGGCTGGCGCTGGCGACCCGGGCCTGGTCGGGCCTGCAGGAGGAGCGAGCTCATCGACGGCGGTTGGTTCGTCCTCCATAAACGTCTCGGGTCAGCGCACGAGTATTACTTGCGACGATGGACCGCAACGAGGGTCTACGCGACAAACCGCAACTCCCGACGGGTCGACGCCGGTCCCGCTGCACCTGCAACGGGAGTGTCGCTGCACCTGTTGCACCGCGACTCCCGCTCAAGCGAATCGCGGACCTGTGCTGGAGCTACGCTTGCAGACGGGGCGGCACATGCTGATCACCCGCTCCCGCATCCCGCTCCTCCTGCTCGTCCTCGTCTGTGCAGCCTGCAACAAGAAGGTCACCGCATCGAACGACTTCAAGGCGGCGATGAACGAGTTCCGCCCCGCGCTCAAGGCGTTCACCACCGACTTCCCCAAGCACGAGCTCGCGCTGCAGCAGCTGCGCAAGACCGACCCCGCCGGCGCGGCGCGCAAGATCGAGACCGAGGTCGTGCCGCTGCTCGATCAGCTCGCGCGAGCGCTCGACAAGGCCCACACCAGCGGGCTCGCGTACGTCGAGCTCGCGACGGACGAGGATCCCGCGGTCGTCCAGAAGATCCGCCACAACGTGGAGCAGATCGGGAAGCAGCAGCAGGGTGCGGCCCGCGTGAGAGACCTCTATGCCGCGCAGGCCAGGCAGCTGGGCAAGGGACCGCTGTCCGCGGACGACGAGCTGCAGTTCGCGAAGGCGACGAGCCAGGCGTTCATGCTGATCGGAGGCTAGCGCTGGTCGCGAGGCTGTCCGGGAATGGCGCAGGGGAAGCGAGGGTAGCGAGACCGCCAGATCACGCTGGAGGCCCTGCGCGTCGCGCGTGGCCGCCGAACCCGCGCACGATCCGCGCGCCGACCACGTGGCCTTCGTGATCGACGATCACGCGCGCGATGAACAGCTCGCCATCGGCCACCTCGCGGTTGCGGGCGG
>JAGSPR010000209.1 GCA_018262455.1 Deltaproteobacteria bacterium | reverse complement strand
TCGAGCGCGAGTTCATCGAGCGCGTGCTCGAGGATGAGGCCGGCAACAAGACGCGCGCCGCCCAGCGCCTCGGCCTCGACCGCAAGACCCTCTACCGCAAGCTCGACGAGTACGCGAAAGCAGACGGCGAGGCGCCGCGCCGCCCCACCCCCGTCCCGACCGACTAGCGACCGAGCGCCCCAGCCCGTGTTCGACGCGCGCGTCGCCGCGCTCGTCGCCGCGCTCGGGCGGCATGCCGAGGCTCAGCGCCGGTAGCGTTTCGTCTGCGGGATGATCTGCTCCCAGAACCCGAACGTCGCCGCGAGGATGTAGTCGAGCTCGCGGGTCACCTTCGAGCGCAGTAGCGCCGGGCGGTCGGGCATGCAGTACGCCGCCAGCCGCGAGGCTTCGAGCTGATGGAGGACTCCCCGCGACCACCCGCGCCCCGCGTACACCAGGCAGCCGGGGATCCACAGCGCCGCCAGGTCATCGAGTGCGTACGGAATCTTTTCATCGGCGGTGCCCTGGACGTCCTGGTACTTGCACTCGATCGCGATCGCCTTCTGATCGGTCGGTCGCATCACGAACACGTCGATCTGGCGGTCCTTGCCGATGATCGTCTTGCCGAGGTTCACCTCGCGATACACGACGAGGCCGTGGTCGCCGTACTGGTGATGGATGTACGCCGCGATCAGGTCGCGGAACTGGTGACCCGAGATCGATCCCGCCTTCTGCCTTGATGCAGCCATGAGCGCCTGGGCAACGCTAAATCTGCAGCCCGAGCTGCGGCACGTCAGCTGCCGACGGAGAGCCGGTGACCTCGCGGGCACCGAGCTCGTGGAGCCGCGAGCTCGCGATGTCGACCGCCTCGACGCATAGATCGTTGCCGCAGAACGAGCGCTTCAGGCTCACCGCGGCCACCCCGACCGACCCCGATCCCATGAACGGATCGATCACGAGCTGTCCGGGCTCGGTGCTCTGCGAGATCAGCACCTCGCTCACGGCGGGTGGCTTCTCGGCCGGATATCCCCCGTTGATCCGCTTGGACTCGATGATGTCAGCGGTGCCGAGGTTGTTGAGCTTCCGCTTGCCCTTCTCGAAGAACAGGATGCACTCGTAGCGCGCGCGGTAGTGATAGCCCATGCCGATCGACCGCTTGTCCCAGATCAGCGGCTTCCAGAACTTGAAGCCCGCGGCCTCGGCCATTGGCTTGGCGACGAACATCGTTTCGGGATCGCAGTAGAGATAGAAGTGCGAGTTGCGCCGCAGGACCCGATAGACCTCGGTGAACAGCTCGGGAAACCGAGCGTTCGGAAAGATCGAGAACCAGTCGTTGCTCGATGCCTTGCTGTGCTTGAGCCGGGTGGTCGTGCCGATCGCGCGGTGCTTCTCGAGCGATTCGTACGGCGGATCGGTGATGACGAGATCGATCGACTCGGATGGCAGTGCGCGGAGCCAGGCGACCGCATCGCCTTTCGTGAGGTGGAACGTCGGACCGTCCATGCACCGACCCTCGCATGGCCCTCTGACAATCTGTTCAGTGCCTGTTCAGTGCCAGGTCAGGGATCTGCCGCGAGGCGATCGCGCAGCCGACGCAGCGCCGCCTCGGTCTTGAGATCGACGATCTCGCCCGCCACGCACGCCGCGATCGCGGCCTCGAGCCCGAGCCAGCGCGTGCGGGCCCCCTCCTCCATCGGCGAGCCATCGCCTGCGAGGGGCTGCTGGCGTGAGGGATCGACCTCGACCGCCGTGAAGTAGAACTTCTCGATCATCGCCCCGGGCGTTGGGTACATCCCGGCACCGAGCAGCACGATGGCATCGGGCGCGACGATGAACCCTGCCTCCTCGTGGACCTCCTCGGCGGCGCGCACGCGCAGCCCGGGCTCGCCTCGATCGCCGACCTCGATGATGCCAGCCACGAGCTCGGTCAAGAACAGAGGTGGCGGCGGCTCGACGAGTGGTGCGCGGGTGCTGTCACGGCCAAATCGCAACGGTGGGCGCAGGCCGTCGCGCACGAGGACCTGCACGCCGTCTTTGGTGCGCGCGAACACCGCGACGACGACCGCGTCCTGGCCGTAGGGGCGCGCGATCGAGTCACTGATGTACTGGGCAGACAGGCTGCCGTCGGCACGCCGGTTACGCAGCCGGAGCCGCCGGATCTCCAGGAAGCCGCCGCCGCCGACCCGCTCGTCGGAGTCGACCACCAGCTCGACGATCTCGTCGCTCACTGCGGTGCGGAGGGCGCCGCGGGGTCCGCGGGTGCCGGAGCCGCAGGTGCCGGCACCGCGGGCACGGGATCCGCAGGTGCTGCGGCGGCCGCGGGCTGAGCCGGGGCCGCGCCGCCGACGGTCTTGACCTCGTAGTCCTTGATCGAGCTGTAGATGTCGTAGCCCAGCTGATCGACCTTGCCCGTCGCCCAGCCGGGGACGCTCGGGTCCTTGGGCGCGAGCTGCTCGGGGTTCGGCCGACCGGCGTAGTAGCGCATCATGATCGGATGGACGTCGACGACCCACTTGTCGCCCTCGGGTAACAGCTTCACGACCAGGCTGATCCGGATGCTCTGATCGGGGATGTGCCGCATGTCGGCGTCCCCCGAGGTCGCGACGAGCCCTTCCGGCGTGTACCAGCGCCCGATCGTCTGCAGGCTGAGCGTCGTCTCGTCGGACTGCTCGAGCTTGTACTTCGCCTCGGTCGCGGTCTTGACCGCGTTGAACAGCACCAGCTTGTCGCCCTGATAGCGCGCCGACTTGGCCAGGCCGAGGTCGCGACCGGATGGGCCACACGCGGCGATCCCGACGACGAGGGCGACGAGCGCGGCGAGCGAGACGAGGAGGCTTCGCATGGGCTGTTGGTACACCGCCCGGGTGACGCAGGCCAGCGCAACGAGCTAGCTTCCGGCGCATGGTGGACCTGGCTGGCAAACGTGCGCTCGTGACCGGGGCATCGAGCGGAATCGGTGCCGCGATCGCACGCAACCTGGCGGACCACGGCGTGAACCTCGTGGTGACCGCGCGCCGCCAGGACGAGCTCGACCAGCTAGCCACCGAGCTCCGCGCCAAGGGCATCACGGTCGACGTGGTGACCGCGGATCTCGGCAGGTCCGCGGCCGCGACCACCTTGTGGACGGAGGTCATCGCGACCGGGCCGATCGACATCCTGATCAACAACGCGGGTTTCGGCTACTTCCGCCCGTTCGCCGACGCTGACTGGCACCGCGATGCCGAGCTCCTGCAGCTGAACGTCACCTCGCTGGTCGAGCTGTCCCGCCGGTTCATCGAATCCCGGCAGGGCGAATCCCGGCAGGGCGAATCCCGGCAGGGCGAATCCCGGCAGGGCGACGCGTACCTCGTCAACATCGCGTCGATCGCCGCGTACCAGTCGGTCCCGAACTTCGCGGTCTACGCGGCTTCGAAGGTGTTCGTCCGCAACTTCACCGAGGCGTTACACGATGAGCTCGTGCGCGGACACTCGGAGATCTCGGCGACCTGCATCTGCCCGGGGGGAACCACGACGGCGTTTCACGCTGCCGCCGGAGCCGGCGACTATGGTTGGCTCGCGAACGCGTCGATGCTCTCTGCCGAGGCCGTGGCGGAGATCACTGTCCGCGCGATGCGCAAGCGAAAGCGAACCGTCGTCACCGGGTGGCTCAACAAGCTGTCGTGCTGGGCCGTGCGCCTCGTGCCGCGCTCGATCGCCTCGTGGATGGCCGGACGCGTGCTCGGCAAGCCGCGTCCGAGCGCGCTGCCACCGCGTGGCAAGTAGTGATACTGTCCGCGCCGTGGAACGCAGGAAGACGCCGCTCTGGGACCTTCACCGCGCGCACGGCGCCCGGCTGATCGACTTCGGCGGATGGGACATGCCCGTCCAGTACACCGCCGGCACGATCAAGGAACACAAGGCTGTTCGCGAAGCGGTCGGCCTGTTCGACGTCTCGCACATGGGAGAGGTCTACCTGCGCGGGCCGCGAGTCCGCGAGGCGGTCGAGCGGCTGACCACGAACGCGGTCGCCAGCGCGCCGGTCGGCAAGGCGGTCTACACGTTGCTCTGCCTGCCAAGCGGCGGCGTCGTCGACGACTGCATCTTCTACAAGCGTGCCGACGATGAGTTCTTCGTCATCGTCAACGCGTCGAACACCGCGAAGGACCTTGAATGGTTCCGCGAGCAGACGCACAGCCTGTGCGATGTGGTCGATGTCTCCGACGAGACTGCGCTGATCGCCGTGCAAGGGCCCAAGGCCGTCGCCATGGTCGACAAGCTCGCCCGCGGCGCGCTCTCCGGGCTGACGAGCTTCACGTTCGCCGATGCCGAGGTCGCGGGCGTGGCCTGCGTGGCCGCGCGCACCGGCTACACCGGAGAAGATGGGTTCGAGCTCGCGTGCGCAAACGCCGATGCGCCCCGGCTGTGGACCGCGCTGCTCGACGCGGCGACGCCGCTCGGCGGCCTGCCGGTCGGGCTCGCCGCGCGCGATACCCTGCGGCTCGAGTCCAGGCTGCCGCTCTACGGCAACGACCTCGACGAGGATCACACGCCGCTCGAGGCTGGCCTTGGCTGGGCCGTCAAGCTCGACAATCGCGACTTCATCGGCGCGTCCGTGCTGCGTGACCAGAAGGCCAGCGGCGTCTCGCGGCAGCTCGCCGGGTTCCGGATCGCGGACGAGGCCCGCGCGATCGCGCGGCACGGCTACGCGGTCGTCGATCGCGCGCTGACACCACCCGTGATCGGCACCGTGACCAGCGGCGGCCCCGGGATCATGGTTGGCGGCGCGATCGGCCTCGCCTACGTGCCGGTCGCCAAGGCCACCCCCGGCACCCAGCTGACCATCGACTGCCGTGGCAAGGACGTTCCCGCCACCGTGATCTCCGGCAAGTTCTACAAGCGGAAAACATCATGAGCAGCTTCCCCTCCGACCTTCGTTACACCCCCGATCACGAGTGGCTGAAGGCAGCCGGCTCGAAGTGGCGGGTTGGCATCACCCAGTTCGCCGTCGATGCGCTCGGCGACATCACCCTGGTCGACCTGCCCAAGGAAGGCGACCTCGTCACCAAGGGCCAGCGGTTCGGTACGATCGAGAGCGTCAAGAGCGTCTCCGATCTGTACGCGCCGGTCTCGGGCCGGGTCACCGCGGTCAACGCCGTGCTCAAGGACTCCCCCGAGCTCGTCAACTCCGAGCCCTACGGCACGGGCTGGATGATCGAGCTCGAGCCGACCGAGAAGACCGAGGTCGACGAGCTGCTCTCGGCGGTCGACTACACGAAGCACGTCGCCGCGCAGTAAGTCTGTACTTTCGTTCGGCCGGGGTTTTCCTTATTCTCCCCCCCAACCGATGACCATCCGGATCGCGATCTTGCTCGGGTTGCTCGTGGCTGCGTGCGCGAAGGCCTCGGGTGAACAGCCCGACGCGCCCCCCGTGGTGGCCAGCGATGCCGCCGCTGACGCGAGCGACCCGGTGGACGCCCCGCTGGCGCCCGACGCGTCGAATGGCTGCGCCGCCCAGCCGTGCGACATCCTCGCGCAGTGCGGCTGTGCAGGCGCGGCATGCGATATCGATGGCAGCGACGGCATGGGCGCTGCGTGCCGTGCGATCACCACGGCGGGTCACGAGACCAGCACGTGCACGTCTCCGGGGCGCTGCGATGCCGGGTTCGTCTGCCTCACCGCCGACAACATCGGGACCTGCCGGAAGTACTGCGATGCGGATGCCGATTGCGGCACCCCCCGCGGCAAGTGCGTCGTGGACATCAACGACGGCACCGGGAACCCGCTCACCGGGATCCCGACGACGTGCTCGTCGAACTGCGATCCGACGAACGTCGGGGCCGGCGGCTGCCCACCGACCATGAACTGCGGGGTGTTCACCACGACCCACCTCGGGGTCGCGCAGAACATCGCGCAGTGCGCGCCTGCCACCGCGACCGGCACCCAGGGCGTCAGCTGCGGGCCCGCGGGCGCCCCCGACGACAAGCTGTGCGCGCCGGACTTCATGTGCACCACCGTGACGGCCGGCGGAGCCAACAACTGCCGACGGGTCTGCAACAAGACGCTGAACACCGGGTGCACCGGCCTGCTGACGTGCATCGGCTTCACCACGCCCCTGACGCTCGCCGGCACCGAGTACGGCGTCTGTAACTGAGGAGGGGGGCCGACGGCCCATCACCGCAACCGCGCGCGGCTCCTGACGAAATCAGCCGACGTGACGCGCGCGTGCGACTTCTGCCGGCGGCATGGCTATTCCGCGTAGATTTCCAAGGAGCCTGCCATGCGGTGTCTGTCTGTTCTGATCGGTTCGATCCTGTGCGTGGTCGCCTGTACCGGCGAGTCGGTGACCGAGAGCGGTCCCCACCCGCACGCGCTCAACGCGAATGACCCCAACGCCGACGGCTGCGGCAACGGGTTCTGCGAGGCCGGCGAGACCCACGCGGTGTGCCCCGCCGATTGCTGCGAGACCGACGAAGGCGGCGCGTGTCTCGCGGTGTGCGGCAACGGGTTCTGCGACGGCAGCGAGGATCACACGGCGTGCCCCGGCGATTGCTGCGAGGTCGGCTCGGACGGCTACTGCGTCGCCGAGTGCGGCAACGGGTTCTGCGAGACAGGCGAGGATCATGCCTCCTGCGCGAGCGACTGTTGCGAGACGACTGGCAGCGGTGGCTGCGCCGCGGTGTGCGGCAACGGGTTCTGCGAGGCGGGCGAGGATCACGCCTCATGCGCGAGTGACTGCTGCGAGACCGGGCCGAACGGCGCGTGCGCGCCGGTGTGTGGCAATGGCTTCTGCGAAGAAGGCGAGACCACGACGAGCTGTGCCACCGACTGCCACTGAGCTCGACGCGTGGGTCGCGGCGTTGTGCGCCGGGCTCGGGCGGCCTCCCGCGGGCGAGCTGGCGCCGGCGGTCAGCGCCGCGTGGCTGCGCGCGCGCGCCGAGCACCCCACGATCGGCATCACCGCGCTCGAGCTGTTCGCGTTCGCCGGCGAGCGGATCCGCGACGGCGACCTCGACGCCGAGCTCGCCCGGCGGCACGTCCCCGATCTCTACCTCGCGTGCGGTTGTGCGCGGGGCGATGGCGCGGCGCTGACGATCCTCGAGCACCAGACCCTGCCGGTGGTCGAGCGAGGGCTCGGAGGCCTCAAGCTGTCGAGCGATGCCCGCGGCGAGCTCCTGCAGATGCTGCGCGAGCAGATGCTGGTGGCGCACGAAGGGCCACCCGGGATCGCGGCGTACGACGGTCGCGCACCGCTCGCGATCTGGCTCCGCGTCTGTGCCGCGCGCCTGGGGATCCGCCAGCTCGATCGAGATCGCCGCGCCTGCGATCTCGACGACCGCCAGCTCGAGCAGCTCTCGCCCGGCGTGCCCAACCCCGAGCTCGCGTATCTCCGCCGGCTCTACGGCGACCAGTTCCAGGCCGCGTTTCGCGGGGCGGTCGCAGATCTCACGCCGCGCGAGCGCAACCTGCTCCGGCACTCGGTCATCGACGAGCTGGGGATCGATCAGATCGCGGCGATCTACCACGTCCATCGCGCCACCGCGGCGCGCCAGCTCAACCAGGCGCGGGCGACCCTGGTCGAGGCGACCCGACAGCGGATGCGCGTCGCGCTGCGGGTCAGCGAGACCGAGCTCGAGAGCATCCTGCGCGTGATCATGAGCATGGCCGAGGTGACCCTGCGCCAGATCCTCGCCCACGGTCGCGGCCACGCTCGAGAAACTGAGTGAGGGCTCAGGAATCTGAGCCTCGGTGGCGTGCACCGTCTGTCAGACGAGATCGGTTCGTGCGGCGACGCACCGCGGGCAAGATGGGTCCCGATCGATGACTCCGTGCGCAGGCAACAACACGGTCGCGGCGCTACTCGCGGGCGCGATCGACGCCGCGGCGGCGCATCGGCTGGAGCTCCACCTCGATGCCTGCACCGCGTGCCGCCAGCTCGTGTCCGATCTCGGCCGCGGGTTGTCGGCGCTCAGCGATGGCCTGCCGCGGATCGGTGATCGCGTCGGACGGTACGAGATCCGGCGCGTTCTCGGAGTCGGCGGGATGGGCGTCGTCTACGAGGGCCACGATACGACGCTCGATCGGCGCGTCGCGATCAAGCTGCTGCGTCCCGATGTGGTCGAGGATGCGGGCGGCCAGCTGCTGGTCGAGGCCCAGGCCATGGCGCGCCTGCATCACCCCAACATCGCCACGGTGCACGACGTCGGCGTCGTGCACGGCCAGCTCTATCTCTGCATGGAGCTCGTGACCGGCGCGACACTTCGCGAGTGGACCGCCGGCACGCCGAGATCGTGGCGCGAGCTGGTCGCGGTGTTCCTCGCCGCGGGACGCGGGCTCGCCTACGTCCACCGCATGGGGCTCGTGCACCTCGACTTCAAGCCCGACAACGTGCTCGTCTGCCGGAGCGGTCGCGTCGTCGTGACCGATTTCGGGCTGGCGCGCATGATCGGCGGCCGGCGTCAGCGGCCACGCGTCGTGGTCGGCACGCCGGCGTACATGGCACCCGAGCAGCGCCGCGGCGAGGCCAGCGATGCCCGCACCGATCAGTTCGGGTTCTGCGCCGCGCTCCGTGAGGCCCTCGGTGTTTGCCTCGGTGCTCGGCATGCACCCAGGTGGCTCCGGCGCGCGCTCGCCCGCGGCCTCGCGCACCGTCCCGCCGACCGGTTCGCCTCGATGGAAGCGCTGCTCGCGGTGCTCGAGCGGGGCGAACAGCGCCCACGCCGGCGCCTGATCGCGGGGCTCGCCACGGCGACGGCCATCACGCTCGCGGTGCTGGCGGCGCGATCGCCGGCGACCGTCACGCAGCTCGTCGATCGGCTGGTCGTGCACACGATCGTCGCGCCGGGGCGCCCGGGGTCTCCCGGCAGGCCCGAGGACGTGGCCGTGGCGCCGAGCGTGGCGGCACCGACGCTCACGATCTCGCCCACCGCGCCCAACGTGCCCACCGCGTCCACCGCGTCCACCGCGTCGCTCCGGTCTGGGACCTACCCACCCGATGAGGGATTCGCTACGCGGGTAGTGCGTGCGGCTCCACCGCGATCGGGGCCCACGCACCCGTTCGAGCCGCTGCTCGACGAGTCCCGATCCGAGCGGCCGGGCTTCCCGGAGCTTCCGGCCGCGCCGCTCGCCGGTGTGACCGGATGCGACGACGGGAGCCCGCTCGTGTGTGCGATCGCCGAGCCCACCTGCCCGACCGCGACCGTGCTCGCGGTGCAGGACGGTTGCTGGACGTGCGCCGAGGCTGTCCGCTGCGCTCCGCTCGGGATCCCGCGCACGTGCAACGACGGCTCTCCCCTGAGGTGCACCACCGAGCAACCAGCGTGTGCGGCGCGCCAGGTCGCGGCGGTGCGCAACGGCTGCTGGCGCTGCGAGGATGCCTTCACGTGCGCCCAGCGATCGTTCGCGGGCGGCAAGTCGCCACCGCCACCACCGGTCAAGGAGTGCGGCAACGGCAGGTGCGAGACCGGCGAGGATCGCAGCTCGTGTCCGGCCGACTGCGCGACCGGAGGCGGCTCGAACGGAGGCGGCTCGAACGCCAGCTTCAGCTGCGGCAACGGGTTCTGCGAGAACGGCGAGGATCACGCGTCGTGCCCGGCCGATTGCTGCGAGCAGGCGGCGGGCTCGAGCGGCTGCGTCGCGAGCTGTGGCAACGGATTCTGCGAGACCGACGAGGAACTCGCGTCGTGCGCGACCGACTGCTGCGAGACCACATCGACCGGCGCGTGCGTCCCGCAGTGCGGTAACGGCTTCTGCGAGGAAGGCGAGGACGCCTTGCACTGCCCCGCGGACTGCTGACGAACCCGGCGCGGTTCGGCCACCACGGTCGAGCCGCGAACATGAAGCTGGCGCGACAGGGCGCGCAGCCGCGGTCAGCGCAAGATCATCGTGTGCGCGGGCTCGCGATCGCGGGCGCAGCGCGGCGAATCGGCGGCACACTGGATGCGCAGCTCCGCGGACTGGTCCGGCGAGCGGAACCGGTCGAACGCCGCGAGCGCCGCGGCAGCTTCGTTGCGACCGAGCGCGGCCAGGGCCGTGGCCTGCGTCCGCAGCAGATCCTGATCGCGCGGCGCGAGCTCGAGCCCCTTGGTCGCGGCCGCGAGCGCGCCGGCGTTGTCGCCGGTCGACGCGAGGACGCGCGCATAGACCGTCCATGCGGCCGAGTTCTGCGGAGCGTGCTCGGTGCACGCCTTCGCGGGCGCGATCGCATCGTCCCACCGCCACACGCGAGCGAGCGCATCGGCAGCGACGGCATCGAGCACGGGTGGGTTGGGCGCGGGCTGGCCCGGCTTGACCGACTGCGCGAGCAGCGCGCGGGCTGAGCTGACGAGGGCCAGCGCGTCCTCGACCCGGCCCTGCTTCGACGCGACCCAGCCGAGCTGGATCGTCACCATCGCGCGCGCCCTGGCGTCCGGCGCCTGGGCGAGCGCGGCCTCGAGCACCGCGCGCGATTCCTCGAGCCTCTCGGTGACGGCGGCGACCAGGGCCATGCCGTGCTCGTACATCCGCTCCCACGCCGGCCGGCTCGTCGAGATCTTCGCGCCCTGCCCCGCCTCGATGCGGGTCTCGGCGATCAGCGTGACCGGCTGGGCCTTGCACGGATCGAGCACGACATCGCGCGCTCCCTGGGCGCCGTGAAGGAAGGCCTGGCCCACGCGGGTGCGGGCTTCCTTGCACACCATGGCCGCAAGCTTCAGCGTCCGGCTACGGTGGCGCAGGCGCGCGGTCACGCCGAGCGGCAGTTGCGCGGCGTGCAGGTCGTTCGGCACGTCGAGCGCGTACCGGATCACCTGCGCCTCGCGAGCGGCGAGCGTCTGCGTCGCGACCTGGGTGCGGAACTTCGCCATCTCGTGCTCCTCGAGCACGTTGCCCGCGGCGTCGACGACCAGCGTGCGGAGCACGTGCGTATCCTCGTCGGCAGCGTTGGTCTCGTGGCCGAGCCCCGAGGCGGCGATCCGCTTGCCCGTGCGATCGGTGACCTCGACCTCGATCCAGGTGTCCTGGATGTCGAGCACGCCGCCGGGGAACCGATGGCCGACGAGCAGGTTGCGGATCACGACATCGAACGCGAGGCGCGAGCCGGGGATCACCGGGACACCGTCTGCCGGCAGGTGCCAGGTCGCCCCGGCCGGGCTCTCCAGTCGCGCGCCGGCGATGTCGATCGAGGCGGCACCCGCGAGCTTGGCCTGGGTACGCCGCAGGTGCTCGGTGTCGCCGCGCATCGAGGCCATCCACGTGTGCCCGCCGAGGAAGCGATGCGATGCGATCGATC
>JAGSPR010000510.1 GCA_018262455.1 Deltaproteobacteria bacterium | reverse complement strand
CACCGACGGAGATCAGCAGCGAGAGCTCGCGACCGGTGTCGGGATCGATCCGATGGATCCCGAGCCGGTCGAGCGCGTAGAGCGCCCCGTCGGGGCCGAAGTCGATGCTGACCGGAGCGTCGAGCAGGCCGCTCGTCGCATCGACGACGATCCCGGCGAGCGTGCCGGTCTGCGGATCGAAGCGCAGGATCTGGTTGCGCTCGTAGTCGCAGGTGTAGAGCAGCCCGTCGCCTCCGAGCGCGACGCTGGTGGCCGCCGCGAGCTCGCTGGCGGTCGCGAAGTGGTGGACCATCGCGCCGCTCGCGGCGTCCCAGACCTGGAGGGCGCTGCCGAGCTGCGGGTGCGTATCGGTCGCGACATAGACCGTGCTCTCGTCCGGGCTCATCACGAAGTCGTGGGCGGCGCGCATGTCGGGATAGCCGAAGCTCCGCGTCGCCTTCCCGTCGGCCCCGATCACGACCGCGTTCTGGGTGTCGTTGCCGAGCACCACGAGGTCGTCGCCGCGGAACAGCAGCTCGACCGGCTCCTCGAGCAGCGTCGTGTCCCAGTAGAACACGTCCATCATCGCGCCCGATTCGATGTCGAATCGCACGACGTCGCCGCGGCCGAAGCCGGCGAGGTAGAGGTGCCCGCTCGGACCGAGGCGCACGCTCGATGGACGATCGATCCGCGAGGCGAGGCCGGACGCGAACACGTCCTCGAACTGTCCGGTCACGCCGTCGTAGCGCAGGATCGAATCGCCGCCGCGATCGGTGACGAACAGCGTGCTCGGCGGCCGTGGGCGACACGCGTCGCAGTCGACCTCGGGCTCGGCGGCACATCCACTCGACAGGACGGCAACGACGAGGGCGAAGCGGGCCATCTCGATCAGCGTAGCTGGGTTCGTGTCGACCTCGATAGTTTTGTGACGGCGAGGTGACGGTGAGCCTTCGCGACGTACATGTACGCGCGAGGTCTGCGACGAAGTTGTCACATTCGGAGCTGTGGCCCACACGCGATAAGCCCGTCACCTGCGCGTGGTCGATTGCGTTCCGTGCGCATCCCGGCGGTCATGGTCCTCGTCGCGAGCTGCGCGTCTCCCGGCGTCGCGGATCGCGAGCAGCGGATCCTCACCAGCCTCGCCGACGACAATTACCTCTGGGCGCTTCGCGATCCCGCGCTGGTCGAGTGCAAGCTCGCGAAGATGCAACGCGGGCCCTCCGACTGGCTGCGCGGCACGGCGAGCCTGTTCTGGCGCGACGTGATGGAGCCGGGCGGGCACCGCACGGCGAGCGCGTTCGGAGATCCGGCTTCGTCGCGCGTGCTCCTGGTCGGTGATCCGCACCCCGAGAACGCCGGGACGTTCCGCGCCGCCGACGGGACGATGATCGTCGACTGGAACGACTTCGACAGCGCGGGCTACGGCCCGTTCACCGGCGATCTGCGCCGGCTCGGCGCGGGCCTCGTGATCGCAGCGGAGGACGCCGCGCTAGGTGCCGAGCTCGTGCGCCGCGCGGCGGCGGGATATGCGATGCAGATCGCGGCGATCGCCGAGGGGCGGCCGGCGGGTCCGGTGATCGCCGGCGCCCATCCGCTCCTCGACGACGAGCTCGCCACCGCGAGGAGCCGCGGCGACCGCCACGTCGCGCTCGAGGAGCTCGCACCCGCGACGAGCGGCGTCCGCGCCCTCGCGTCCGGCGATCTCGAGCCGGTCGCGCCCGACGGCGTGTACGAGGATCGGGTCACGCCGGTCGCGCCCGAGGTCGCGGACTGGATCGATCGGGCGATCGCCGAGTGGCGGGTCGGAAAGCTCGACGCCGGGGCGGCGGCGGTCAAGCTGCGGTCGCGGCGCGTGGGCTCGGGAGTCTCGAGCTATGCCGCGTACCGATTCAATGTCGTGCTCGAGGGGGCGACCCCGGCGGTCGACGACGACCTCCTGCTCGAGATCAAGGAGACACGCGAGGGCGTGATCCTCCGCGGTCTCCCGCGGTGGTCCGCGGCCGAGTGGGCCTCGCCGGCCGCACGCTCGGTCGCGGCCCAGCGTCGCCTGCAGGCGCGACCCGACGCGGATCCACTGCTCGGTCACGCGCTGGTCGGCGGGCTCAGCCTCAAGCTCCGTCACCGCGAGGCCTATCAACGCGGCGTCAACCGCGACGACCTGACGGCACTCGCGGTCGGCAGCGCCGGCGATCGCGCGCGGCTCGGCGACCTCGCCGAGATCTACGGCGAGATGCTCGCGCGCGCACATGGCCGGGCGCTGACCGAGGAGGGCGTGCTCGGGGCGACGGTGATCGCACCGCTGCTCGCCGGGCGTGACGGCGCGTTCGTCGACGACATCGTCAGGCTCGCGACGGAGGACGCCGCACGGGTGGTCGCCGATCACGCGCTGATGAAGGGCCGCGAGCTGTTTCCCCTGATCTTCCCCGAGGTCGCGCCGTGATCCGCAGCTCGATGACGATGCTCGCATCGCTGGTCGCGATGACCGGAGCCGCGCTCGCGCAATCCGCGTCGACGACCGGACCGCCGGCCGCCGAGGCGCCGGCCGATCCCACGCCCGCGCAGCCGACCCGCGTGGGCCCGCCGACCCCGACCCGGCCGGATCCCACCGCCGCGCCGGCGGAGCCGTCCCCTGGAGCCACGACGAGCGCGACCGAGCCCGTGGAGCCGGCGGCCGCGTCCGCGCCGCCTGCGTTCGCGCCGTGGTCGACGTCGCGCCTGGCGCTCGAGCTCGAGCTGACCTCACACGCGCGGTACGCGAGCAAGGCCGGCACGAACCTGTCCGAGCTCCGCCTCGATCGCGGCGAGCTCGGTGCGCGGATCGCACTCGGTCGGCGCGCGGCGGCCGAGCTGCGCGTCGAGGCGATCCGCTCCGCGCTCGAGGGCGGAGCGCTCGGGATCGATGGGGACTCGACGGTGATCCGCGTCAAGTACGCCCACGTCGGCGGCAGCGCCACGATCGGGCCCCTCGCGCTCGACGGCGCGCTCGGGTTCACCCCGGATCCCTGGATCCGCACGCTCGAGGACGGCTACCCGCTCAAGCCGCTGTCACGCACGGGCAGCGAGCGCCTGCTCGGCTGGGCGACCAGCGATCTCGCCGCGGTCGTCCGCGCGACCGTGGGGCCTGCGCGGCTCTCGCTCGCGGTCGGCAACGGTGAGGGCCAGCGCTATCCCGAGCGCAACACCGGCAAGACGACGACGGCGGTCGCCGAGATCGTCGCGGTCAACCAGCGCTCGCTGCGGCTTTCGGTCGCCGCCGTCGGCCGCGACGGCTCGATCGGAGTCGCCCGCGTACGCGATCGCCGCGCCGGTGGTGGTGCGACCGTGATCACGCCGTGGGTGCGCGCGGGCGCCGAGGTCATCAAGGCGTGGGGCATCGGCGATCGTGGTGACGCCGAGGGCCTCGAGGTCGGTGGCTGGCTCGACGGACGGATCGTCGAGCGCGTCTTCGTCGCCGCGCGCGGGGCGTCGCTCGGCTTCACCGGTGGCGGACGCCTGTCGACGTTCGGCGGTGCGGTCGCCATCGAACCGTGGCGCGATTCGACGAGGGGCCGCTACCGCGTCTGGTTCGCTCTCGATCGCGTCACCTCGTCGGGGGCGGCGATGCCGTTGCCAGGCGTCGATGGTGGCGACGCCACCCTCGCCATGTTGATCGTCTCGGCTGTTGCACCTCTTGCTCTCGACTGAGGAGTCTCGATGCGCTCGTTCTCACTCGTTGTCTTCGTCTCCGCCTGCAGCAATGCCGCCAACCCGATCCCCGATGCGCCGGCGGGTGTCATCGACGCGTCAGTGGTTGATGCCGGACCGCCGCTCGGGATCCTCGTGGTCAACGAGGTCGCTGCCGGCGAGACGCCGGACTGGTTCGAGGTCGTCAACGTCACCAGCTCGGCGGTCCCGCTCGACGCGTACTGCTACGTCGACATCGCGGACGACTTCGCGAAGTGCAAGGCGTTCCCCGCGATGTCGCTCGCGCCGGGCGCGCACTTCGCGCAGGACGTCGACGATCTGACCTCGGGGTTCAAGCTCGGTAGCGACGACGCGATCTGGATCTACCGCATCGAGGATCATCGGCTGTCCGACGGGCTCGACTGGGACGATGGGGTCGCGCCGGCCGGCTCGACGTTCGCGCGCCTGCCGGATACGACCGGGGCGTTCCAGACCACGGCGATGCCGACCAAGGGGTCGGTCAACCTCGCGGATGATCCGACGGCGCCGCTGAGGATCCTCGTGATCAACGAGGTCGCGGCAGGCGAGGACCCTGACTGGATCGAGGTCGTCAACGTTACGAGCTCGCCGGTCCAGCTCGACGCATTCGCGTATGTCGACACCGCGAATGACTTCGTCGCGATGAAGCCGTTTCCCACGATGACGCTCGCGCCAGGGTGCGTACTACGTCCAGGACGTCAGCACCGTGATCTCGGG
>JAGSPR010000509.1 GCA_018262455.1 Deltaproteobacteria bacterium | reverse complement strand
CGTGGTGCTCAAGCAGAACCAGCGCGGCGAGTACGTGTTCCGCGTGTGGGAGGTCGACGGCCGTTATCCGACGCGCGAGCTCCGGCGCGTCACGCGGATCGTCGTCGACTGAGCGCATGGCTTTCGGTGGATGGGCGTGAGAGCCTGGTAAACGCATGATCCGGGACTTGCTCGTCATCTCGACGTGCATCGTTGCTATCGCCTTCGACGCCGGCTGTGCCGGTGGCGATTGCGGCGTAGGCACGGTTCGCTACGGCGACACCTGTCTCGCGGTCGATCCGTTCGACAAGACGCCCCCGAAGATCGCGGTCGATCCCCCGCGGTACACGCGCGACGTCGGGACCGTGCGGCTGATGGCCGATGAACCGGCGACCATCTACTACGCGATCGACGGCACCCAACCGACGCTCGAGAGTCCGCACGAGCCGGACTCGGTCGTGATCCCGAACGTTCCGGATGACGCGCAGCTGCGGTACTTCGCCGTCGATCTCGCCGGCAACCAGAGCGCCGAGGAGCTCCGGGTGTGGATCATCGATCGAGAGGGCCCGGGAGCACCGATCGATTTTCGCGCCTCGATCGCGAGCTCGACCCGCACGGTGACGTGGACGCCGCCACCCGATCCCCGGTTCGGGGGCATCGTCGTCGTGCGCATCGAAGGCCAGCTCACATCTTCACCCGTCTCGGGCCAGGCCTACGCGGTGGGCGACACGCTGAGCCCCGGCGTCACCGTCGTCGCGCTCGAAGGTCCTGAGGCCACCGGGATCCGGACGTTCAGCGAGACAATGCCGGCGCGGCCAGGGCTCGTTCGGTACGCCGCGTGGGCGTTCGATGACCTCTACAACTACGGCGCGCCCGCGGGTGACTACGCGCTCGTCCCGATCCCGGCGCAGACCGGGACCATCGCGGTGGATGCGACTGCGGGCACGGTGGCCGTGACGGCGGCGCCATCGTTCGTCACGCTCGGTGGCACCGCGACGCTCGCGGGCACGTCGTTGACCGTCAACGTGACCGTCCGCAACGATACGACGCGCGTACTCTACGCGCCCAAGCTCCTGGTGACCGGCACGCTCCCCGGCGGGATCACGTGGACGAACTCCGACGGCACGTTCGCGACGTTGCCTTATCGCGCGTACGGCGCCGCGATCATGCCGGGCACGACCGCGACCGCGACCTGGACCTTCGACGGTGTCGCGAGCGGCACGATCCTGGCGCTCGACCTCGACTTCCGCGACGGTCGGATCCTCACCGCGAACGCGTGGGACTACAACAGTGGCAGCGCCGGCGAGGTCGTCGACGCGGAGACAGGCAAGCTCGTGCTGTCGCTCGCGGCGGCCCCGGCGGGCCAGGGCGGCGGATCGCATACGCAGCGCGGTGGGATCACGCCCGATGGGCGGGTCATCGTCGGTGGCAAGACCGCGGGCGCCGTCAGTAGCTTCGACCTCGTGACCGGCGGCCGCGTGTTGACCGCGACCCTGCGGAAGCAGAAGAGCCAGGTCATGCAGGTCGCGCTCGATCGTGGAGGCGTCGCCGCCTACGCGCTCGTCGCCGACGGACACCCGCAGGCGCTCAACCGCAACGGTCCCGTCGGAAGCGAGACCGAGCTCGTGCGGCTCGACACCGCGACGCTCACCGAGCGCGGCCGCCTCGAGCTCGGGATCAGCAAGAATCGCAGCATCGAGATGTCGCCGGACGGCAAGACGCTGCTGATCGCGACGGGCCTCACGGCCCAGGGCGTGATCGTCGTCGACCTGGCGACGTTCACGATCAAGCACAGGATCCTCACCGAGTTCCGACCGCAGGTCGCGTTGTTCGCCCCGGTCTCGATCGAGGCGGGCCCCTCGATCGTCGTGGTCGGAGAGCAGATCGCGATCTTCACGCCGGAGGGCGTGCGCACGGCCATGTACCCGACCCCCGGCGTGACCGGAAAGGTGCTGCGTGCCGCGTTCGGTACGCCGAACGTGCTGTGGGTCGGACGCCGGACCGACCTCGCGAACATCGATCTCAGCACCAGCGTCACCCAGGTGATCCCGACGACGACGGCGACCGGTCGGATGCTCGAGGTGTTCGACGGCAAGGTCCACGCGGACTCGAGCACCGGCATCAAGCGGCTCGACGCGACCGGCACCGTGGAGCTGGCCCTTCCGGGCTTCACCTACCGTGACGGCCACTGGATCGGGCGGAGCCCGTTTTGACCATGATGATCCGAACCCTCGCACTGCTTCTCGGCGTGGCGGCGACCGTGGGCTGCAACGGCGTCGAATGCGGCGAAGGGACGTTCGCCAGCGGCAAGGACTGCGTCGGCTTCGATCCCTCCGACAAGACCGCTCCGGTGACGATGGTCTCGCCGCCGGGTGGTCGCACGCGCGATCCGCTCCCCGAGCTCGTGACCCTCACGACCGACGAGCCCGCGAAGATCTTCTTCACGACGGACGGCACCGATCCGGATCCGGCCGCGGGATCCGGCGAGACCAGCCCGGTGACCGTCGTCGACATCACGCAGGGCATGACGATCAAGTTCATCGCGGTCGATGCCGCGGGCAACCGGGAGGCGCCTGCGTCGGCGACGTTCGACTCCGACGCCACGGCGCCCGCGCCGGTGACCGGGATGGCGGTCGTCATGACGGGCACGACGGCGAACGTGACCTGGACCAACCCGACGGACGCCGACTACGCCGGCACCGTGGTCGCCCGCGTCGGCGACGTCGTCGATGTCGCGCCGACGCCCGGTCAGATGATCGCGAGCGCGACGATGCTGTCGCCCTCGGTGCAGGTCACCAGTGTCGGCACGACCACGCAGTTCGCCGATGCCGGTCGCGCGCCAGGGCCGGTCCGCTACGTCGCCTGGACGTTCGACGATCTCGGCAACTACAGCGCGCCGGTCGCGGCCCTCACCGAGGTCCCCCTCGGTGGGCTGACCGCGGCGCTGACGTTCACGACCGCCGGTTCCACGCTCGCGGTGACGCAGGCCCCCGACCACCTCGACCTGTCCGCGTCGACGGCGACGCTGGTGGGCACGACGCTGACGGTCACGCTCTCGGTCACCAACAAGACGACGCGGTTCTTCCAGAATCCGAAGGCCGAGGTCACCGCGACCACGAACGCGACGTTCGGCAACTCGGATGGCACCGCCGACACGTTCCCGTTCCGGACGCTCGGGCCGGCCATGCTCGCTCCGGGTGCGACCGTGACGCGTGACCTGACGTTCACCGGGGTCGCCGCGGGGACGGCGACCATCGACCTGACGTTCGCGCATCACCCGACGATGCTCGCGAACGCCAGGAACAACCAGCAGACGCTGATCGACCTTGGTTCGGGCAGGCTTTTGCCTGCGTTGGTGTTGACCGGGCGCGGCCCCAACGACCGTGTCGGCGGTCGGGTTCGCCCGGGCCTCCTCGTCGGCGGGCGCTACCTCGATCTCCCGTCCACCCACGGCCAGGTCGAGCGCTTCGATCTCGTCACGCAGATGCGGATCGGCGGAGCGCCGATCAGCATCGGCGACAAGGCGAACGTCCAGAGCCTCGTCACGACCGGCGCCGAGATGATCGCGGTCGTCAAGCGCGCGGGGCGTCGAGACTCGGGCGACGCCGAGCTCGTGCGCGTCGACGAGGGGCAGCGGGTGACGGGGCGGCTCGTGCTGCCGTACACGGACGAGCAGGGGTTCGGGCGCCCCGGTCTGTCGGCCGACCGCGCCACGCTCGCGATCCCCCTGAGCGGCGGCATCTTGCTCGTCGACGCGCGGACGATGACGCTGATCGATCCGTCACCGGCGACCCCGCTCGTCGAGCTCGTCCCGACCGGGCTCACGGGACGTGCGCGCTCGGTGGTGTTCTTCAACGGGACGGACGGGATGCTGGTCGTGTCGCGGACCGGCGGCCAGGCGAGCATCCTCAAGCGCACGGCGGCCGGCTACACGTCGACCCTGTATCAGGACACGAACACGACCGCGAAGGGCTTCAGCGCGGCGCTCGCGCCGGATGGCCGGATCTGGATGGCGTTTTCTTCCGGGATCCGCGCCTTCGATCCTGCGACCAGCACGGTGTCCCCGGTCACCTACGCGAGCGCGCCGCAGGGGCTGTCGGTCGTCGACGGTCAGATGTGGATCATCCGCAGCGATCGCCTCACGCTCGATCGCGTCTCGAACACGGGTGCGGTGCAGCAGACGATCTCGCTGCCGGCGGCGAACGCGGTGTACGGCCACTGGCTCGAAGCAGCGCGCTGAGCTACTTGCGACCGCGACCGCGAAGCGGCATGTCCTCGAGCAGGCGCGACAGCGTCACCGCGCCATAGCGCGGGTGATCGATCACGTGGAGCTCCTCGTCGTCGGCCGCGAGGTACCCGACCTGGCGCGCCGTATCGAGGTGCACGTAGCTCGACGCGTGCGCGCCGAAGTGCTTGTGCGCGACCTCGAGCGCCTGCGGCCACAGCCGGTCCGCGGCGGCGCGGTCGTCGCCGAGATCGAACGTCTTGAACAGGTGGCGATCGAGGAGGCGCGCCGAGAGATCGCGCAGCACGGGGTCCGCGGCGCCGGGACCGTCGTGGCCGGCCCACTGATCGAGCGCCGTCGACAGCGAGACGTCGTGTAGACGCAGGTAATCGTCGACGGCGACGGTCGCACCGCGTGCCATCGCGGCGGCGATCGGCAGCCCCGCGGGCTCCGCGCCCTGGATCGCGAGCTGCGCGAACCGCTCGAGCGTCTTGATGAACATCCACTCGGCCGCGCGCACGGTCTTGTGGTGATAGACCTGCGCGTACATGTACGAGCGCGCGAACAGGTACTGCTCGACCGCGTACATGCCGCGGCGATAGTCGACGACGAGGTCCGACGGATCCTCGGCTCCGGTGTGAACGTTCGCGACCTGGATCGCGTGGATGATCCAGTCGAGGTCATACGTCGCGTAGCCGGCGCCCGAGTAGTGACCATCGCGCAGCAGGTAGTCGAGGCGATCGACATCGAGCTGACTCGAGACGAGCTTGCGCGCGAAGTGCGGCTTGTAGCCCTTGCCCCAGAACGCGCGCAGCGTCGCCGGCAG
>JAGSPR010000508.1 GCA_018262455.1 Deltaproteobacteria bacterium | reverse complement strand
TCTTCTGGTCGCGGATGTACTGCTCGATCGGATAGTCCTGGCAGTACCCCGAGCCGCCGAAGCACTGCAGGGACACCGCGAGCAGCTCGTAGACCTTCTCCGAGCCATAGCCCTTGATGAGCGGCAGCAGCAGGTCGTTGAGCGCCTCGAGCGCCTTGGCATCGGGGCTGCCATGTCCGCCCGCGAGCTCGACGCGGTCCTGCACGTTCGCGGTCCACAGCACCACCCCGCGCAGGCCCTCGGCAAACGCCTTCTGCAGCATCAGCATCCGGCGCACGTCGGGGTGGCGGATGATCTCGACGCGTGGCGCGGCCTTGTCGGTGGCCTTCGCGAGATCGGCACCTTGCTTGCGAACGCGCGTGTACTCGAGCGCGTTCAGATACGCGGTCGACAGCGTCGCCATCGACTTCGTGCCGACGGCCATCCGCGCGTACTCGATGACGTGGAACATCTGCGCGATGCCGTCGTGGACCTCGCCCATCAACAGGCCGCGACACGGGATCCCGTCGCCGAGGGTGAGCTCGCACGTCGCAGAGCCCTTGATCCCCATCTTGTGCTCGACGTTGGTGACGACCGCACCGTTGCGGGCGCCGATCGAGCCATCGGCCTCGACCCAGTACTTCGGGACGATGAACAGCGACAGCCCCTTGGTTCCTGGCTTGGCACCTTCGGGCCGCGCGAGGACCATGTGCACGATGTTCCTGGGATGATCGAAGTCACCGTTGGTGATGAAGCGCTTCACGCCCTCGAGCAGGTACTCGTCGCCCGCCACGTGCTTCGCCTTCGTCGTACCTGCCCCGACATCCGAGCCGGCGCTCGGCTCGGTGAGCACCATCGTGGCCCCCCAGTGCTGCGCGAGCATCGGCTCGGTGAAGCGCTGCTTCTGAGCCGGCGTGCCGAGGGCGTCCAGGATCTTCACCATCGCGTTGCCCAGGACGTAGAAGCAGATCGCCGGGTTCGCGCCCGCCATCAGCTCGAACGCGGCCCACTGGACGCTCGGCGGCGCGCCGTAGCCCCCGAGGTGCTCGGGAAGCTCGAGCTTGCCCCAGCCGCCGGAGTAGTACGCGTCGAGCGCCTTCTTGAACCCGGCTGGCAACGTGACGTTGCCCTTGCCATCGAACGTGGCTCCCTCGCGATCGCCTGCCGCGAACGTCGGGGCCCACGCGGACTGCATCACCTCGAGAAAGCCCTCGAGCGAGGCACGCGCGGTCGGTTCGTCCATGCTGTCGAACGGCGCCTTGCCGAGGACGCTCGACTGGATGCCGAGCACCTCGAACAGCTGGAAGAAGATATCGCGAAGATTGGGTCGGTAGTGGTCGACGGTCGTCACCGCGGCAGCATAGCGCTTAACAACCCGGGGTCGTTTGCTTGGCGAGGTTCAGTGTCTGCTTCAGTAACTTCATCAGAGGGGGAACCCTCATCAGGTCGTCGTTCTGGTAGCAATCGGTCGGACCGATCTTGCCGCGTACGTGGATCGCGTAGTTACCGGATGGCATGCTCACGACGGTCAGCGTTTGATCGGCCTCGATGCACGGCGCCTCCACCGGCGAGGCGCAGTCCACGGTGTAGGTGCTCGCCGGGGTGCCCGAGATCGTGAACGTCACGGGCTCGCAGGCTCCGCCGGCGTGGACCAGCGAGATCGTGGTCCCGGTGATCCCGGCGCCCGACGCGCTCGTGGCCCCGCAGTTGGTCGCCTTGCCGGTGACGAGGTTCAGCTCGACGGCGCCGGTCGCGTCGACGACGAACGTCACCGGTGCGAGCTCGGTGATCTGGCCCGACATGACGATCACGGCCTGCTGCTGGGTCGCGGTCGTGAGCTGCCCGACGAGCCCGTGGAGCTCGAAGTCGACGTCGTAGATCCCGGGCACGACCGTGGAGGTCGTGCCGCTCGCGCTCGTGCAACCAAGCACCTCGGTCGAGGCACCCTGCACGTTGTGGTTACGAAGCACCATCGTGACCAGCTGACCACCGACGTCGTCACAGGTGATCGGCTGGCCACCGGTATCGGTCAGCGACCATGCGACCGAGAGCTTGCCACCCGGAGGTGGGCTGTCGATCGCGGCATCGGAGGGAAAGCCACCACCCCCGCCACAGCCCGCCACCGCAAACGCCACGGCCAGCAGACGAAGAGATTGCATGATCCGGCAATCTTAACCCGCCGGACGCGCCAGTTGCGACGCTACAGCGCCGATGCGACGAGCGGCTTGTGCATCTCGACGAAGTGGCACGGCTGCTTCACCGGGCGATGATCGTACGGAGCAGTCCCAACCTCGCGATACCCAAGGCTCCGGTACCACCGCCCGAGCTCCTCGCGCAGGTTCACGATGCGCAGCCGGACCGACTTGGCGCCCATCGCCTCGCACATCGCCTCCGCGATCCGGACCAGCCGCGTGCCGAGCCCCATGCCCTGGAACCCCGGATCGACCGAGAGCATGCCGATGTAGCCGCCGTCCCCGTGCGGCTCGACGTAGACCGCCGCCGCCAGCGGACCCGCGGCTTCGTGCTGCTCGAGCACGAGGAACGCGCCCGAGCTGACCAGCCGCGCGATCTCGTCGGCGTTGGTGCGCTCACCGTCGACGAAGAAGCCTTCCACCGCATAGGCGCGGTTGACGAGCTCCGCGAGGGCGGGAGCATCGGCGGGCTGAGCGCGTCGGACCGAGATCGCGAGATGCGTGGAGTCCATGTACGATCGGTAGCAGGACCCTCTGATCGAACCGGCCGACCGGGGATCGGCAGGCCGAGCCGGGCGCGAGCTGAACCGATCGACGGCGGTCCGAAGCGAAGCAAGGATCGGCGCCACCCTGCAGCAAGGGTCCCCCTTGGGGGGAGCGCTCGCTCGGAGCCCGGTCAAGCTTGCTCGACGGCCCGCCGCGTCCGCCTGGTTACAGACGTAACCTTCCGAGATCGCTCAGGACGGCAGGCGACGTTGAAGCGCGGGCCGGCGCTTGCGGTCAGCCATCGCCACATGAACGAGCACGATCACCGTTCCCACAGTCACGTCAGACACAGCCTTCACCACTCGATCAGCAAAACTCCACATGGTTCCTCCATCCACTCGATGCCCACACTCTGAAGATCGCGAGCGACAGCGCTCCCCCCGTTCGGTGACGGTGACGGCACGTTGTCATCCCCCCAAAAACGGGACAACCCTTTTTTCGGACTCCCGCGACGAAACATGGCCCGCAAACCCCGGACCGGATGACCGGGAATACCCTCATCGTTTCACGCATTAAGATCTGATGCGGAGCGTTCACGTCCTCGTCCTCACCGCGTGTAGCGCTGCGAGCAGCGCACCCAACCCCGATGGCTCCACCATCGATCGTGAGGCAGCTCGACCTGCCGCTGCGCGAACGGTCCCATCACGACCGCTCAAGCTCGGCGATGGCGCCAGTACCGCTCGCGTGATCGAGGCGCATGTCCTCGCCTCGATCGACGACGCTCCCGCCAGCGATCGGCCTGCCTACGCGCGCGCGGACCAGCACGTCACGTTGCACGCCGCGATCGTGAGCGAGTCCGCGGGCAAGCGCGTGGTCTACAGCGACGCCAAGGCCGTGGTGCTCGGTGGCAAGCGCCTGAGTCCGAAGCCGCTCGCGAACGCGCCCGAGCTCGAGCTGCGCTGGAACCGCATCGAGCCCGCGGTCGCGACGATGTCCAACGGTGACACCCCGTCCGAGTTTCACTTCGAACCGATCGACTACCGCGCCACGCCGATCGACACCGCCACCAACGCGGCGTCGATCTCCGCCGACGTGCGGCCGACGCTGACGCCGGACTACGGGCACGGCGTCGGCACGATGCGCTACCAGATCGTCGTGCTGCAAGGCGACCGCCTGATCGCCAGCCCGGGGCCCGAGTCACGCCGCGGCAAGGGGGCCGGCGGAGTCACCGATGACGTCCTCCGGATCTCGATCCGCCGGGATGACAGCTACCTCGGCTACCTCACCGAGATGTACGGCCAGCCCTATATCTGGGCTTCGGCAGGGCTCAGCGACACGAGCCACGAGAGCGAGCACCTCGAGGGCTCGGACTGCGCTGACTTCGTCGTCTATGGCATGCGTCGCCTGGGCAAGCGGCTCGGATACACCTGGACCGGTGCGCTGCCCCAGCTCAGCTCGCTGCTCGCGTCGGGCGAGCGGGCCGCCGACGGCGTGTATCGAGATCACGCAGACAAGCCGCTGCCGTTCACGCGGATCGGTGACCTCGTGCTGTTCCCGCGCCACGTCGGAGTGCTCGCCCTCGATCGGGGCACCCTGGGCGTGCTCGATGATCAAGACCTGATGATGCACACCCTGTTCGACTCGCCCAAGGAGCAGGCGATCGGCGAGACCAGCTACGCCGACAAGCCTCTCGAGCTCCGCCGGTTCCGCTAGGGGTCAGGCTCCAGCCAGCCACCTGCCTGCCCGCTCACGTGGTCGTGCGCGCCCCGATGTCG
>JAGSPR010000507.1 GCA_018262455.1 Deltaproteobacteria bacterium | reverse complement strand
GGTGATGACGCCGCCCTCGATCAGCGGGAGCAGCCCGTCGGAGAACATCTCGGTGTGGACGCCGAGATCGTGGTGGTTGATGAGCCGGGCGAGCACGGCATCCGGGATCGCCCCGATCCCCGCCTGGAGCGTGGCGCCATCCTCGACCAGCTCCGCCACCAGCTCGCCGATCCGCGCCTCGACGTCGGTCGACGGCGGGGGGGGCGTCGAGGGCAGCGGCCGATCGGTGTGGACGAACGCGTGCACGTGCGAGAGCGGCACGACGCTGTTCCCGTGGGTCCGCGGCATGCGCTCGTTGATCTCGGCGAGGACGATCCGTGCGCTGTCGACCGCGGCGCGCGCGGCGTCGACCGAGGTCCCGAGCGAGCACAGGCCGTGGCGATCGGGCGGCGAGAGCTGGATCAGGGCCACGTCGAGCGGGATCGCGCGCGACGTGAACAGGCCCGGGATGTCCGACAGGAACACCGGCATGAAGTCTGCGCGCCCGTCCGCGACCGCCTCGCGCACGTGCGGACCGACGAAGAACGACACCGAGCGGATGCGGTCCGCGACCTCGGGCGCCACGAAGCTCGCGGTGCCCGACGTGTGCAGGTGATAGAGCCGCACCCCGTGGACATCGGTGCGCGCGACGAGGGCGTCGACCAGCGGGGTCGGGGTCGCGGCCGCACCGTGGAGGAACACCCGCGCCCCCGACGGGATCTGCGCGGCGACGTCGGCCGCCGAGACCCCGCGTGCGGACCAGGACGGATCGAGCTGCATGGGCGCATCCTGCCCGATCTCGAGGGCTGTCAGGCTACCGGCCGGACTCGATCACGACGAACGTGTCACCGACGGTGGGGCCCGGATCGCCGTCGGCGTTGGTCCACTCGACGAGGGTCCACCCCAGCTCGTTCGCCGCGATCGTCGGGGCGACCTCATTGGCGAACCAGTAGCCAGCCGCGCGCGTGCCGTTCCCCGCCATCCCCGACGCCGAGAGGGTGCGGCCACCGCCGATCGGCTCGGCGACGACCATCACGAGGGCGTAGTCGTGGCTGTCCGAGACCGGCCCGGTGACGATCGTCCTCCCGGTCGCCCGCTCGCGGAACGTCGCGATCGACGAGCCCGTCCAGGTCACGGGCGTATCGGATCGGAGCAGGTACGCGATCGCGCGATGCGGGCCGTCGCCGCCCCCGATGATCGCGAGGTCATCGACCGCGAGCAGCGGCCGCCCCGAGGTCGGGTCGAGGATCCCCGGAGCTCCCTGCGAGACGGTCCTCGTGATCGGCGCCACGGGGCAGCGCGATGACAGCGAGGCCGACAGGCTCGCGCCGACCAGGTCATCCACCTGGAGCCCGTTCTCGATCACCGTGACCCGCGTGAACGCACACAGCTGCCGGAACCCCGACTGCGACAGCGCGCCGTCGGTCGCGACGGGTTCCGGATCGAACGCGAGACGGCCGCACCCCACGAGGAGCACGAACCCGCCGACCGTCACCGACCGCGACACCCAGCCAGCATAATGGCGCCGGAACGCCGAGGCGTCCGGAATCGAAGGTGCGCAGCTCCGCCGCAGGTGGTGAGCCAATCCCGGCCCTCACTCGACAAGCTCGGTGCAAGATGAAGCGATGATCGCGCGGCGGACCGGATGCCTGATCCTGAGCATGCTCGCGGCGTGCCGCGCGAGCTCGCCCGGGCCCGTCGAGCGGACACCCCACGCGGCGGCCTCGCCGACGATGCCCGCCGGCGTCGCACCGCCCGCCGACGCCGCATCGCCCACCGACGCCGCACCGCCGCGGGTGGAGCCAACACCGCGACCGGCGCGCGTCGTGCTCCCCGCGGTGCCGCGCGTCGACACCCCGCCGAGCCCGCTGCGCGGGGATCCGCAGGGCTGGTACCTGTACTCGCCCGTGCCGATCACGGCCGCGCAGGTGCCCGTCGAGTACCTGACGCCGCTGCCGAGTGCGTTTGCCGACCTGTACAACCTGACGCCCGCGCGCAGGACACACCTCGAGCGGATGGCGAAGACGTGGGACGCGGCGACACGCGCGGAGCTGCGGCGCGCGGTCGCCGCGGCGCCCACGACCGAGCGCGACGAGGTCGCCCGGCGGTACGGGAAGGACCTGGAGCTCATCGGGACGACGCCGGAGGGATGCGCCGGGATCCGCGTGCTGATGCGACCGAGCGAGCCGCTGATGCGAGTGTTCTACCCGGCGTTCGCACACGGCTGCGCCGAGGACCGGGACGCGGCGCTGGTGCTGTCGCTCCCTCTCGGGGTCGACGAACAGTGGGCATTCTTCCGCGAGCGCACCGCGCGTGTCGTCGACAACCGGCCGGTGATCGCCACGCTGCGTGCGCAGCTCGCGGCGCCGCCGCAGCAGCGCCGGCGCGACGTGATCGCGCATGCACTCCTGCTGCTGGCCCGGACCGACGAGCCCGCAGGGATCGATACGCTGTTCGCGTTGGTCGAGTCGGTCGACGACGGCTTGCGGCGTTCGGCGAAGGGATCACCGGAGCTCGACGTCGAGCGCCGGCGGATGTACGGCGCGATGGTCGCCGAGCTGCCCCCGGGCCCCGTGCGCGCGCAGCTCGCCGGGCGGTGCGCGAAGGCCTCGTCGGAGCACCCGCTGTGCACGTACACGTCGATCACGCGGTTCGGAACGCAGTTCGACGACGTCGCGAAGCGGGCGCGATGGTCCCCGTCGGCCGCGCGCCTGCGCGATGTGTCGTGCGACGGCGTACCGGCGCAGGCCGCGCGCTGCCGCCCGCGGCGTGACGTGGTCAAGCAGCTGCGCCGTGCCGGACTGCTCGCGGCCGATGTGATCGGGGCGGAGGCCACGAGCCTGGCGTCGCCGGCCGGCGTGCTCGTGAACGCGCGGCGGGCGATGCTCGGCGCTAGCCCGACACTGGACGAGCTGGTCGAGCTGGTCCGCCCCGAGCTCGGCGCGGTGGTCGTCGACACGGACCCGGTCTCCGCACCCGATGATGGGTTCCGCGAGCGCGTGTACGCCGGCGGTGCATGCGGGGAGATCGTGACCAGCGGGTACGATCCGGCCGGATCGCGAGACGCCCGGCTGGGGTTGATCAACACGCTCCTCCATCGCCGCGGCAGCACCTGGCGCGTGATGCTGGTGTCCGGCGAGCGCGGTGACGATCTGATCGCCGGACCGGCGGTCGCGCTCGAGGCGGCGGTGACGGCCAAGCTGTTCGATCCCGCGCGCAGGCCATGACCCGCGGCTAGCGCGCGCGCGCGGTGCGGTGCTGCACCAGCATGCCGACGATCATCGAGCCGACGAACGCCAGCGCGGGGATGCTGCCGCTCGCAGCGGCGACCAGGCCCGGGCCCGGGCACAGCCCGCCGAGGCCCCAGCCGATCCCGAACAGCGCAGAGCCCACGATCAGCGAGACGTCGATGTCGTTGCGGGTCGGCAGGTGGAATTTCACGTCGAGCCACGGATCGGACCGGCGCTTCGCGAGCCGGGACAGCACGGCGTAGACCGCGATCGCTCCGCCGATCACGAACGCGAGGCTCGGATCCCACGAGCGCGTGACATCGAGGAAGCCGACGACCTTCGCCGGCTGGGTCATCCCCGAGATCAACAATCCCGCGCCGAACAGCGCACCACTGGCGGCGGCGAGCACGATCGACATCACGGTGCAGCGGCGGCCACAGTTGACGGGCTTCACAGCGCACCTCCCGCGATCGAGGCGGCGAGTGCCCCGGTCGTCATGAACGTCGCCACGGCGACCAGCGAGCGGATCGACAGCCGGGATAGCCCGCAGACGCCGTGCCCGCTCGTGCAGCCGCTGCCGAGGCGCGTGCCGAAGCCGACCAGCAAGCCGGCGATGATCACCACGGGCAGCGAGCGCACGGACGCGCCGACCAGGCTCGGCGAGACCAGGCCGCCCACCAGGCCCGCGGCGAGCAGGCCCCCGATGAACGCGAGGCGCCAGTCGCGATCACGAGCGACGGGCGGCAACAGCGATCCGAGCACGCCGCTGATCCCGGCGATCCGACCGTGGGTGAGGAACAGGAGCGATCCAGCGGCGCCGATCAGAGCGCCACCTAGGAGAGCAAACAACCAACTCGAAGGCATGGAGCGATCGCTCTGCAGTGGGAGTGCCAGCGCTCGGCGGTCGAGCGGCGCTCGATCTGCGCGGGCCGTCGACCCGATCGCAGCGGCGTGAAACGAAACGGGGCAGACGGGCTGTTTCCCGGTGTTTCACCAGGGGGGGAAAGCCGTCGAGAACCATCGAGTTAGAGGTGGCATCCTCCTTGAAGAGAAGGTGGCCGTGATTGCCATCGTCCTCGCTCTCTCCATCCTGATCGGGATCTCGCTCGGCCTCCTCGGCGGAGGTGGCTCGATCCTCACGGTCCCGATCCTCACCATGGCCGCCGGCATGGAGACGAAGGCGGCGATCGCGTCGTCGCTGTTCGTGGTCGCGGTGACGAGCGCCGCG
>JAGSPR010000042.1 GCA_018262455.1 Deltaproteobacteria bacterium | reverse complement strand
GAGATCGACCATCTTCTCGGCCGTCGTTCCCTCGCTCATCCGCGTGAAGCCGCGGAGGTCGCTGTTGAACACCGTGCAATCCGGGACCTGGATCCCGCCTTTCTTGATGTCGAGCTTGCCGCTGATCACCTGCTCGGCGACGTTGGGCGAGAGCAGACGCGAGAACCGTTCGCGCGTCACGATCTCTGACTCGATCTTGCGTGCGAGGAGCGTGTTCGAGATCAACATCGCGACCTGATTGCCGACGGCGGTCAGGAGCTCCAGATCCTTGGGCTTGAACGAGGCCAGCGTCTCGGAGTCGAGCCACAGCGCGCCGACCACCTCGTTTTCGTGGAGCAGAGGCACCACGATCGCGCTCGAGATCCGGTTGAGGAACATCGACTTGCCCTCGGACACCGCGAAGTCCGAGCTGGCGTCGTGGGTCAGCACGCCGGCCTTCTCGCGGAGCACGTGCGCGAGGATGGTCGAGCTCACCTTGACCGCGACCTGGGTCCCGTCGCGCCGCCTGACCGCGCGAGGCTTCAGCGAGCCGTCCGCCTCCTTGAGGAGGATGACGCCGCGGTCGGCGTTCACGAAGCGGAACAGCGCGACGAGGATCTTCTCGAGCAGCTTGTTGACGTCGCGCTCGAGGCCGATCTCGCGGATGAGCTCCCAGGTGATGCGCAGCCGTTCGTAGTCCATCCGCAGGGCCGGGGTGTCCCGCGCCGCCTCGTCGAACGGCAGGAACTCCTTGCTCTGCGCCAGCACCTGCTGGCCGATCGAGCGCGCCGAGCTGTCGACGTTGACCGCCGGCGCCGGCACCGGCGTCGGGGGAGGGGCGGCCACCGAGCGCTGGGCCCAGGCCGGGGCGGCCCCGGGCGACGAGCCGTCGACGGGCGGATGATGGATCGCGCCTTCGGACATCTCGGGGAGCGGGAAGTTAGCCGGGGTCATCCCGTCGTCGAACCGGATCTCGGTCGAGCCCATCTTGATCGAGTCGCCATGACAGAGGAGCTGCTCGCCGCTCACCCGCACGCCGTTGATGAACGTGCCGTTCATGCTGCCCATGTCGCGCAGCACGAAGCCGGCCGCGCGGCGTTCGACGACGCAGTGCTCCTTCGACACGATCCGGTCGAGTAGCTGGACGACGCTATTGGGGTGGCGCCCGATGCCGGTCACCGGCGCCAGCTCGACGAGCTGCTTGCCTTGTGCAGTGGAAAAGATCAGTCGAGCCATGTCCGGCCCCATCGTACCCGAATCCACGCAACCCTCGTCGTGGGGTCGCTGCAAACAATACCCTTGCGGCGACCCCGTGGTTCCGAGTATCCCGGCCGGACGCAACACGAGGAGGCGCGGGGATGCTCTCGACTCTGTGGCTGGCCGTCACGATGCTCTCGCCGGGCATCACCTACGATGTCTCGGGCGGGTATTACACGATCGTCATCGATCTGGACTCCGATGCGACCGAGGTGCGCGTCCCGCTGCCCCACGCAACGGCTGCCCTGGATCAGAAGACCGTCGAAGCCCACGCCCTCGAGGAGGGCGCGACCGTTGCGATCAACGCCAACTACTTCGGCGGCTCCCTGAGTTATCCATGCGGGCTCGCGCGAGGATTCGACCAGACGTACTCCGACAGCTACAGCGAGGCGGGTAACTGCAATACGTCGCTTCTGTGGGCTCGAGGCATGGCGACCGTGATCGATTCGTTGGACCACGAGCACGATCCAACCTTTCACCCGGCGTACAGCGACGCGGCGACCGGCGGCGGCTGGCTGGTGCAGGGCGGCCAGCGCCATGACTGGAACCACACGAAGCTGGAAGCGGGCCGTGGCTGTACCGCGATCGGCGTGACCGCAGATCGCAAGCACTTCGTCATGGTCGTGACCAACCCGACCTCGTGCTCGGGGACCGGGTTGCAGGACGTGATGCTCGCACACGGCGCCAGCGACGCGATCCACCTCGACGGTGGCGGCTCGTCGAAGCTGTGGATCCGCGGCCAGGGCTACGTCAACGGCGAGGCTGAAGATCGCAAGCCCTCGATCGTGTTGATCGCGCGGCCGAACGGCACGTGTCCATCGGATTGTGGCAGTGCACGATGCGTGCAGCTGGCGCGTCCGTTCCGCGCGCAGTGCGTCGGGCAGACCTGTCGAGCCGGCCTGAGCCCGCGGTGGAACTGCGAAGCCGGCAATTTGCGGCGCGCGCACTGCAACGCCGGCGGCACGGTGGAGTACGAGTACTGCCCCCAGGGCTGCATGGTGATGGCGAACGGCCAGGACGATGTCTGCGTCGGCGGTCCGGGAACCGAGCCCGGCAGTGACCCGGGCGCCGATGCGGGAACCGACGATGACCAATCCGATGCCGGCACTGGCGCCGGCAACAACGAACCCGACCAACGTGGCGGCTGCTGCTCGGCAGACGGTAGCGGCCCCGTGAGCACCTTCGGGTTCGCGCTCGCATCCATGTTGTTGCTCGGTTCGAAGCGCTGGCTTCGATCAGTGCGCGATCGGATCGCTGGGTGACGGCTCGATGTAGGAGGTGCAGCCACTGGACACGAGCGCTTGTCCAACTCTAGGATGGTTTCGGCTCACTTTCGTCGGGCTCACATTCAAGGGGGGGGGATTCAATGGCACAGGTGCAGAGGTCGGTGTGGTTCGCGTGCGCGCTTCTCGCGGCATGCGGTGACAATGGAGACAACGCGAACCCGGACGCGCCGGTGGCGCCGGATGCGGCGGGGCCGGTGACGGTGTTCGGAGGTTCGGCCACGGTCTACGGTCAGACCGTGAAGACCTACGGCCTGCTCCAGGGGGGCACGCTGCTCGAGGCCGGGTTCATCGTGCCCAAGGCGGTCGGAGCCGCTGCCGACGCGCAGCCGGCCGGAACGTTCGATGGATTCGGGCCGCTCGAGTATCCGGCGGAGGTCACGCAGCGCTCCGTCCTCACGCTCGCGGTGCTCGACTTCTTCCGGGATGGAATCGGCGCTCCGTGGGGCGAGGCGTTCTTCGGCGTGCACTCGTACATGATCGATGATGCCACGCGACTCGCCGTGGTGTGCCCGGCCACGGTCTCGCCGGCCGCGGCGGAGGTGCCGGCCATGTACAACGTGCTTCCGCAAGACACCTACCCGGCCGGTGGCTGCATCGCTGGCGAGGGCCTGCACGCGGTCGACCTGGCATCGCCCGAGATGCAGACCCCGGCCCAGCCATTCACGGTCAATCTGTGGCTCGCGTACAGCCCCACCGATGGCCACATGACCGTCCTGGAGTCGTTCGTCAGCGACAGCTTCCTCAGCACCGGTACGAGCTACGACGAAGACGTTCGCGCGCCCGCGACGTATCCGCCGGCTGCCTCGGGGAAGTTGTTCCCAGGCAAGCTCCACGCGAAGCTCGATGGGAGCGACTGGAAGATCTACTTCGACTCGTTCATCACGGCGCCCTAGCGAGCGCGCGAGTGGCAATCTCTCGACGTGCGTTCTGCATCCGCGTGATGGGCGGAGCGGCCGCGGTGTGCGCAGGGGGCTGCAGCGGCCCCGAGCAAGCGACGCTCGATGCAGGGCATATCATCACGATCCTTCCCGACCCGGTGGACGGGATCCTCGTCCTGCCGTTTTCCGACTTCGAGGTGTTGCGCACCACGAAGGGGTGGGTCCGTGGCACTCCGCCGGCCTGGGGAAAACCGGTCATCGTGATCAACACGGGGCCGAGCTACGTGGCGCTCGCGGCGGGCTGCACCCACCTCGGTTGCGGCGTGAATTACGCCGACTCCTTGGATCTGCTGCTCTGTCCGTGTCACGGCGCCGAGTACTCGCTGGCAGGGGACGTCATCCGAGGCCCTGCCACGATGCCGCTTGTTGTCTATTCCGTGACGGCCGACAAGGTCTCGGTTCGCGTCACGCTCGGCTGAGCAATCGACCGGGCGCACCGATCACGGCGCGCACTGATCGTCCTGGCCCGTCGGGAACGCGGTGCAGCCATTCGCGCACTGCTCGGTCTCGGTCTGGGCGTTCTGGCAGCGAACGCGGGCCGAGCCATCGTCGTTGCAGGTCCAGAGCGCAAACACGCCGTCCTCGCACGTCGGTGGAGCCACCCCACCTGCGCAGGTGTCGTCCTGGCCCGTGGGCTGGCTGGTGCAGCTGTCCGCGCACGCCTCGCAGGTGATGAGACCGAGCTCGCAGCGAACGCGCGCGCCCGTGCTGTCGGGCTTCGTGCCGCAGGTCCAGATGTTCGAGAGCTCGGTGGGGCAGCCCGAGAGCACGCCTCGCGCCGGCTGGCATGCCTCGCACTCCATCGGCTCGAGTGCGGTCGGCGGAGCCACGTTCTCCATGTACTCCTGGACGGACCAGCCGTTCTTCTTGATCTCGGCCGCGATGGCGCGGCCCACCCAGCGGTAGTGCCACGACTCGTGGCGGTAGCCCGTGATGGCTTGCCGGCCCAGCGGGTAGCTGAGCACGAACCCATACTCGAACGCGTGCTGCGCCACCCATCGACCCGCCTTGCTGGGACCGAAGGCGTCGAGCACGAACGTGCCGCTCGCGTCACGCGATGCCAGATCCATTGCCGTGCCGAGCTGGTGCTCGCTGCGACCAGGAGGTGCCACCTCGCCAGTCGCGGTGCACGGCCCGAAGTTCACGCTCTCGTTGGCGAGCACGGCGACCTGCGTGTCGAACGAACGGAATCCAGAGGCCGCAAACAGCTCCTGGCCGGTCGCCGCCTTGGCATCCGCGGCCATCTTCTCGATCCACGGCTTGACGGGGGCGCGAACCATGGTCCCGGCCGCGCTCACCAGATCGGTCGGCGAGAAGCCGCACGGCAGACAACGCTCCTTGTTCACGAACAGCAACGCGTCGTGATCGAGCTGGTCGGGTGCGGAGTCCTCCTTGCCATTGTCGCCAATGCCCGTCGGATCGGTCTGGCAGGCGGCGAGCGATGCCAGGGTGCACGCGAGCAGGATGCGGCGGGGGAGGCGCGTCAGCATGGAGAGCCAGGTAGCGAGAACCATGCCGTGCCGAAGTTCGCTGCGAACGGATGAATTCCCTGGCCTTGCGAGCCCGTCGTCGTGTCGCAGCAGCTGGTGATGACCGTCCCGACCAGCGCGCTAGCCGGCAGCTGAAGGCGCGCCGGATCTCGACGGGGTGCGTCAGAGGGGCACCGTGGCGCGCTCGCTCGGCTCGGTCAGTAGGTGCCGGCCTGGACCGGGATCCCGTCGCACTCACAGACGCGGTCCTGGGCGGTGTTGCACGCTTCGTCGCGAAACTGGTTGGTCGCCGGGTCCCAGCTCACGCAGTCCGGCCCGTTGGCGATCGGGGAGCCGGCCGTCCACGGCAGGAAGCTCGCAGCGCCGCCGCCGACCCGGACGAACATCCCCTCGGTGATCAGATCGGTGACGCCGACCCAGACCCGGTTCACGCCGACGAGCGGCACGAGTGCGCTCAGCTCGGCGATCGAGTCGATCACCGCGAGGTGATGCCCGGCGCCGTCGGCCTCGCAATCGACCTCCGAGTTGAGCCATTGATCGGTGCCCGCGATCCGGTAGCGCGAGGTCCCCACCGTGAACGCGTAGCTCCCCTGGCAGCTGAACATGATCGCGTCGCCGGGGTTCATCGCGTCGGTTGACGGTGTCGTGTCGGTCGGGTTCACCGCGTCGGTTGAGTCGTCGGGACCTGGAGCATCGGCGACGGACAGCTCGGAGAACCCGAACCGGCCGCATCCCGCGACAGCCAACAGGGTGACGAGCCCGAACCGCACGTCCCACGATAGCATTTCGGATCCACCAACCGGCGTGGGTTTCGGTGCGTCATGTAGGCAACGAGGAGCTCGCCCGGTGGCGCGCAAGGTCCGATCAGCCGAACGTGATCCCCTGGGCGAGCGGCAAGTCGGTCGAGTAGTTCACCGTGTTGGTCGCGCGCCGCATGTAGGACTTCCAGGAATCGGAGCCCGACTCGCGGCCGCCGCCGGTCTCCTTCTCGCCGCCGAACGCGCCACCGATCTCGGCGCCGCTCGGTCCGATGTTGACGTTCGCGATCCCGCAGTCGCTGCCGGCCGTCGACAGGAACTGCTCGGCCTCGCGCAGATCGTTGGTGAAGATGCACGAGGACAGGCCCTGCGGCACGTCGTTGTGCATCGCGATCGCCGCCTCGAGCTCGCGATATCCCATCGCGTACAGGATGGGCGCGAACGTCTCGTCGCGCACGACGCTCGACTGCATCGGCATCCGGACGAGTGCCGGCGTCACGTAGGCGCCGCCTTCGCAATCGGCCACCGCCACGCGCGCGCCACCGGTGATCTCGCCGCCCTCGTCGCGCGCCCGGCCGAGCGCGGCCTGCATCGCGTCCAGGGCCGTGCGATCGATCAGCGGACCGACGAGCGTCGACGGGGTTCGCGGATCGCCGACCCGGATCTGGGCGTAGGCGCGATCGATCCGCACGAGGAGATCCGCGCGGATCGAATCGTGGATGATCAGCCGGCGCAGCGACGTGCAGCGCTGGCCGCACGTGCCGGCGGCGCTGAACAGGATCGCGCGCGTCGCCAGGTCGAGATCCGCCGATGGCGCGACGAGCATCGCGTTGTTGCCGCCGAGCTCGAGCAGCGAGCGCCCGAATCGAGCAGCGACCCGCGGCCCGACGGCGCGCCCCATTCGGGTCGACCCCGTCGCGCTGACGAGTGCTACGCGTGGATCGTCGACGAGCGCCGCTCCGACATCTGCACCGCCCAGCACGATCTCCGACAGTCCCGCCGGAGCCGCGCCGAACTTGACGGCCGCGCGCCGGAAGATCGCGTCGCACGCGAGCGCGGTCAACGGGGTCTTCTCTGACGGCTTCCACACCACGGTATCCCCGCACACGATCGCGAGCGCGAAGTTCCAGGCCCACACCGCGACCGGAAAGTTGAAGGCGCTGATCACTCCGACGACGCCGAGCGGATGCCAGGCCTCGCTCATCCGGTGGCCCGGACGTTCGGATCCGATCGTCAGGCCGTAGAGCTGGCGCGATAGGCCACACGCGAAGTCGCAGATGTCGATCATCTCCTGCACTTCGCCGCGGGCCTCGGCGGCGATCTTGCCGGCCTCGATCGTCACGAGTGAGGCCAGCGTGTCCTTGGCAGCGCGCAGCTCCTCGCCGAACAGGCGCACGAGCTCGCCTCGCCGTGGCGCCGGCACCATCCGCCACGCGGTGAACGCGTCGTGCGCGCGGCCGATCGCGCTCCCGACGGCCACACGATCGTGCGTGGCGAGGCGCGCCGTGACCGAGCCATCGATCGGCGTCCGTGCGACGAGGTCACCCTCGCGCAGAGTCAGGTCCAGCGAGCGGAGCAGGGGAGCGAGGTCCATACCTGCTCATACCGCAGCCGCGGCTCGAAACGCACGTCGATCAGGTGAGCCGCGAGGGCCGGGCGCGTTCCATGGACTGCAGCTGGCGGTAGAGCTTCTCGACGAGCTTGGGCTCGTAGCCAGCGCGTCGGGCGGCGCTCAGCGGATTGCCAAAGATGGCTTCCAGCTCGATGGCGGCGCCGGCGTCGAAGTCGACCTTCAGGCTGGGCCGGTAGGCTGGCATGGTCAGCGTCTCGTCGATCATCTGCTGCAATACCTGGTTGTCGATGTCGTGGCCGCATGCCGCCGCGGAGGCGGCCACCTCGGTCATCAACGCGCGCACCGTCGCCAGCCCATCGGGATCATCGAGGATGCGCCGGGTGTCGGAGTCCCGCGTGATGCAGAGCCCGCCGAACGGGATGTTCCAGGTCAGCTTGCGCCAGCGCGCGAGCTCGAGGTTGTCGAGCAGCCGCACCGGGATGCCTGCCTGCTGGAAGTCGGCCGCTACATGCTCGAGCGAGCTCCCCGGCACTTCGGGCCTGCCATCGGGAGTCCAGGGCGCCATGTCGATGCCGCAGCACGCGAAGTGGCGGATGGTTCCCGGCCCGATCTTCGTCGCGCAGACGAAGGCCAGGCCGCCCACGATGCGCGCCGGCCTGGCCGCTGCGGCGATCGACGCCTCCCCACCAAGCCCGTTCTGCAGCAGCACCACGGTGCCGCCGGGCCGAACCAGGTGCGGCAGGATGTCGGGCAAGACATCGTTGGCGGTGGCCTTCAATGCCACGATCACCACGTCGACCTTCTCCATGTCGGCGACGTTGCGGTAGGCCCGCACGTGCGGCAACACGAAGTCTCCGTCGGGCGAGAACACCTGCAGACCGTGCTTCCGCACGTGTTCGAGATCGCTGCGCAGCAGGAAGCTCACGTCGAGCCCGGCCTGCGCCAACCGGGCGCCATAGAACCCTCCCACCGCGCCGGCTCCCAGGATGGCGTAGGTGTTGGCCACGTTCTCAATAACCATACGCTGGTCTCGATCCGGACACTACCTCGCTCCCGGCAGTGCTCGGTGTCCTACACAAGCGGATACCGAGCGGAGACCGCGAGACCAAATCGGCGCTCGTGCACGCACACGAGAAGCGCGGACAGGTAGAGTTGTTCGCAATGCATCTCGATGAGCTGGGGCCTGAGGCCGTCGTCCGAGTCTACGACGCAGCGACTGGAATGCGCGGAGTCCTGGTCATCGACAGCACGGTCTACGGACCCGCCGGAGGTGGCACGCGCATGGTTCTCGATCTCACCGAGGACGAGGTGATCGGGCTGTCGCGCGCGATGACCTACAAATGGGCGATCTTCGACCTGCCGTCCGGGGGCTCGAAGGCGGGCATCTTTGGCGATCCCCATATGCCTCCGGAGCGAAAGCGCGCCGTCCTGCAGGCGTTCGGCCATGCGCTCAAGCCATACCTCTCCAACAAGGACTTCTTGCTCGGTGTGGGTCCCGACGTGGGCGTGGAGGGGACGGACGTCGACGAGATCTACAAGGGCGCGGAGAGCTCGAATGTCGTGTCCTGGGAATCGTCGCCGGACTGGGTGATCGACGGCGATCCCGCGTCCTACCATCTGACGGGCCGCGGGGTCGTGGCGGCCGGGCGCGCGGCCTTGGAGAGCATCGATCGATCGATGAAGGGCGCCACGTTTTCGCTCGAAGGGTTTGGCCAGGTGGGCGCCGGGACCGCGCGGTACCTCAACGCCGAGGGCGCACGCCTGGTGGCGGTGACCACGCTGCTCGGCGGGATCCACGATCCAGACGGGATCGACATTCCGCGCTTGCTCGAGCTTCGGCGGCAACATGGCGACGCCTGCGTTCTCAAGTACGGCCGCGGCGAGCGGATCACGATGGAGCAGCTGGTGTCGGTACCGGCCGATGTGCTCGTGCCGGGAGCACGCCCGCGCCTGATCGATGCCTACAACGAGGGTGCCGTGCGTGCTCGGATCGTCTGCCCCGCCGGCAACCTCAGTGTCACCGAGGACGCAGAGGACCGCCTCCACCGGCGCGGGATCATCTGTCTGCCCGACTTCGTCGTCAACGGAGGCGGGATCATCGCCTCGTGGGTCGATATCGTCGGCGGAACACCTTTGCAGGCCCTCGCCGCGGTGGCGCGCCTGTGCGGAGAGACCACCAGCTCGGTCCTCGCCGAAACGCGAACGTCTGGTCGGCCGCCGGCGGCGACCGCACGCTACCGGGTTCGGGACCGGATCCTCATGGCCAAGCGAAGGCGGGTCAGCTTCGTGGAGGCGCGTGCCGAGGCGAAGCGAGTGCTGAAGCTCGGCTAGGCTATCGAGAACCATGCGGACCATCGTCTGGCACGTCCCGCCCGAGTACGGACACTTTGCTCCAACCATCCTGCTCGCCAACCAGCTCGCCGCGCAGGGGTTCAGGTCCATCTACCTATCCGAGCGCGACATGCAGGGGCACATCGAGAAGGCCGGCTTCTCGTACGCGCCTTATCTGCCGGATGTCTATCCGAAGGGAGCCCTTCAGGCGCGCGACCAGCTGAGCGCAGATGACACCTGGGAATGGTGGCTTGGTCGAGACCTGGCCATGTGGCAGGAGGCGAGCTCCGGCCGACTGGAGGCCGTGTTCTCGTCACTCAAGCCCGACCTCATCATGTCCTCCAGTCCGAATCCGGACACGAGTCTTGTTGCTCACAAGATGAAGATTCCCTTCATCCGCGTCAGCTGCAGTTTCCCTTTGTACTACGAGCCAGACATGCCTCCGATGTGGAGCGATGCGCTCCCAGGCGAGCTTTCGCGCCGGGAGCTGGAACGCGAGTGGATGTGTCACGAGGCACTGTTCTTTCGACGGCCGTGGATCGATCGCGACAATCCAATCAAGCGGAGTGACTTCTACCGGTTCGTCGAGGCGTGCGGCGTCCACGCGGCCCAGATCAACTATCGCAGCGCATACAACTACCACGTTGAATCGGATCCGGAGATCATCACGTGTTCGAAGGCGCTCGACTTTCCCAAGGCTGACATTCCAAACCGTGCCTATGTCGGACCGTGTCTTCCCGAGCTGGACGCCGCGCCGTGGACGTATCCTGCACGGCGACCGGACGCGCCGCTGATCTACTGTGCGTTTGGCAGCAAGGCGTCCTCCTATCCAGGCGCCAAGCACGTGATCGGCCGGTTGCTCGAGACGGCCAGCGCGCGACCAGAGCTCGACATCGTGCTCGCCGCGCCCGACGACGTCTTGGCCGGCCTGCAGATTCCATCGACGGTCCATACGCTCGCGTGGGCACCGCAGCGTGAGATCCTGAGGGAGGCGGATCTCTTCATCACCCATGCCGGCCTGAGCTCGTGTCGCGAATCCATCTGGGAGGGTGTCCCGATGCTCGCCGTGCCGCAGGCCCACGATCAGCGCGGCGATTCGGCGCGCATCGTCTATCACGGGCTGGGCGAGCGGCTGATCGGACCACGGCCCTCCACCGCGAGCTTCATGGCGGCGATCGACCGGCTGCTCACCGATCGGAAGTATCTGGAAGCCGCCGATCGGATGCGGGCGCTGTTCCGAGCCGATGCGAAGGAGGCAATCGGCGTTCGGTTCGTCACCGACGTGATGGAGGGCCGCATCAAGCCGGAGACCTTTGCTGACTACGAGAACGTCAGCAGCCTCCTGTTTCGCAACATGGTGGCCGGAGAGTAGGTCGGCTCAGCCAAAACTGGTGTATTCGCGATCCCTGACACCGCCTACTTGATAACCTTGCCACGTGGCAAAGCAGTCGACGGCGCAGGAGGGGCAAGGCGGGCAAGGACGTGTTGAGATCGACGCAGACGCGCAGGTAGACCGCGTCAAGAGCGACCTCGCCGCCGCCATTCGTGCGGCGGCGCTGTACGGCTTTCACGAGGGCATCGACAATCACTTCTCGATCTCGATCCCGGGTCGGAGCGACCTGTTCTTGGTCAATCGGTTCGGCCCGCATTGGTCGCAGATCACGACCGGGGACATCGTCACCGTCGATCTGGACGGGCGGGTGGTCGACGGCGAAGGTGAGCTGGCGGTCACGGCGCTGATGATCCACCGGGCCTGCCACCAAGCCAGGCCCGCCGCGCGTGCGGTGTTCCACGGCCACATGCCTTACTCCACCGCGGTAGCAATCACGGTGGACGGCCTGGACACCCGGTTGAGCCAGAACGCCACCTACTTCCACAACAGGCTTGTTCGGCTCCCCTACGGGGGCGCGGCCCACACCGCGGAAGAGGGCGAGCGGATCGCCAGCGCGGTCGCGAACGGGGCCACCGCGGTGCTGCTCGACAACCACGGCGCCCTCGTGATCGGCGACGACGTTGCCAGCGCCTGGCATCGGCTGTACTTCCTCGAGCAAGCCGCGCGCGTTCAGGTCCTGGCCCAGTCCACCGGTCGCGAGCTCATCCGGATGACCGAAGCGATGGCGGCGCACGCCGCAGCCCAGTGGGATGAAGATGCCAATGCCCCGACCGCGCTGTTCGCAGCCGTGAAGCGCCAACTCGGGTGGACCGACGTCTGACTCGCGCGGACCGTGCGCCGGGACTCGGTCCGTCCGGGCGTCGTGGCACGCGCGCTACGGCTTGGTTGCAGCTGGACCGGGTGGGATCCTGGGGGACGGGGAGATGGGCGGCGGCGGCGTCGCGCCCAGCGCCCGAACGATCTCGGCCGCGAACCGCTCGACCGCTGGCGCCGAGCTCTCGAGGTCTGCATCACGCACGACGAGGGTCGCCACGGGCTTCGCCTCACCAACCTCCGCCATCTGCGCGAACACGCGATCCGCGCCGCTGCCGCCGCACGTGCAGAAGAACCCCACCTTGCGAAACCTGCCGCGATGGCGGTCCAGGTAACTGCGGACCGGGCTCGACACCGACATGTTCCAGATCGGCGTGCCGATGATCACCAGATCGTAGCTCGCCGGATCTCGCACCGCCGGACCGATCGGGGCAGGTCGTCGGAAGGTGGCCTGAAAGCCGCTCCGGAGGTAACCGAGCACGCCCGAACGGTCCGCGACATCGACGATCTCGTCGACGTCGGCGCCCAGCTCTGCGGCGATCGAGCCGGCCAGCCTCCGCGTGGCGCCGGTTCGCGTGTAATAGACGACCAGAAGGCGGGCAGGCATGGTCGATCATCGGTGCATTCGCCGTGCCCTCGCCGTGCCCTCCAAGAACCGCTGAGCGCGAGGCCGCTCACGTGGCGCTCGATCAGCGCTGGAGTAACGCGCGGGCGCGACGGACGAGCGGATCGTCGGTCCCGCCCGGGCCGCGGAGCTTGCCGAGCCTGTCGGCGAGCCCCTGCGCGGTCCGGCGGTCATCACGATCGAGCGCGCCCTCGATGCTCCACACGAGGCAGGCTCCGACCGCGACGCCCCAGTGGGGCTGGAGGTAACGCGGCTCGAGGACATCGCGGCAGGTGAGCTCGGCACCGCGCAGATCGCCGGCCTCATGGAGCGCGTGAGCAACCCCGACGAGCGCGACGGACATCGAGCGACCTTCGAGCGAACGCGAGGCGGCATCGCGCCACGCAGCGGCGGCAGCGGGCCACTGACCAGCGCGCTCGGCAGCGAGCGCACGTGCGGTGGCGGCGACCTCCGGAAACGGCGATGGCGTGATCGGTGGCACCCCGGCGAGCAGCGTGCGCGCGAGCTGATACGACAGGCCGCGGCGGGCCCAGCCGGGCTGGCGGTCGAGCGCGGCGAGCACATGGGTGCGCAATCCCGGATGATCGAACGCGATGACGAGCGGCACCAGCTCGGAGAGCTCGGACGGGCCAGCCGTGTCGAGCACGGCAAGCCGGTTCTCGGCGAGCCCGGCGGCGAGCGCGACCGCATCGTTGCGGGCGTACGCGAGGGCGAGCTCGTGGGTGAGGCGAATGACGTGGTCTTTGTCGAGCCGGGCGAGGTCCGCTGCCACGTCATCGAAGCGATCGGTGGCGAGGTCGAGGTGGATGCGGACGATCGCGAACTCGATCGACGGGTTCCTGGTGATCCCGGCGTCGACATTCGCGAGCAGGTCACTCGCGGCGCGGTAGTCGCGCTCGGCCACGAGCTCGCGCGCGAGCAGGAATCGGCTGCGGTCGTTGCTCCCGAGCAGCGCGCGTGCCCACCTCAGTCCGGGCGTGTCGGGGTGGGCCACGAGATAGCCGAGGATGTGCAGCATCCCGATCTGGATGCGGGGCTCCAGCACGCGCAGCCGGTTGAACGTCACCATCGCCTCGGCGGGCTGGCCGCCGTGGAACTGCGCCTCGAACAGACCGTAGACGACGTGAAAGTCGTCGCCGCGGCGCGCCGCGAGGCTGGTGAACGCGGCGATCGCGTCGGGGAACTGCACATCGACCAGCAGGCGATAGGCGACGAGGATCTCGCGCTGGGCCGGGGAGAGCGGTTTCGCGAGCGCTGCGTCCAGTGCGACGATGGTGGGATCGGGAGTCGGGCTGGTCCACCAGGTAGTGATCGCGCGCTGATAGAGGGCGTCGAGGTGGTTCGGATCGTGGAGCAGCACAGTCGTGTAGTGCCTGTAGGCGTCGCTGACCCGATCGTCGATCAGCGCGAGGTGTCCTCGCTCGAGGTAGGCCGGGATGTCGCGCGCATCGACGAGGCTGCCCGCGAACGAGGGCACGGCGGCGCGCAGCACATTCGCGACCTCGGCGGGCGACGTCTGGCGGTCGAGGACCGCGATGGGTGGCTGGTGGTCGTGGATGACCTCGATGCGGAGTTGCACGCCCCCGCCGGGCAGATCGCGCACCGAGCCGCGCACGATGTTCGTCGCGCGGAGGGCCTCCGCAGCCGCGAGCCAAGCCTTGGGATCGTTGCCGAGCTTCGCCGGATCGAGCTGGTCCGACGGGATGCGAGCGAGCACCGTGGTGCGCCCGAGCTCGTCGGAGATGACGCTCGTTAGCCCGACCTGCGCGAACCCCAGCGCGGGGTCGCCGGAGCGATTGTCGAACGGCAACACGGCGATCAGGTTCGCGCGCGGAGCCTCGTCGGTACCCGATCGCCGGACCGCGAGATACGTGATGCCACCTGCGACGAGGAACACCGCGACGATCGCCGCGATCAGCCGCGGCCACGCGATCTGCGGCTCGCGCATCCGGGGACGCTGGGGGCGCGCGAAGCTCGGCGTTCCCGCCGGCAGGTTCGGCGCGCTGGGCGGCATCGGCTCGACCGGGGAGGCCGGCGGCGGGTTGGTGGGTGGCTTGCTGCGTGCGACGGGCGGCACCGGAGGGGGGATCGATGCCAGCCTGGTGCGTCCGGCCGGCGGCTGGATCGGTGGCCTGACATGCACGACCGACACGACCGGCGCGACCGGCGGTGGGGCGGTGGGCGGCTTCGCGCGCATGACCGGGGCGACGCCAAGCGCGGTCGGCATCGGGGCCGGTTCGTCGTTGAGTGCGTCGGCGAGCTGCTCGGCCGTCTGATACCGGTCGCTCGCCTGCATCGAGGTGGCCTTGGCGATCGCATGTGCGAGGCGTTGATCGCGGGTCGCCTCGAGCACCGCGGCGGCGGGATCCGGACAGGGGCCGTCCGCGCCGTTGAGCCGACGTCCAGTCGCCGCCTCGAACAGCGACGCGCCAACGCTGTAGAGGTCCGCGCGAGGATCGACGTTGGCGCTCCGCAGCTGCTCGGGCGCCATGTACGCCGGTGTCCCGAGCGTCATCCCGGTCGCGGTGAGATCGGTCTCCTGCTGGACCGTGGCGATGCCGAAATCGGTGAGCAGGATGCGCCCGCTGGGATGTTCGTAGAGCACGTTCGATGGCTTGACGTCGCGGTGGATGATCCGCGCGCCGTGCGCGACCGCGAGGGCCCTGCACAGCGCCATGCCGAGCCGGCGGACCTCGTCGGTCGGGAACGGCCTGTTCCGCGCGAGCCGATCGCGCAGCGTCTCGCCGCGGATCAGCTCCATGACCATGTAGTCGCCATTCTCGGACAGCTCGTGGACCGCGACGATCGAAGGATCGGAGAGGCCGGCGACCGCGCGGGCCTCCTGCTCGAACCGCGCCCGCGCGATCTCGTCGTACTTCTTCGTGCGCGCCAGCACCTTGAGGGCCACTTCGCGGCCGAGCCGGGCATCGCGCGCCTCGAGCACGAAGCCCATGCCGCCGCGTCCGACCAGGCCGATGACCTCGAACCGGTCAGGGAGCCCGATCGTCTGCGCGATCTCGCGCAGCTGTTCCGGTGTTGGGTTCGCCGGGACGTGCTCGAGATCGACCACGGTCTGCGTGGCCTGACCGTCCGCCACCAAGGGTGACGTGTGCTCCTGGCTCGGCCGCACCCGCAAGGTCTTCATTCTACGGCAAGCCGGGCTGCGACGGCCGATGTTGCGCGCAGGCCTCGACGGATCAGCAAACGCCGGTAACGGCGAGGGGATGCAGGGGCGGCGCGTGTCACGCTCTGGGTCGATGCGCCGGATCTCCCTGGGTTTCGTGGTGCTGGCGCTGGTCGGGTGCGGCGGCACCCAGCCCGCGTGCGTGATCGTGCCCCGTCCAGCGGTGGCACCGAGGCCGTTCTTGTGGCGGGTCCAGCGTGGCGGCGGGCCCGTCGTGTGGATCTACGGGACGATCCACAACGCCGGCGCCGCAGACGTGCCGACCGCGGTGTGGGCAGCCCTCGAATCCTCACCACGGTTCGTGTCGGAGCTCGGTGACCGCGAACCCGATCCGGACCAGGCCGGCGAGCTCGCGCGGCTGCCGACCGGCTTGGGGCTCGACGCGCAGCTACCCGCCGATGACTGGTACGACCTGCGCGATGCGCTGCGCGGCACGATCCGGGAGGACGCCCTCAAGCGGGCGCGGCCCTGGTTCGCGATGACCCGGCTCACGGCGAAGCTCGCACCGTCGCCGTCGCCGTCGATGGACGCCGCGCTCGTGGACCGCGCCAGGACTCGCAAGCTCCCGATCGACAACCTCGAGAGCTGGGATGTCCAGCTGGCGGCGCTCGCGGATGCGGTGACGATTCCCGACCTCCAGCAGGCGATCCACGCCCGTCGCACGATGCGTTGCGAGCTCGATCAGATGCGCGCGTTCTACGTCACGGGCGACCTCGCGATCATGGAACGCATCCTGGTCCAGGGCCAGTCCACCAAGCTGCTCGACGAGCGGACGCAGGCGTGGCTCGGCAAGCTCGAGCCGTACTTCGCGCGAGGTGGCGCGTTCGTCGCGGTCGGGCTCGGACACCTCGCGGGGGCCCACGGCTTGCCCGCGCTGCTCGAGCGCGCGGGCTACATGGTCGAGCGCGCGCAGTAGAGGACCAACGCGCTCGCTGTCACAGCAGCTTGGCGGTCATCGAGATCGGCACGGACCCGAGGGCGCGCGAGATCGGGCAGTTCGTCTTGGCCACGCCCGCGAGCTCGCTGAACTGCTCGGCCGTCACGCCGGGGACGCTGCCCTGGACTTCGAGCGCGATCTTCGTGATCGTCCAGCCGACGTCCTGCTTCTCCATCTCGACCGTCGCGAGCGTCTTGAGCTCGGCCGGCTCGTGGCCGGCGTTGGACAGCTGGAACGCGAGCGCCATGGTGAAGCAGCTCGAATGCGCCGCGGCGATCAGCTCCTCCGGATTCGTCCCGGCCTTGCCGTCTTCGGAGGCGAACCGCGTGTTGAACCCGTAGGGTTGGTCCTTGATTGCGCCGGACAGGGTCGAGATCGCGCCGGTCCCCTTGAGGCCGGAGCCGTGCCAGACGGCAGTGCTGGTTCGTTTGAGCATGGGCATGGGTAGTGATACCCCGGCGCGGCTCGTCAGGGCAGGTCGATGGGCGGCGGCGTGAACAGCTCGATCACATCGTTGGCGGGCTCTCCGCCCACGATCGCGATCTGATCGTTGGGCAGCAAGTACGCCGTCGCTCCCGTGCGCGGGAAGCACGGGATGGTGGCGATCCGCGCCAGCGTCGTCGCATCGAGGACGTCGGCGTTGGCGATCGGAGCGCCGAGCAGATCGGCGCCACCCGCCACGACGAGGTACCGCGTGGAGGCCGCGGCGGCGGCGCGCTGACGCTCGGTCGACAACACGCCGGGGATCCGGGCAGCCGTGCCGTCGGCGACGAGCACCACGAGGACATCGCGGCTCGCCGGCGTGTCGGGCCCGACGAACGCGACCCGTCCGTCGGACAGCGCGGTCACCGTGGCGGTCGGCTCGACCGAGACCGCCAGCTCATCGAAGCTGTCCCCCTGCAGCCGATGGATCGGATGGTCGGCGAACAACCCGATTCGCTGGCCGGCGACCGACACCGCCGCACCGTTGGGGGGCAGCGAGGCTAGGTCGGTCCGAGGGGTCAGCGTGGTGAGCGCCAGATCGATCGGCGGCGTGCCGGTGATGACGAAGCGCTCGGGGCCGAGCTGGATCGCCGAGCTCGCCTGGCGTGCCAGGGCGGGCTGCTCCGGGAGCACGTTGTAGGAGCCACTGGGGGGCGCCGTGGTGTCGAACCGCCACAGCGATCCGGATGGGATGTCGGTGGCGTCGACGCCGCCGAAGATCGAGACCGCGTTGTTCGAGCCGACCGCGAGGGTCTGGAACGCACGCGGTGCCGGCATCGGCAGCCCGCCGAGCAGCGAGTGATCGTACGCGTTGTAGATGAAGATCGCGTCGGTCTTCGCGCCCGCGGCGTCCTGGCCCCCGGCGAGCACGAGGCCGAACGTCAGGGGGGCGCTCGCAACCCCGGTGCGCGAGGCCGGCAGGCGCGCGGGCGACGAGCCGATCGTCAGTGGCTGGGCCATGTAGACGACGATGCGCGCACTGATCGCCGCGACCGGGAACGGCGGCGAGCTGCCGGCGGCGATCAGCGAACCACCGGAGTCGAATCCCTCGACGACGAGCGCCCCCGCGGCACCGGTGGCGTCGATCTCGAGCGCGAGATCGAATCCGGACTCCGTTCGATCGGACTCCACGACGGTGTGCGGGTCGGTGACCGTGACGCGCAGGTGCTGGACCCCGTCGAGCAGCGTGGAGCCGGGCGCCGTGGTCAGCTCGAGCGTGACCGTGCCGGTCTGGCCGGCACAGCTCGCGAGCGCCAGCACGGCGAGCGCGCGCCTCACGCGATCAGCTCTTCGATCTGATCGCGAGTCACGCCGGTCACGCGCAGGGTCTTGCGGCGCGACGACGCGCCAGCCACGACCTCGACCGCGCTCCTGGAGACGCCGAGCGCCTTGGCGACGACCTCGATCACGGCCGCGTTGGCCTCCCCGTCGACCGGTGGCGCGGTGACCGCGATCTTGATCCGGCCGTCATGACGCGGCCCGATCTTGATCCGCGACGCCCGTGGCTGCACGAGCACGTCGAACGTGACCGCTCGTTCATTCGCGGCCATGAGGATCACTTGCCTCCGCGGCCGAGCTCTCGGGCACGCTTGGTCGCGGTCTCGACGGCGTTGATCAGCGTCGTTCGCAGCCCCCCCTCCTCGAGCGTGTGGAGGCCGGCGATCGCGGTGCCCCCGGGCGAGGTGACCATGTCCTTGAGCCGGCCGACGTGCTCGTCGGTCTCGAGCAGCATCTTCGCCGAGCCCATCACGGTCTGGGCGGCGAGCAGCTGTGCGTTGCGGCGGGACAGCCCGACCTTGACGCCGGCATCGGACAGCGCCTCGAGGATGAGGAAGATGTAGGCCGGTCCCGAGCCCGACAGCCCGGTCACCGCGTCGAGGTGGCCCTCGTCGAGCGTGACCGTGATGCCCACGGCGTCGAACACGGCACGCGCGGTGGCGAGATCGGCCTCGCTCGCATGCAGGCCCGCCGCGATCGCGGTGGCCCCCGCACCGACGAGCGCGGGAGTGTTTGGCATCGCGCGGATGACGCGAACGCCGTCGGCGACAGCCGCCTCGATGGTCGCGGTATCGACGCCGGCGGCGATCGAGATGACGAGCGTGCCGGGCCTCAGCTGATCGCCGATCTCTCCGAGAACCTTGTCGAGGATCTGCGGCTTGACGGACAGCACGCACAGGTTCGCGGTGCGCGCGAGCTCGCGGTTATCGGTGGTGACGGTGATGCCGTACGTCGCGCGCAGCTTGTCGAGCCGCTCGCGGCGCGGGCCGGACGCGATGATGCGATCGGGCGTGACATGGCCTCCGCGCACCAGGCCGCGGATCAGGGCCTCCGCCATGTTGCCGGCACCGACAAACCCGATCATTTGCGAAGCGAGGATCGACAAGGGTCAAGCGTACCGCAGCCATGTCGCGATGTCGGCGAGCGGGACGACCTCGTCGACAGCTCCCAGCTCGACCGCCGCCCTGGGCATCCCGTAGATCACCGAGCTGAGCTGGTCCTGCGCCGCCGTCTTACCCTCCGCGCGCTTGATCGCGAGCGCCCCGGCGGCCCCGTCCTTGCCCATCCCGGTCATCACGAGTCCAAGCGTGCGCCGGCCGTAGACCTTCACGGCGGACAGCATCGTGACGTCCGCGGAAGGCCGGCAGCCGTTGACGAGCGGTCCGTCGGTGAGGACCACGAACCCGCGATCGTCGAACTCGACGTGGCGATCGCCGGGCGCGATCAGGACCGACCCCGCGAGCGGGCGATCGCCGGCCTGGGCCTCGCGGACGGTGACGCGGCTGGCAGCGTCGAGGCGCTCGGCGAGCGCGGCGGTGAAGCCGGCCGGCATGTGCTGGACGACCACGACGGCGACCCGGAGGTCGCTCGGCAGGGCAGGGAGGACCTCGGACAGTGCGGCGGGCCCGCCGGTCGAGACCGCGATGACACACAGCCGTGGCAGTGCCCCGGGCAAGGTCTGGCGCGAGATCGGCGTGGTGATCGGGCCGGACACGGCCGCTGGCGGCGGCGGCAGGTTCGCGGCCCGCGGTCGCGCCGAGGCCGCAGCCGTCACCTTGCGCTGGAGCTCCTCGGCGATCTTCGACAGGTCGACCGAGACCTCGCCGGCGGGCTTGGTCACGAAGTCGACCGCGCCGGCAGCGAGGGCATCGAACGTCTCGCGCGCGCCCTGCTTCGTGTGGGCCGAGAACATGACGACCGGCGTCGGGCGCTGCTGCATCAGCGCTCGCACCGTCTCGGCGCCGTTCATCCCGGGCATGTTGAAGTCCATCGTGATGACATCGGGCAGGAGCTTCGTCACCTGGGCGAGCGCGTCCGTGCCGTCCTTGGCCTGGCCGACGACCTCGAACGGTCCGCGCGCGAGCGTCTTCGCGATCGCCGCGCGCATGAACAGCGAGTCATCGACGATGAGGACCCGGATCTTCCTCGGTTCGGTCATGGCTGCGGCACCTCCTCGTCGATCGCCTCGACGACATAGGCGGTGACAGGCAGGGCGACGCCCTTCAGCGCCAGGCCCGTGATCTCGCGGACCTGGACGCGGTCGCCGAGGGCCGTCCGGGTCGACCCACTGACGAGCACCTCGCCGGGCGGACACCGGCTCTCGTAGCGGTTCGCCTGGTTGACGGTGTCTCCGATCACCGTGTAGTCGCGCCGGAACACCCGCGCGCCGAGATCTCCGCGCACGACCGGTCCCGTGTTGATGCCGATCCGCATCGCGAGCTGGATCGTGCGCCCCTCGTTGAAGCCCTGCATCGCCGCCTGCATCGCGAGGGCGGCACGCGTGGCGCGTTCCGGAGCGGGCGCGTGGCCGCGCTGGTTCTCGAAGATCGCCATGATCGCGTCGCCGATGAACTTGTCGATGTCGCCCCCGTACTGCTTCACGATCGGACACATCACGTCGAAGTAGTCGTTGAGCAGCGCGATCAGCTGCGACGGCGACAGCGAGGCCGACATCGGCGTGAACCCGACGAGATCCGAGAACATGACGCTGACGATCCGCTCGTCGGCGCGGAACGCGAGCAGCGTCCCGCTCGTCGCCCGCTCCTCGGCGGCGGCGCGTGCGCCTTCCGAGATGAATAACGATGACGCCTCCTTGTAGGCCATCAGCCGACGCTCGGCCAGCGTGCGCTCGACGAGAGCGATGCACTTGTCCTGCGAGAACGGCTTGACGAGGTACGCCGAGGCTCCAGCGGCGCGCATCTGCGCCATGTCGCGCTTCGAGTCGCGCGCGGTCAGCATGATCACCGGGATCTGGCGCAGCTCGGGATCCCGGCGCAGCGCGTGGACGAGCTCGAAGCCGGTCATGTTCGGCATCTCGTAGTCGCTGACGATCAGCGCGGGGCGCACCGCTTGTGCCTTGGCGAGCGCGACCTTGCCATCCTCCGCGGTGGCGACATCGAAGCCTTGGCGTGCGAGGCAGTCAGCGACGTAGTGGCGCTGCGCCGGAGAGTCATCGACCACCAGCACGCGTTCACGGCCGCCGGGCAACGTGCCCTGGACGAGTGCGCGGACCCGGGTCGAGAGCTCCTCGGGGATCACGGGCTTGACGAGGTAGTCGTCGGCCCCGGCATCGAAGCCGCGCTCGAGATCCGTGGCCTCGCCGAGCGAGGAGCAGATCAGCACCGGGACGTGCGCGGTCGCGGGGTCATTCTTGAGCGCCTTGCACACGCCGTAGCCGTCGAGCTTGGGCATCTCGACATCGGTGATCACGAGATCAGGCTGGTGCGCGCGCGCGAGCGTGATCGCCTCGGCGCCGTCGTACGCCGAGCGGACCTCGTAGCCATCGTCCTCGAGGATCGGCACGGTGTGTCGGTGGATCAGCGGGGAGTCATCCGCGAGCAGGATCAGCCGCTTGGCGCGCGTGGTCGCGCCAAGCACGTCGAGGACCTGGGCATCCGAGAACGGGACCTGCAGGTAGCCATCCGCCTCGACATCCCGCGCGTGGCTGCGATCGCCCGTCGTGAGCCCGACGACGACGATCGCGATCGGATCGGCGCCGGACCGCAGCAGCGCGACGGTATCGAACAGCGAACGATCCGGCAGCCGGCGCGGCAGGATCGCGGCGCGCGGCGCGAGCTCGGCAAGTCGCGCCTCGAGCTCGCGGATCGACTTCACCGCGGTCACGGTGTGTCCGAGCGGCTCGAGCGGCCGGCGTGCGAGGGTGGCGAGCACGGGCTCGTCGGAGACGATCACCACGTTCATGGGACGTCTCCCGTGGCCGGCGCGGCGTGGCCGAGGAGCTTGCGGACGACGCGCACCAGCTGCGTGCGATCGTGAGGCTTGGTGATGTACTCGTCGACGCCGGCATCGAAGCCGCGCACGCGATCGATGCGCTCGCCCATCGAGGTCACCATGACGATCGGGATCTCGGTGTACTCCGGCATCGCGCGCAGCTCCCGGGTCAGCTGGTAGCCGTCCATGCGGGGCATCATGACGTCGGTCGACACGAGGTCGAAGCGTCGGGTCTTGGCGAGCTCGAGGCCGTGCGCGCCGTCCATCGCGACCGTGACGATGTACCCGGCGTCGACCAGGATCCGGCGCAGCGACTCGCGCACGATGTCGGAGTCCTCGACGAGCAAGATGTGGGCGGAGCTTGCCCCGGCGGCGCGGGTGGGGGTCGCCACCCGGCGAGGGCCGGCCGGCTGATCGAGCGCGCGTCGGATGATCGCGGGCACGTCGAGGATCAGCGCTACCCGGTCGCCGAGCAGCGTGGCTCCGGCGATGCACGGCACGTTGGTCAGCAGCTTGCCGAGCGACTTGATCACGATCTCGCGCTTGCCGAGCAGGTGCTCGCAGACCAAGGCGTAGGCATGGCCGCCATGCTCGACGAGCACGAGCTGGATCGGGCCATCACCGTCGTTGCCGTCGAGCTCGAGCACGGCATCGAGACGGATCAGCGGGACGTGCTTGCCGCGGACCACACAGACCTCGCGGTCGCCGACCAACGAGATCTCGCTCGGCGATAGCACGAGCACGCGCTGGACGACGTCGAGCGGGATCGCGAACGTCTCGCCACCAGCGCGGGCGACCACGACCTGGATGATCGCGAGGGTGAGCGGAAGTTTCAGCACGAAGACGCTCCCTTGACCGGGTGTGGACTCGACGTCGATGGTTCCCTTGAGCCGCGTGATGATCGCCTGGCGCACGATGTCCATGCCGACGCCGCGGCCCGAGACCTCGCTGACGGTGGCCGCGGTCGAGAATCCGGGGCGGAAGATCAGCTCGCGGGCCGCAGGATCCTCCATCGCGTCGGCCTCGGCCTCGGTGATGAGGCCGCGCTCCAGCGCGCGCCGCTTGAGCTTGCCGGGATCGAGGCCGCGGCCGTCATCGGAGACCCGGATCTCGACCTGGTTGCCACGGTGAGAGGCGGCGAGCCTCACGACGCCCTCCACCGGCTTGCCGGCAGCGGTGCGCTGGTCCGGCGGCTCGATCCCGTGATCGACCGCGTTGCGGACGAGGTGCATCAGGGGCTCGTCGAGCGCCTCGACCAGCAGCTTGTCGAGCTCGGTCTCGTCGCCGACGAGGTCGAGCCGGGCGCGCTTGCCGAGTCCGCTGGCGAGATCACGCACCGTGCGGACGTGCTTGCGGAACACGCCCGCGACCGGGATCATGCGCAGCCTCATCACCTGCTCGCGAAGCTCGCCCGAGATCGCGTCGAGCCGATCCGTGCCGTGATCGAGATCGGTGGTGACCTCCGCAAGCACCCGCTCGACCCGCGAGATCTCCTCGCCGAGGCCATCGAGTCCGCGCGTGGAATCGCCACCGCTGGTGCCTCGAACGTGTGCCACCCTGCGCGTCACCCCGCGATCGGTGGCGAGCTCCGCGGTCACCGAGCCGAGGGACGCGACGGCGCCCCGGAGCTCGTCGCGACCGAGCACGAGCTCGCCGACGAGGTTCAGCAGGCGATCGAGCTTCTCGAAGTCGACGCGGATCGTCGGGCGGCCGCGATCGGCGGCGTGCTCGACGGGGGCGTTGGCCGGTGCCGCCAGCGTGGGCTGGGCGGCGGCAGGCGCCGCGCCGGGATTGCGCAGCCGCGCGATCACCGGTGCCGGATCGTACGAGATCGGCGCTCGCGCGCGTGCCCGGTCGAGCATATCCCGCAGGCCATCGAGCGCCGCGAGCAGCGCGTCGATCACCGGGCCGTCGACGACCCGACCGGCATCGCGGATCTGGCCCACGAGATCCTCGGCGGCGTGGGCGAGGTGGTTGACGGGCGCGAGCCCGACCATCGCCGAGCTGCCCTTGACCGTGTGGAGATCGCGAAACACGTCGCGCAGCAGATCGCCATCGGCGGGGCGGCGCTCGATCTCGACGAGCTTGCCGGCGAGCGCCTCGAGCCGCTCGGTGGCCTCGTCGAAGAACAGCTCGACCATGTCCTCCTCCACGGCCGGTGTCCACACGAAGCCGGCCACGGAGAGCTTCGGGGCCGTGGGCTCGGGGACCACGGCCACGCCCGGCGAGGGTCGCGGGGCAGGGGCCGGCGGTGGGCCGCTGGTGGCCGCACTGGCCGGCAGCATCCCCACCGCCGCGTCGAGCGTGGCGGCGCGCTCGACGAGCGGCA
>JAGSPR010000208.1 GCA_018262455.1 Deltaproteobacteria bacterium | reverse complement strand
TGCTTGGACAATCCTCGCGGGTGTGGACCGGTGCTCGCTCGAGGAACCGACGTGCCCGCTGCGGAACTGCGCGCGGCGAGGGGGTCCTCCGGCGGGCGCGCCGCGGGTGTCGAGGCCAGGGGCTCGCTGATCGAGTCGGGAGGTTAGACGCGGGCGAGCAAGGCGCGCGCCTGCGAGGCGGCCCACGCCCGCCGGGATCGAGGCGGCGCGGCGATCCGGGTCAGGAGCGCGAGCACGACCGTGGTGAGCAGGGCCTGGTGACCACGCGAGCCTTGAGGGACCACCGACGTCGGGGTCGCGAGCGCCGTCCGCACCGCGCGTAGCAGCGAGGGCGCGGGCACACCGTGATCGTTCGCGGCAGGGAGCGCTCGCTGCGCCGCACGAGCGTCGAGCGAGACCTCCGCGGCAGCGAGCTGCGCCGGCGTCGCGCGCGCCATCGCGCGAGCGAGCTGTTCAGCGGCCGTCACCACGTCCTGGGCGGGATCGGCCGGGGTGCCGGCCCGGACTCCGCAGCGCGGGCATGCGGGCTGGGTCGCGACGTTGTACGCGCAGCGGCAGGTCGGGCAGTGGAGGTAGCTCACCCGACCAGCCTCGCGGCCGGGGCCCGAGATGGGCAAGTTTTCATCGGCGCGCGCTACCCTTTCGCCACGCTCGAGCGCACGACTGGGGGGAAGTCCACGCGGTGAATCGCGCCGAGCTCGGGGCACACCAGCAGCACGCCGTCGGCCTCGAAGGCCACGTGGTACTCGAGGAGCTGCCGGCGGGTCGCCGCGGTCGACAGCTGCGGAGCCTCGTCGCCGGTCTTGACCTCGGCCACCAGCAGCTCGCCACCTGCCTCGACCAGGTAGTCGGCACGGACCTCGGTCTCGTACGGCTCGCCGTCGACCAGCGGCGCCCACCAGGTGCGGGCTTGCCGCGCGACGATGCGGTACCCGGCCTCGCGCAGCATCTCCGCCGCGTCGTCCTCGCCCGCCACCGCCCTCCCCGCCCGGCGCCGCGCTCGCCACGATCCGCGCCACTGCCTCAGCCACCGCGTCGTCACCAGCGCCATCAGCGCGCCGAGCAGCCCGACCGCCAGCACCACGAGCGAGTCCCGCGTCACCCCCACAGCTTCACCCGCCGCTCTGACGCCCGGTCCCCCCACAAGGGGGCCCCTCGCCGTCGGATTAGCGGCGGGGCGCTTCTTCCGGCAGCTCGCCGAGCTTGGCCTTGATGACCGTCTTGCTGGCGTTCCGCGCGACCGCGAGCTCGATCGTCGTGCCGGGCCGGATCATCGCGACGGTGTTGCGGAACGCGTCGCCGCTGCGGATCTCGGTGCCGTTGATCGCGGTGATGACATCGCCCTCGGTCAGACCGGCCTTCGAGGCAGGGCTGTTCGGCTGGACGTTCGCGACGAGTGCCCCGCGGGTCGCGCCGAGCTTGTGCTCGGTGGCGAGCTGCGTCGTGACGGTGGCGATGTTCACGCCGAGGTAGCCGCGCGAGACCTTGCCGTCGGTCACGAGCATCTGCATGATCGGCTTCACCATGTTGGTCGGGATCGCGAACCCGATGCCCGCGTAGCCGCCACTCTTCGAGGCGATCGCGGTGTTGATGCCGACGAGCTCGCCCTTGAGGTTGACGAGCGCGCCGCCCGAGTTACCCGGGTTGATCGCGGCATCGGTCTGGATGAAGTCCTCGTACTCCTCGATGCCCATGTTGCCGCGGCCCTTCGCCGAGACGATACCCATCGTCACCGACTTGCCGACGCCGAACGGATCGCCGATCGCGAGCACCACCTCGCCGAGCCGGAGCGTGTTCGAGTCCGCGAGCACGAGCGGCTTGAGTGTCGGGATCTTGCCCTTGAGCTGGATCACCGCGAGATCGGCCTTCGGATCGATCCCGACGACCTTCGCGGGGAAGTCGGTGCCATCGGCGATCGTCACGATGATCTCGTCGGCGCCGTTGACGACGTGCGCGTTGGTGAGGATCCGTCCACCGGACGTCACGATCACACCCGAGCCCTTGCTGCCCTGACGCCGCGGCGTCCTCCCGAACCCGGGCGAGTCAGGGTCGGTGAAGAATGGATCGTTGGCGGCGGGCGCACCGCGCACGGCGGTCGCCGCGGAGATGTTGACGACGCTGTCGACGACGCGCTCGGCCACATCGGGGATCGAGGCATCGGTGATCGAGGTGGGCATCGAAGGAGCGGCATTGGCGTGCCCTGCTCCCGAATGCAATACGAACCCGGTCCCGACCAGCCCGACGGCAGCAACAGCGGCGATGATGTGACGCACAGGATTCATGTGAGCTCCTCCACCAGACCTGGGTCTGGCACCTTCTTGAGATGATGTCGAAGCTTGGACCGGTCAAGCCACGTTGAGTATTCCAATCTGGCCCACGAGTGCGGGATCCACGGGCCCACGAAGGTCCGGCCCATGGGCCTAACCGCTCGTTCGGGCAGGACGAATCAGAGATCACCCGACGGCAAGCTCGCCGAGGTGTGATCGATCGCGACCGCCGCGGAGCTCAGTGCGGTGACAACGCGGGCGGAATGCCATGCGGCGCGCCAGCCGGGGGAGTCGGCCCACCCGGCGGGGTGCCATGCGGAGATCCACCCGGCGGCGTGCCACCCGGCGGCGTGCCACCCGGCGGCGTGCCGCCCGGCGGCGTGCCACCCGGCGGCATCCCACCCGGCGGCATCCCACCCGGCGGCATCCCACCCGGCGGCATCCCACCCGGCGGCACCGCGGCGCCGTGCGGCGATAGCCCGGGCTTCTTCGGCAGCGGCACGTTGCCGAACGGATTGCCCTTGGGCTCCACCGGCGGCTCCTTGTCACCGAACGCGATCGGCAGGTCCTGCTCGCTCCGCTGCCCGGTGTCGTCGCGAACCAGCGCGAGCACGTGGGTCTTCTCGGTCAGGATGTAGTACTCGGTCTTGCCCTTCGGCGGGTTCGCCGGATCGAGGTCGGTGTCCTCGGGCAGCGTGCCGGCCTTCTCGCCCTTGTAGAGCGCGAGCGTGCCGAGCGTTGCGCCCTTGTCATCCTTGTAGGTGAGCTTCATCACCAGCTGGAGCGACGCCGGGTTCATCGACGGCATGTACTCGGTCGGCCGCAGGTTGCTCGCGTTGTCGATGAAGTTCGCGAGCCCCACGTTCGGCTTCTGGGTCTCGGCATCTCCCCAGGTCTTGACCTGCTTCTGTTCGACACCCGTCATCACCCGCGTGGCCGCCTTGGACCGGCCGTTCGCTTCGAGCACGACCGTCTCGATCTTGGCGGCGTCGAACCCACGCGGATCGACGAGGTGCAAGCTCGACTCGCCGATCTCGAGCCCGGCAATCAGGTCCTTCGCCAGGACGTAGGCCTTGCCGGTCGCCTGGTCCATCACGTAGCGGTCGCTCTGGCCGTACACCGAACCTCCGATGAGGAACGTGTGCGGGCCGTCGCGGAACGTGAGCGTCAGCGTGGTCTTCGCGTCCACGAGCTTGAAGTCCTTCTTCTGGCCATCGGTCGGCACGCCGAGATCGCGGATCGCGCGTGCCTCGACGTAGCCGGCGATGATCTTCTCGGCGGACTCGCCCAGCGGGAACTCGCGCTTCTTCGTGGTCTCCTCCATCGCGACCGGGGGCGGCGGGGTCGCCGCGGCCGCGACCGCGCTGCCGCTACCCGCTGCGCTGCCACTGCCTGCCGCGCTGCCCTTGCCCGCGGCGCTGCCACTGCCTGCTGCGACCGCGCTGCCACTGCCCGCGGCACTGCCCGCTGCGCTGCCGCTGCCACTGCCCTGTCCCGCGGGCTCCGCGGGCTTGGGCTCGACCGGCTTGGGCTTCTTCTCGATCGTCGTTTCCGTGCCCCACCAGTAAGCGCTGGCGCCTTCGCCCTTGCGCTCGATGTGCACCGTCTTCTTGTCGGACTTGAACTCGAGCGAGACGAGATCCGCGTCCGCCTTGTTCCACAGGACGACCTCGCCGAGGTTCGGCTTGACGGTCTTGTCCCGCGTCCACGTCCGGTAGCCGTACACGAGCATCACGGCGAGCAGGACGCCGTGCAAGAGAGCGCTTCTCATGGCTTCACCTCTGTCTTCTTCGTCGTGCGGCGGCGCTTGGCGTAGACCGTCCCGAGGAACCCGAGCGTGAACACGAGGGCGGGAGCACCGACGATCATGAGCGTGAACCACACCGCGTCCTGGCTCTTCGTGTGCTCGATCGGCTTGTCCTCTTCGGACACGATCTCACCGGCGAACTGCTCCTCGCCGCCGAGCCAGCGCACCGAGTCATCGAGCAACGGCCCCGACACCATGACGACCGACGCCTGGCGCATCGCGTTCTGAACGAGCGCGTCGGCGAACAGATCGGCATCCGAGTAGACGAGCGCGCGGAACCCTTCCTTGTCGCCGGCCTTGGGCCCTTCGACCGCGGCGCCGATGTTCCAGCGCTGCTTCTTCTCGGTGCCTTCGTCGAACGCGTAGTTGTTGTTGAGATCGAGGTAGCTCGACTCCATCGAGCGCAACGTGATCGTCTTCGTCGGGGCCTTGTCCTTCGACGCGAACGGCACGTCCTCGAGAGCCCCTGCATCGATCAGCACGAGGCCCTTGTCGACCGCACGAGACAGCGTCGTCGTCGACGCATGCGCCGAGAACTGGGTCGTGATCGCGAACCGGCGGTCGGCCTGGGTCCCACGCTGGGGCAGGAACGCGACGTCGTCGGTGAGGTCACCCGGGTTCATCTTGAGCCCGAGCCGGCCCTCGAGCACACCGAGGTTCGGATCCGCCTTCGGATCGAGCGCGACGAGCAGCCTGCCGCCTCGCTCAAGGTAGCGATCGAGCGCGGCCCACTCGGCGGCCTGGAGCGGCACGGTCGGAGCGAGCAGCAGCACGATGGTGGCGTCCTCCGGGACGTCCTTCGCGAGATCGATGAGCCCCAGATCCTTGATCTCGTAGTTGAGCTCGGAGAGCCGCTGCTTGAGCTTCGAGGTCCGGCGCTCCGGCGCCCGCCCCTTGAGCTCGGGTGGGATCGATTCCGGATCGTTCATCTCGCCATGGCCGGTCATCATGTAGGCCTTGCGCTTGTCGCGCACGAGCTTCATGAGGGTCGAGTTCACGTCTTTGTCGAACGTGCGGAGCTTGCTGCCCTTGCGCGCCTTCTCGATGTCGAGCTCGGTGACCTCGATCGTGAAGTACTTCTCCTTGTCGTCCTTGCCACGGGCCAGAACGATCACGCCGTCCTTCGTCACCTTGTACTTACCGGCGAGCTCGGCATCGCTCAGCCGGTCGTGGACCGTGACCTCCAGCTTGCCGCTGTCGGAGGCGAGCGCCTCGAAGTAGCTGAGGATGTGCTCCTTCACCTCGTTGCCGGGTGGGAAGAACATCATGACGCGGATCGGATCTGCCGAGGCGTGGACGATGTTCTGGGTCGACTCACCCGCTGCCGACGTCTTGAAGTAGCTGACGTCGGCCTGGATGTTGCGGTCCTTCGCGACGCGACACGTCACCATGAGGAACGCCATCGCGAACGCGATCGACAGGCCAGCCCAGCCGAGGTCGCGGACGCGGTAGTACTCGACGCCCGAGTCATCGACCTGCGAGCTCTCGATGTCGAACCCGGTGCGCAGGGCCGCGCCGAGCGAGAGCTCGATCATCAGCACCGGGATCGTCGAGGCGACGAGCAACACGCCCCACAGCACGGTCAGCGCACCCTCCGCCTTCGGCGTGTGGAGCGAGTCAGGGCCCCAGCTCGTCGTCAGGGCATAGAGCACGAGCGCCAGGATCGTTCCGACGTGACAGAGCAGCAGGGCGCGCTCGACGCGGCGACGCGCACCCTTCGTGCTCGTCGTCGTCCATGCCCGGCCCGCGGTGACGGCGAACACGAGCGCGAGGCCCATCCCGGTCATCGCGACGCGCACTGAAGGCATCGTGTTGAGGAGGCGTTCGCCGAGGAACACCCACAAGAGGCCCACGCCGAACACGAGCGAAAGCCACCACGGGGAGGCCGTTCTCATTGGTCTCATTGCCATCGCTTCGCCTCCAGCGTCTTCACTGATAGGAGGAGGAAGAAGTACGTGACGCCCAGGTAATAGACGACGTCCTTCAGGTTCAGCACGCCACGCATGAATCCGTTCTGGAAGTGGATCCACCACAGATCGAGCTCGCCGAACACCTCGCGGACCGTGCCGTCGAGCCCCTTCGCGAACTGCCACAGAAAGCACATCAGGATCAGGATCGCGAACGCCAGCACGCCCGCCACCAGCTGGTGACGCGACAGCGAGCTGGCGAACATCCCGATCCCGAGCGCGGCGGCTCCGATCAAGTACAGGCCGAGGTAGCCGACCGCGATCTGCGAGTACGTGATCTTGCCGCGCACCTTGATGAGCAGCGGGATGTAGATCGAGAGGGCGAGGAGCAGGGTGAGAAACGTGAGCGCGGCGAGGAACTTGCCGAGCACGATCTCGCTATCGCGTACCGGCGAGGTGTTGAGCAGCACCATCGAGTGCATCTGGCGCTCTTCCGAGATCAGCCGGAACGACAGCAAGAGGCCGGCTGCCATCGCGACGCCACTCGAGAAGTAGAAGAACTTCTCGAGCACGACCGCCGACAGCTGCTTGTCCACCATCGCGAAGCCGCGAAACAGGATGCCGTCGACGAGCAGCAGCACGGCCGCGATCACCCACGAGAACGGTGACCGCATGTACGCGCTGAGCTCGCGGCGGTAGATGATGCTAATTGCTCGCATGGTCTCCCCCGACGAGGCGGACGAAGGTGTTCTCGAGCTCGCTGCGCGCGTAGTCGAGCTTCAGTAGATCGAGCTTCGCCTCGACCACCGCCCGGCTCACCGCGGCGCGGCAGTCCTTGGAGGTCTCGAGCGCGAACGTGAGGCCGTCCGGTGTGGTGTACGGATCGCCGACGCTCTCGACGCCCTCGACCGCGGCGAGCAGCGTGCGCGCGCCGAGCTTCGGATCATCAGCCGGCGCGGCGTCCTCGAGCGCCTGCGGCGGCCGGACCGTCACCGTGATCTGGCGAATCGCGTCCTTGAACTTCGACAGGTCGTGCTCGGTGCCCACGGCGAGCATCCGGCCGCGCCCGAGCACGAGCAGCCGATCGCAGGTCTGGCTGATCTCGGTGAGGATGTGACTCGAGATCAGGACCGTGTGGTTCTGCTTGAGATCGTGGATGAGATTGCGCATCTCGACGATCTGCACGGGATCGAGCCCGCGGGTCGGCTCGTCCAGAATGAGGAACTTCGGCTGATGGATGATCGCCTGCGCCAAGCCGACCCGCTGGCGAAAGCCATGCGAGAGCGTGCCGATGGTGTCGCGGGCGACCTCGGTCAGGTCGGTGAGCTCGAGCACCTCGGGCAACCGACGCTTCAGCTCGGCGCGCGTCATCTTGCGGAGCTCGCCGGCGAAGGTCAGGTAGTCGACGATGTTCATGTCGAGGTAGAGCGGCGGGTTCTCGGGCAAGAACCCGATCCGCTTGCGAACCTCGTGGGGTTCGGCGATCGCATCGACGCCACCGACCTCGATCGTCCCCGAGGACGGCCGGAGATCGCAGGCGAGCAATCGCAGCGCGGTCGTCTTGCCCGCGCCATTGAGTCCGAGGAACCCGACGGTCTCGCCATCTTTGATCTCGAACGAGACCGGACCGAGGGCGCGTTTGCCGCCGTAGAGTTTGGTTAAGTTCGTTGCACGAATCATGCAGCCTCTCGGCGCCAGGGGCGCGAAATCGCTGGGCTTTGTTAAACGGCTAACGAGCGGCTGTCAAGCTCGCAGCGGCCCCTCTAACCGCTCGTACGTCGTTGATCTTCCCGGGCGGGAACATATGTGAAGGCCGGCCGTTCGGGCATGCCGGCTGCAACATACTTGCGAACCATGCGGACGCTGCACCTTGTCGGGCTCGTGGCACTCCTCGGCGCCCCTGCCTGCTATCGCGAATATGGTTCTGACTCGACGATGCCGGTGGCGCCTGAACCGGTTTCGGTGTCAGGCCCGCCCGGCGGAGCGATCGATCCGGGGTACGCCTACGAGGCGCCCGGCCAGCCAGGGTACCCGGCGGGCTATCCCGAGGGTTATTCGGAAGGCTATCCGCAGGGTTACCCGTCCGGCAACACCGAAGGCTACGCCCAGGATCCAGCCGATCCAGACGGCTCGGCGTCGCCCGATCCGCAAGCCGCAGGGGACGCCACCGGCACCGTCACCGATGAGGAGATCGACCAGACCCTGCAGCCCTATGGCCAGTGGGTCGAGGATGAAGAGTACGGTCGTGTGTGGCGGCCCGACCCCACGGTGGTGGGCGTGGATTTCACACCTTATGAGACCGCGGGTAGCTGGGTTAACACCGACGTCGGCTGGGCGTTCGACTGCGACTGGGACTGGGGCTGGCTCCCGTTCCACTACGGCAACTGGGAGTGGTTCGACGACTACTGGGGCTGGGTCCCCGATTACACCTGGTCGCCGGCGCAGGTCGAGTGGCGCTCCGGCGGCGGCTACGTCGGCTGGCGCCCGCTTGGCCCCACCATCCGCGATCACCGGCGCGGGGGACGTGGAGGAGCCAGTGGTGGACCGATCGTCCGCGATCATCGCCGCCCTCGGAAGGACGCCCACTGGCGGTTCACCACCGAGACCAACTTCGGTAAGCACAACGTCCGCGCGCACATCTTCCAGAACCCGGCGGAGGGCCTGCGGGTCACCTCCACGGTCCCGCGCCCGCCAGCCCACGTCGGCCCGACCGTCCGGACCTCCAGCGTCATGCGCGGTCGCATGAACGCGATTGGCGGCACGCGCAGCCCGAGCGTGCGCAACAACCCGGCATTCGGCCCGCAGCCGCCGTCGCGCAGCTACCAGCCGCCGACCCGCTCGACCTACCAGGGCCCGTCGCGCACGTACCAGCCGCCGACCGGCTCGACCTACCAGGGCCCGTCGCGCACGTACCAGCCGCCTGCGGGCCCACCGCGGAACTATCAGCCGACGTACCAGCCGCCGTCGCGCTCGACGTACAACCCGCCGTCGCGCTCGACGTACAACCCGCCATCGCGCTCGACGTACAGCCCGCCGTCGCGCTCGACGTACAGCCCGCCATCGCGCTCGACCTACAGCCCGCCGTCGCGCTCGACCTACAGCCCGCCGTCGCGCTCGACGTACAGCCCGCCATCGCGCTCGACCTACAGCCCGCCATCGCGCTCGACCTACAGCCCGCCCTCTCGCAGCTCGTCGTCGAGCTCCAGCCCGTCGCACAGCTCGAGCTCCAGCTCGCCGTCCCGTAGCTCGTCGTCGTCTTCGAGCAGCTCGCACTCGTCTTCGAGCAGCTCGCGCCACCGCTGACCGACGCGAGCCGGTCTCGGCGATTGCGCGGCGCCGCGCGTGATGGCATGGAACCAGGCGTGGAGCTTCCGCGCAGTGAGCGTCAGCCGGCTCCGAGTTCACTCCTCGTGGTCGCCGCGGTCGCGGCCGCGATGTCCGCGCTGCTCATCCTCGCGATCGACCAGCCGGTCGCGCGCTGGCTCGCGCGGTACGAACCGCTCGCGGTGTGGGATCGCGGCATCGAGGCGCTCGAGTATGGCGTGCTGCTGCCGTTGCATCGGCTCGCGCTGCCGGTGGTGCTCGTCCTCGGCATGATCGTGACGGTCAGCGTGCCGCGGCTGCGCGCCCACGCGCCGGCGTGGATGCTGCTCGCCAGCACGCAGCTCGTGTGCCGGCTGGCGATGATCTGGTGCAAGGAAGCCACCGGACGGCTGAGACCGACCGAGTGGCTGATGCGAGGCGCGCCCGACGAGACGTTTGGCTGGGTGGGCGGCATCTCGTTCCCGTCTGGGCACGTCGTGCTGTTCGCGTCGCTGCTCGTCCCGCTCGCGGTGGTCGCACCGAGGACCCGGCCGCTGCTCGCGCTCGTCGGCTTTGCGATGATCGCGCGACTCGGAGTCAACGCGCACTTCGTGTCGGACGTGGTCGCCGCGATCACGCTGGTGGCGGTGGTGACCTGGGCGATGGGCTGGCTCGTCCGGCCGTGCCGACGCTAGCGACCGCGAGGGTGCCGGCGACGATCAACCCGGCGCCGGCGAGCGTGGTGAGTGTCGGGGGATCGGCGAACACGAGGCTCTGCCAGATCATCGCGAAGAGGACCTGCAGATAGCCCACCGACGTGGCACGGCCAGCGCGCTCGACCGAGAGCCCCATCGTCAGGAACACCTGGCCGACCTGCGTCGCGAGGCCGATCGCGATCAACAGGAGCCAGTCGATCGGTTGCGGGGTAACCCAGTCCGCCACCGCCCACGGGATCGCGAGCGGCGTGGCCACGAGCGGGAAGTAGAAGACGATGACCAGCGGGTGCTCGGTGCGGGCGAGCTGGCGGACCGTGACGTACGCGACCGCGGAACACGTCGCGGCGCCGAACCCGAACGCGAGGCCGACCGGATCGAGACCCGCGCCGCTCGGGTGGACGACGAGCATCACGCCGGCGATGCCGAAACCGATCGCCACCACCGTCGACCAGCCGACCTGTTCGCGGAGCAGCCACCACGCAAGCAGCGCGGTCACGAGCGGCGTGGTGTTCTGGATCGTGGTCGCATCCGCGAGCGGCAGGTGCGCGAGCGCGACGTAGTAGCAGGTCAATCCGCCGAACCCGAGCAGGCCGCGGAGCACCAGTCGCCCGCGCTCGTTGCCCCACGGCGAAAGGTCAGCCCGCTTCACCATCACGTACGACAGCACGAGCGTCACCACCGCACGCGCGAGCACGATCTCGCCCGTGGGCAGCCGTGGGCTCGTGACCTTGACGAGCACGCTCATGCCGGAGAACCCGAGCGCGCTGGCCGCCATGTACAGCAGACCGCGCGACGGCATCCGCGAGGCCATTCCGCGCTCATAACACGACGCACCGACCTGGGCCGTCGTGTCATGCCGCGGCGCGGCAACCTGCTCCAGCCAAAGCGATTGCGAGCCGTGGGACCGGACCGCGAACCTCGGGATCTCGTGGGGTACGGGTGGGGTTGCGGCCCGAGGAAGTGCTTGGAGGAAGCTGGGGAACCCGGGTACCAAGCCCTGTGCGCAGGCGTGCTGATCGATACTCCGTGGGGCTGCCCGCCGAGCTCGCGACCCCGGAGCGCCGGCGGGTCGTCAACGTGGCCGACCTCTCGCGGTCCGGCATGTTCCTCCAGCTGGAGCGGCCGATCCCCGCGGGCACGCTCGTCCACGTCACGATCACCGTCGAGGGTCAGCGGCGCGCCACCGCAGCCACGGTGGCGCACGTGCTGCCGGAGCCCGAGGCACGTATCCTCGGTCGCGAGCCGGGCCTCAGACGCGGCTGCTCGAGCGAATGTCGTCCGCGCTGAGCGAGATCGGCTTCACCGTGGCCACCGCGACCTCCGCGATAGACGCGCTCGCGGCCTGCCTGCACCAGCGTCCCGACATCGTGCTCATCGATCGTGCGATGGCGGTCACCGAGGGCTTGCCGTTCCTCGACCAGCTCGCGAACCATCCGACGCTCGCAGGAATCCCGGCGATCATGACCTCGAATGACCGCTCGGATGTGGTCATGGCGTTCGAGCACGGAGCCGCCGACTTTCTCGGCAAGCCGTTCACGAGCCCCGAGCTGATCGCGCGGACGTGTCGTCTCGTGCACCCGAGCCCGCCACCCCGCGATCCGATCGCGTTGCGCGGCTCGCTGTCGACCATCGGCCTGCCCGGGCTGCTCACGATGCTCGAGCAGGAGGGCACCTCGGGCCGCCTCACGATCGCCGGTGAGGACCACGCGTGGATCGATCTCGCGGCTGGCCGGATCGTCGGTGCTGGCTCGGGGCCCCACGCGGATCCGCACGCGGCGGTGATGAGGGTGCTCGGCTGGACGCAGGGCACGTTCGAGCTCACGAGCTGTGTCCCTCGCCGCACGAAGCTGCTGCTGCCGATCATGCACTTGCTGCTCGAGCACGCATGCCGTCAGGACGAGGCCGCGCAGGTCGCGGTCGTGCACAGCCGCGCCTAACCCCAGGGGTAGGTCACGCGATCGCAGCGGCGAGGTGGCGTGCGATCAGCGGGTAGAGGTGGATCTCCGGCCGATACTTCGCGAGCAGGCCCGCGATCGTCGCGAGCACGCGGCCGAGTAGCACGAACGAGCGTGGGATCGTCAACCCGCTGAGTTGCCTGGCGTGCGCCAGCTGCTGCGCGAACGCCGCCTCCCAGTCGAGCTCGCTCACCGCGGCCCCCGGCCGCATCGCGCCGATCAGGGATCCGGTGAGGGCGACGAGCTGGTGCGGATCGTCGGCCGTGAAGCCGAGGATCGCGAGCTCGTTCGCGGCTGCCTCTTGGTTGCCGCCGGCGATCGCGATCACGAGGCGAGCATAGGCCGCTCGCTCGCGCGGCTCGAGGGTGAGCGTGCAGCCGAAATCGAGCAGCGCGAGCTTGCCCTCGGGCGTGACCAGGAAGTTGCCAGGATGCGGATCGGCATGAACCTGACCGCGCACGAGGATCTGGGCCGCGACCTCGCCGACGAGCTCGCCGAGCAGGCGATCGCGGTCCGGGGCTGCGAGCCGATCGAGGCAGGCGGTGAATCGCTCGCCGTCGATCCTCGTCATCGTCAGCACGCGCTCGGACGACGCCTCAGGGATCGAGCGTGGCACCACCACGTCGGCGGTCGCGAACAAGGCCAGCGCCTGCGCCTCGGCCACGTAGTCGAGCTCGGCCCTGAGCGCCCTCGAGAGCTCCGACACCAACGTGGCGAGGTCGATCCCCGGCACGTCGCCGAGCGCGCCCGCGACCGTGCGCAGCGCCGCGATGTCCGCATCGATGAGGTCCTCCACCCCGGGGACCTGCACCTTGACGGCGACCCGGGTGCCATCGAGCAGCGTCGCGGCGTGGACCTGCGCGAGCGAGGCGGCGGCGAGCGGCACGTCCTCGAAGTCGGCGAACACCTCCACGATCGAGCGTCCCAGCTCGGCCTCGATCCGGGCGCGGATCGCGGTGGCCTCGATCGGCGGGACTTCATCCTGGAGCGCGGCGAGCTCGCTGGCCCAGATCGGCCCGATCAGATCGGGCCGGCACGAGGCGAGCTGGCCGAGCTTGGCGATCCCGCCGCGCAGCTGGGCCGCGATCGCGGTGGTGCGGCGCGCGAGATCGCGCTGATCTTCGTCGCTCAACGAGACCTCGCCCCGCGCCGCCGCGGCGAGCCGGAGCCAGCGCCGGCGCGCGAGTAATCCCGCCCCCGCCTGCGCGAGCCGCGCCGCGCGCGGGGTGGCACGCCGCAAGGTGTTCGCCTGATCGCGCGCCGCACCGGCGAACGCCTGGGCATCGCGGCCGACGGCACCTACGTCGCGCGCGAGGTCGAGCGAGAACGCATCGAGCCGCGCGCCGAGATGCTTGACGAGCCGCGCGGTGTGTAACGCGGTCTCCTTGAGCGGCGCGACGATCTGCTCGACCGCGCTGCGCAGATCCGCGGCGAGGGTCGTCGGGTCCTCGGTCGTGCCGGGTGATGCTGAGACAGGGGGCGGCAAGCTCATGGCAGGTCTCCTCGCGGGTCCGGATCAGCGCGCAACGCCTGCACGCACGGCTGGCAGATCATGAGCCGACTGCCACCGCTCTCGGTGACACCGGTCGAGGCATCCGTGCCACGCGGGAGCAAGGCGTTGCAGCGCCCACACAGGGCGTTCTTGCCGAGCACGATCGGCTGCCAGCCGATCACCTCGTCGATCGCGTGCTCCGGCGCATCCACCTTCGGCTCGCCGCGCGCGGCCAGGACGACCTTCTGGCTATCCGCGACCACATCTCCGACCAGGCCGAACGCGTGACCGAGGACGTTCCGCACGAGGTTCGAGACCGAGATCCCGAGATGACCGGCGCGCTGCCGGAGATGCACCTCGAGGCTCTCGGGCACGCGGGTGTGGATCACGCGTTCCTTGCGCTCCGGCTCCGCGGGGTCGACGGGTTCGTTAGAACGCTTGCGTGTCACGATGTGACACACGATGTATCACGTCGTGATACGTGTCAAGTGGTGTCTAGACGGAGAGTTAAGGTGCACCGGCATACCGAGTGCAGCCATTGTCTGCCGAACCAGGAGCATGCATGGCACGGCCCCAACCCTCGAGAGACGACGAACAACGGGCGCACCAGCTGCGCCGGCATGCGCACGCGGTGCGCGATTTCATGAGTCGCTACGAACGCGCCGTGATGAGTGGGGACGGGGGACAACTCAGCGCGCTGTGGGCGCTTCCCGCCGGCGTGTTCGACGCTGCGGGCGTGACCTCGATCGAGTCGATCGGCGACGTCGAGCAGATCCTGGTCACCGCGAAGCAGCAGCATGCCGCCCTCGGGATCGTCGACTCGCGGCTCGAGATCCTCGACGAGAACTGGGTGGGCGACCGCATCGTGATCGCGAAAGTGCAGTGGCAGTACTTCGACGGCTCCGGTGGCGCCATAGGAAGCGAGGACTGCAACTTCACGCTGCGCCGTGGCGACTCCGGCGACCTCGAGATCCGCGCGGTCCTCGTCCACGGCATCCTGCGGAACTGACTACTTGGGCGCGCTCGCCCGGCTGGTGCCGCCGGGCCCCTGGCGCATCCCGAGCGCGATCACCGTCGCACCACCGACGACGATCAGCACGGCGAGCAAGATCATCGGCAGCCTCGTCTTGCGCTGCCGGCGGATCGTCGCGGTGATCTCCGACGAGACCTCGATGCTGCGCTTCGGCGGTGCCTGGGCGGGCAATGGCTCGGCCGGGTTCGACTGGATCTCGCCCTTGGCCTGGATCTCGCCTTTGGCCTGGATCTCGCCCTTGACGTGGATCTCGCCCCGGGCCTGCAGCTCGCCCAGCACGAGCGCCGGGTGATCGTCGGCGGTCTGCGCGAGCGGCCTCGACGAAGCGCCGCCGCCGAGCGCCTCGAATCCACGCGCGATCTCGCGCATCGACGAGAACCGATCACCGGGCTGCTTGGACAGCAGCCGGCCGATCAGCATGTCGAGGGCCGGCGAGACGTCGGGCATCATGGACCGCGCGGCGGGCGGCACGTGCTCGAGGTGCTTCGTGCGGACTTCGTCGGCACTGGCGCCGACGAAGGGTGGCCGCCCGGTCGCCATCTCGAACGCGACGCAGCCGAGCCCGTAGGCGT
>JAGSPR010000207.1 GCA_018262455.1 Deltaproteobacteria bacterium | reverse complement strand
GATCGAACAGGCTGGCGCGAGCGACCGAGAGCTGCGAGGCACGCGTATAGAGCCGATCGCTGTCTCCGTGATCCTCCGCCGCGAGCTCGATCAGCGACGCGATCGCGACGTCGAGCTCGAAGGCCGCATGTTCGCTATCCGACGCTGCCTCGGCGAGGTCCGCGAGGACGGCGTGCGCCTCGGCTGCGGTCTCGCCGCCAGGCAGCGTCGCGCGGCGCAGGCTCGAGCGCGCGTCGTCGCTGCGACCGAGTACCAGCAGCGAGCGGGCGAGCATCAACTCGTGACGCGCCGAGGTGTGCTGCGGCAGCCCGAGCCCGCGCATGCGCTCGAACAGCTCGGCGGCCCGGTCGTGATCTCCGCGAGCCGCGGCGGAGACCGCGAGACCGGCGAGTGCATCGGACTGCAGCGGATCGAGCTCGAGCGACTTGCTCCACGCTTGCTCGGCCTCGTCGCGCCCACGGCTGCTCGCGAGAAGATCACCGAGGATCGCCCAGGCGCGGGCACCGGCGCGGTGATCGCCGCGGAGCTCCGCCAGCCGGGCGACCTCGCGCCAGGCATCGATCGCCTGCAGCGGATCGCTCGACGTCAGGATCGTGGCGGTCATCTCGTGGATCGCCGGATCCTCGGGGGCGAGGCTGCGGGCGGCCGCGAGCTCGACCTGTGCACTCGCGGGATCTCCGAGCTGATGGACGAACACGTCGGCGAGTCGCAACCGGAGCTGGACCGCGCGTGCCGTATCCCCCGTGCTGACGGCGCGCGCCCGCACCAGCCGGACGAGCTCGGGCCATCGCTGCTCGTCGGCGAGCCGGTCTGCCAGGGAATCTGCTGCTTCCGAGGAGCCCGGATCGTGTTCGAGCGCGAGCTGGTACAGCTGCGTGGCGCTCTTGGGGTCGAGCACGCGGAGCAGGCGCGCCCCGGCGAGCGCGGCGAGCGCGGCCTGATCATCATCGCCTTCGGCGCTCGCGAGCTGCGCGAGTTGCGTCAGGTGCGAGGCCGACTCGCGCGCGTCGCCCTGGGCCAGCGTGATCGCGGCGAGCGCCGCGTGCGCGGGCGGGAAGCTGGGCCAGCGCCCGAGCGCCTGACGCGCGAGCTCGAGGCCATCGAAGAACCATGCCGGCCTGGCCGAGGCCAACGCCAGGATCCGCTCGAGCACCAGCGGCTGATCCGGGCCCCCGGCAGCGAGCAGCGCGCGGTACCCGCGCATCGCCTCCTCGAGGTGACCTTCGCGCAGCTGCTCATCGACCGAGTGCATGAGGTCGTGCCCGGCAGCGAGCAGGTGCGTCGACGGCCGTACGCCGAGCTCGCCACTGCGGGTGCCGGGGGGGCCGTATCCGATCTCGATCGAGCTGCGGGTGATGTTGATCGCCGTGAGCTCGATGTTCGAGACCGCCGGCAGTCGCCAGCCACTCGGTGGCATCAAGTGCCACAAGAGCATCCCGATCAGATCGATCTCGACGTCGCACAGGCCGCGGGCGTGCGGGCGCTCGGACAGGCCGGGCACGTCGGTGGCGTGGAGCAGGGCAGACAGGATCCGGTCGGCGATCACCGGGCCGGGTGTGGGCAGGTGGCCGTGGACCCGAACCGTGCTCGCGAGCACGCGCAGGTGGGCGCCGGTCTGCACGAGCTGGAGCCGGAAGCTCAGCTCGGCGGCCGCGAGGCCATCGGCCATGCGTGCACGTACCGACACGAAGCCATCGTTGAGGCGCGCGGAGAGCTGCGTTACCCCCAGCTTCGAGAGGTGCTTGCGGATGTGGGCGACCCGGTCGTCGAGCGCCGTGCTCGCGAGCCGGACGGTCAGCCCACGAAGGCGGGTCCGCCGACGCTGGAACCGCTCGGCCTGGGTGGCACCGGGATCGGTTCCGAACTCGGTTACTTCGAGCTCGAGGCGATCGACGAACAGCGGGCCGACCGCAAGATCAGCGAGCACGAGGCTGCCCACTCCACCCACCGCCTGGAAGGTAAAGGGGAGCCGGTCTGGGCTAGAGGTTGCCCCTTCAACCACGTGCTCGAAATTACCGAATTCCCACCAGCCGCGCGACGGCTGGGAGGACCGAACTCAGTGGAAGCTCATGCAAGGATGGTAGGTCGAGGGCATCTTGTTGCCCTTGTCGTCCGTCTCCTGGCCCAAGAGGTCAGCCGCCGGCTTGATCTTTCCGTCTTTGACGAGCGCGTTACACCGCACCTTGAGCCAGTCCTCCACCACGAACTGAGCCCGGGCGGCGCGCATCTGCGAGATTAGCTCAGGCGCCTGCTTGTCGAAGTCGTCCATCTTCGGCTGGCCCTTGCCCGTGAGCTGCACGAGCACGTACGAGCCCTCAGACTCGTAGACCCGATCGGCGATCATGTTCTGCGACAGCTGGTCGAACAGCACCGCGGTCAGCTCCTTGCCAACGCCGGGGAGTTGCGGGGCGCGCGCCACCGGGCCGTACTTCACGACCTTCGGCTTGGGCACGTCACCGAACAGGCCCGGCCGCAAGGTGTCGTTCGAGGGCGTGAGCAGGGCGACCGCCGGCTTCTCCGCGGCTGGTGGGGTCGAAGCGCCACCCGCGCCGGGCGCCGCGCTGCCACTGCCACTGCCCGTCGCCGCACTGCCGGGCGCCGCGCTGCCGCTGGCGCTGCCACTACCAGTCGTGGCCGAGCCACCACCGCCGCCATCTCCCTCCGCCTTCCAGGCCACCGGGACGTCCTTCGTCTCGACCTCGAGCGCACCTTCATCGCCGCCATGCTGCTCGCGCTGCTGACGGAGCTGCTCCTGGATCTGCTGCATCTGCTCCGGCGTGATGCCCTGGTTGGAGGGCGTCCCGGCAGGCTCTGCCTCGCGCTCGAAGAGCTGATCGAGCTGCTTCTTGTCCTTTGTCGCATCCGCCAGTGCGGTGAGCGCGGCGCGCTTCGCGGCCTCCTTGCTCCACGTGTCACGCGCCAGCTCCGCGGCGATCTCGTGCTTGACCTGGTCGTAACTGAGGTCCTTCTCGCGGCGACCTTCGACGAAGATGAGGTACGCGCCCTGATCGGTAACGATCACCGGCGTCATCGTCTCGTCGGGCTTCATCGCCTTGACGGCGTCACTCACAGCCTTCTCTCCGAGCTGCGCGTTGTCGGCCGAGCGCCAGCCCACGTCCCCGCCGTTCGCCTTCATGGCGTCGTCGGTCGACAGATCCTTCGCGGCGTCGGCGAACTTCGTCTTGCCGGTTGCGACCGCCGCGCGGGCCGCTTCGAGCTTGGCCTTGGCTTCCTCGATCGGGAGCCCCGGCACCTTCTTGGCCGCGCCGGCGGCCTTCTTGTCCGCGGCCTTCTTGTCCGCGGCCTTCTTGTCGGCCGCCTTCTTGTCGGCGTCGGTCTTCTTGTCGTCGGTCTTCTTGTCGTCGGTCTTCTTGTCGTCGGGAGCAGGTTTCTCGGCGGCCTTGAGATCCGCCGGCTTCTTGTCATCGGCCGGCTTGGTGTCGTCGCCGGCTTTCTTGTCGTCGAGCGTCGCCGCGGGCTCGGCCTTCGCGATGAAGATCTGGCGCAACTTGAGCTGCGGCTTGACGTCCTTGTACGTGCGCTCGTCAGATTTGTAGCGCGCCTTGACGTCATCCTCGTGGCTGGCGAGATACCGCTCGATGTCGGCATCGGTCAGCCGCATCGCGCTGCGGTAGGCCGCCGGCGAGAACGTGACCACGTCGTACACGACCGTCGTGCTCTTGTGGAGGTAGTCGGCGAGCGCCTCCTCTCGCGAGACCTGCACCGAGTTCACTAGCAGCTCCTGCATGAGCGACGCCTGGATCCCGCGCGTCTGTTCATCCTTGTAGCCGGCGATCGAGACGTCGAGGCCGTTCACCCACTGCTTGAACTTCGCGTAGTTCCAGGTCCGCGTGCTGTCATCGTGATGATCGAACAGATCGAGCTCGGGCCGGAAGCTACCGTCGAGTGGGATGCGATGGCCGCCGAGGAAGAAGTTGCCCTTCTTGATCTCGTCGTCGACCAGCTCCTCGGTCACCCGGATCCCCCGCTCGGCCGCGGCCTGCGCCAGGAGCTCGCGTCGGATCAACAGCTCGAGCGCGGTGTGCGTGCGCTGGCTGCTGCGACCCTGGTTGAGTTGGTTCGAGTACGCGACGTGATAGGCGGTCTTGGTGACCTTCGACCCATCCACCTCGACCACCAGGTTGCTCGACGTCGAGCACCCGCCGCCGCCACTACCCTTCTGGCCGGGGTTGATGTTGATCACGAAGATCGCGACCAGGATTCCGAAGATGAGATAGATGAAGATGGACGCGCCTTGGCGGCGCATGTTTTCAAGCATAGGGACCCGCCCGTGTTCTAGGACGGGCGGGGCATCCTAGCCACCGACCGATCCACGTACAAGGCGCGCGACCCTGCGATGCCGCGTCCCTGAGTCGAATTCGGTGCCGCCCAAGATTGTCTTGCGTGGGCGAAACATCGCGTGCTAACCCCGGTCCCGCTCGACGGTCTCCTCGTGGTTCAAGGGAGCTGTTGATCGATTACCTCGCCGCAAAAGCGCTGCTTCAACGCAGCGCGTCTCTTCCGCTTCCAGGACACATCACATGCTCTTCGATTGGGTCTACGGAATGTTTTCCAACGACCTGGCCATCGACCTCGGCACGGCCACGACCCTGACCTTCGTCAAGGGTCGCGGGATCGTCGCCAATGAACCCAGCGTGGTCGCAGTCCAGGCGTCATCCGGAGGCGGGCCCAAGAAGGTGCTCGCGGTCGGCAAGGAGGCCAAGGAGATGCTTGGCCGTACGCCGGGTAACATCGTTGCCATCCGCCCGATGAAGGACGGCGTCATCGCTGACTTCGAGGTTACCGAAGCGATGCTGCGCTACTTCATCCAGAAGGCGCACCAGCGACGCACGCTGGTCCGTCCACGGGTGATCGTCAGCGTGCCGTCAGGGATCACCGAGGTCGAGAAGCGCGCGGTGCGTGACTCGGCGCTCGCCGCCGCGGCGCGCGAGGTCTACCTGATCGAGGAACCGATGGCTGCCGCGATCGGCGGAGGCTTGCCGATCACCGAGCCCACCGGGAACATGATCGTCGACATCGGTGGCGGCACCACCGAGGTCGCGGTGATCGCGCTCGCAGGCATCGTGCTGTCGAAGTCGATCCGCGTCGCCGGCGACAAGATGGACGAGGCGATCGTCCAGTACATCAAGCGCAAGTACAACCTCCTCATCGGAGAGCGCACAGCCGAGATCATCAAGAAGGAGATCGGTTCGGCGTATCCCTTGGAGGAACCGCTGACGGTCGAGGTCAAGGGGCGCGATCTCGTGGCCGGCGTCCCGAAGACGTTGCTCGTGAACTCGGACGAGATCCGCGAAGCACTGCAGGAGCCGGTGAACGCGATTGTCGATGCGGTGCGCTCGGTGCTCGAGCGCACGCCGCCCGAGCTCTCGGCGGATATCGTCGACAAGGGCATCGTGCTGTCCGGCGGCGGCGCGATGCTCAAGAACCTCGACGTGCTGCTCCGCGAAGAGACGGGCTTGCCGGTCATGGTGTGCGAGAATCCGCAGCTCGCCGTCGTGCTCGGCACGGGCAAGGTCCTCGACGAGCTTGGCCTGCTACGCGAGATCGCACTCCGCTAGGAACGGCGAGCGGTGACACTCCGGCGTCGTATCGTTGACTGGACGCTCACCGGGATCCTCATCCTGGTGCCGGCACTCGTGTTACGCGCCTCGCTCTCACGCGGAACGCCATCGGGGTTCGACCGTGCCCTGCTACGGATCACGGCGCCGCTGGAGGCAGGGGTCAGCTGGATCGCCGAGGGGGTCGGCGGCATCTGGTCGCGTTACATCGCGCTCATCGATGTCGAGTCCGAAAATCGCGAGCTGCGCGAGGACAACGAGCGGCTCCGCAAGGACCTCGCCACGATGACGCGCAAGGCCTACGACGTCGCCGCGCTCGAGGAGCTCGCGCTGGTCAAGAAGCGGATCGCCGCCGACATGATCGGGGCGCGCGTGATCGGGGCGCCCCTGTCACCGCAGTTTCGCGTGCTCCGCCTCCGCATCGACCGCGGCGAGCACGACATCCAGCCCGACATGGCCGTGATCGCCGGCACCGGGCCGGTCGGCAAGATCGACAAGGTGTTCGGTGACTACGCCGATGTCGTGCTGATCAGCGATGTCCGGTCGAACATCGATGTCGTGGTCAAGCGTACCGGCCGGCGCGGATTCCTGCTCGGCCTTGGACGCCCGGACTCGTACGACTGCACGATCAAGTCACTCGAGCTCGCGAGTCAGCCCGAGCAACGCGCCCAGGTCGGCGACGAGATCGTCACCTCGGGCGTCGGCTCGATCTTTCCGCCCGGGCTCGTGGTCGGCACGATCAGCAAGCTCGACGGCGACGATGGCATGTTCCAGCGCGTGGAGGTCCAGCCGTCGGTCGACGTGTCGCGCGTGCGAGCCGTGATGGTGCTGCTCGCCCGGCCTCCACCCGCCGATCCCGACGCCAAGACCAGGCGCCGCAGCGAGCCCGCATTCGGGGCGAGGGCGCTATGATCGGTCCGGGGCCACTGCTCGGATCATGGTTGACGAGGTCACCATGAGGACTGCCACGTTGGTGCTCGCCGCGTACCTGCTGTGCGTGATCGTCGCGTCGTTCTGGCGGCTGCTGCCAGCCTCGTTCGTCCGCGATGCCGTGCCCGATATCGGCGCGATGACTGCTGCCTACCTCGGGCTGACGGCGCGGCGCAGCGTCGCCCCGGCGGTCGGCGGCTCGGTCGTGCTCGGATATCTCATCGATCTGATCTCCGGCACCCCTCCCGGGCTTGTCGCGCTCGTGCTCGGGTTGACCGGCCTCGTGGCGCGCACGATCCAGCAGCGGATCCTCGTCCGCGGCACGGCGATGACGATGGCATTCTCCGCGTTCGTGGCCCTCGTCGCCGGCGTGGTCGCGCTGCTCGTAGGCGAGCTCTACGACGTGGCGCGACCGAGCTTTGTGGTCGACCTCCGCCACATCGCGCTGGTGACCTTCGCGACCGCCCTTACTGGACCCCTCGTGTGGCGCGGCTTCCGCCGGATCGACGCGACCTTCGCACGCACGCATCGCGAGCGCGACGCTGCGCTGGAAGGGCTGACGCCCTGATGCTGCTGCGCTCCTCCTCTGGTCCGTCGTCGGGCAATGGTCCAGCCGTGCCCGAGCTGCACCGGCGACTCAAGTGGGTCGCGCTCGCCGGGATCGGCGCGTTCCGATTCTTGATCGCAAGGGCGTGCCACTCGCTGACAACCGTCCGGCATTCAACATCTACGCGACCCCGAAGAAGCTCCAGCCGGCGGTGAAGGCCGAGCTGGCGCGCCTGCTCGGGCTGTCCGATGACGAGCTCGCGAAGGTCGAAGAACGGCTCGCGATCGGCGCCAAGCGCGATGCCGATAGGCCGATCGTGGTGCTCGAGGATCAGGGGCGCGATCGCGCGGCGCTCGTCGAGCAAGCGCTCGCGAGGTTGCCGGGGGTCGAAGTCCGTCACGAGCCTTATCGGTTCTACCCGCAAGGCGATCTCGCAGCGCACCTCATCGGCTACATGAACCAGATGAACCAGGCCGAGGCGGACCGGCTGGCGAACCAGGGCTACGACACGAGCGAGCTGATCGGACGTGATGGCCTCGAAGCGGCGTGGGAGAACTACCTGCGCGGCAAGAAGGGCATCGAGCGCTACGCGGTGGATGCGCGCGGCCAGCAACTCGACGATCAGACGGCGGCGGCTCTGATCCAGGGCGAGCGCGTGATCGGCGCGGTGCCGGGGGCCAACGTCGTGCTCACGGTCGATGCCGAGCTCCAGAAGCTGGCAGAGAAGGTCGTGGTGCAGTCGCGTGTGGCAGCCGCCGCGGTCGTCATCGTCGAGCCGAAGACTGGCAAGATCCGCGCACTCGTCAGCAAGCCGTCGTGGGATCCGAACGTGATGACCGGCCACCTGACGCCGCAGGAAGACACGATGCTGCGCACCGATCCGCGCAAGCCATTCGTCGACAAGGCGCTGCACGCGACCTATGCGCCGGGATCGGTGTTCAAGTTCGTGACCGCGCTCGCCGCGCTCGAGGATGGCCAGGCCGCCGAGGACGAATCGATCGTGTGCAACGGCGAGTACCAGCTGTCAGGGACCACGTTCAGGTGCAATGCCACGCACGGCAAGCTCGACCTGGTCGGGGCGATCCAGCACTCGTGCAACATCTACTTCTGGAAGCTCGCCGAGCGGATCGGCCTCGACCGGATCGCGGATGTCGCGCGGCTCTATGGCTTCGGCACGCCCACGCACCTCGGCATTGGAGATGCGGGCGGCCGAATCCCGACGAAGGCCTGGTACGAGCAGCACGGGAAGTACAGGATCGGCAACGCGACGAACGCGGCGACCGGGCAGGGTGATGTCGAGGTGACCGTGCTGCAGATGGCGATGGCGTACGCCGCGCTCGGCAACGGCGGCAAGCTGTTCGTGCCGCAGGTGGTCGAGCGAATCGAGGCGAGTGATGGCCGGCTGATCGCCAGCTACCAGCCGACGATCGCGCGCGAGATCAAGACCCCACCCGACGCACTCGACACGTGGCGACGCGGGATGTGGAAGGCCACGAACCAGGCCGGCGGCTCCGCGTTTGACCACGGCCACGTATCGATCGTGACGGTATCGGGGAAGACCGGCACCGCCGAGATCCGCACCAAGCAGCACAAGAAGGAGGATGACGAGCGCGACGTCGAGGGCTGGCATCCGACGCGGTCGCACGCGTGGTTCGCCGGCTGGGCACCTGCCGAGGATCCCGAGATCGCGATCGTCGTGTTTGTCGAGCACGGCGGCTCGGGGGGGCGCATCGCGTGGCCGATCGCGAAGCAGATCCTCGAGAGCTACTACACGAAGATCCATCCGCTGCCCGCGGCGGACTCGAAGCAGCCGGTGGCACCGTGAGGGACACCGGCCTCGAGTTGCCGCGCGCGACGATCGGCGTCAGTCGGTGGAGGCGGTTCCGGGCAGCGGTCGACTGGCCGTTGATCCTGACAGTGGTCGCGCTGTGCGCGATCGGCCTGCTCAACCTGTACTCGGCGACTCGCGGCACGCGCCACCATGCGAAGTTCGACACCCAGCTGCACTGGAACATGCTGATCGGCGCGATCGGCTTCGTGCTCGCGACCATGATCGACTACCGCGCGCTCGTCAGGCTCGCGTGGATCGGCCTCGGCATCTCGATCTTCCTGCTCGTCACCGTGCGCTTCCTCGGCGATACCGCCTACGGCAAGGGGAGCGCGCGCTGGTTCAACGTCGGCGGGATCCGGATCCAGCCGTCCGAGCTCGCGAAGATCATGGTGATCCTCACGCTCGCGCGGATCTTCCAGGACGGCGAGCTGAGCCGGTACACCCCCGGTCAGATCGCGGTGCGCATGTTCGCGCTCGTCGTCCCGATCGGGCTCATCGGTGTCCAGCCCGACCTCGGCACCGCGGTGCTGCTCGGGCTCATCGTCCTCACGGTTGGGTTCCTCGTGATGCAGTCGGTTTGGCCGATGGTGTACGTCACCCTCGCGGGGCTGCTCGCGATCCCGATCCTCTGGGAGACGATGCACGACTACCAGAAGAACCGGATCCTCGCGTTCATCGATCCGAGCTCCGATCCGACGGGCAACGGCTGGCACACGCGGCAGTCGATCTTCGCGGTCGGCTCGGGAAAGATCTGGGGAAAGGGCTACGGCGAGGGCACCCAGAACCAGTTCGACTTCCTACCGGAACACTGGACCGACTTCCCGTTCTCGGTCTGGGCCGAGGAGTGGGGTTTTGTTGGCTCGATGGTGCTGATCGCGATCTTCGGCTTCCTGTTGGTCTGGATCCTCAACGTCGCGCTCTCGGCGCGCGATCGCGTCGGCGCGGTGATCTGCGTCGGGGTGGCCGCGATGACGTTCTGGCATGTCGTGGTCAACATCGCGATGGTGCTCGGCCTCGCGCCCGTGGTTGGCGTGACGTTGCCGTTCATCTCGTATGGCGGCAGCTCTCTGGTGGTGTTCCTGTGTGCCATGGGCCTCGTCGCGAACGTCTCGCTGCGCAAGCACGGCTACTGAGCCGCTTCGCGAGCCCTCAGAAAACCGCTGGCGCGCGGGGGAAATGTCATTATATTCAGCGCCATGATCGACGCGCTGGGTGCAATTGCGGTCTGGGCCGGGCTCATTCTCATGCTGCTCGGCGGTGTGTTCTTCATCATCGCGGCGTTTCGCGAGAGCATCCTGTGGGGGCTCGGCGTGCTGTTCCTGCCGTTCGTCTCGCTGATCTTCCTCGTGCTCGCATGGCCGCGCGCGAAGGGGCCGTTCTTCCTTCAGCTGTACGGTATCGCGATCGTCCTGATCGGCGTGTTCGCGCTCGAGGCGCACTTGCCACGGTTCGGTCACTAACCCCAGGGTTAGAGCGCGCGAACCGCGGTCCTACCGTTGTCGCCGCCCCACGTCGGCCAGCCGGTCAGCCTCGGATCGTGGGTGTCGATCGCGATCAGGCGACCGTCTTCGCTTCCGACGTAGATCCATCCACCCTCGACAACGGGCTGCGAGCGCAGCGGCGCACCGGTGTGGTAGGTGGCGGCGAGCTTGCCGGTCTTCGCATCGAGCCGGACGACGTCGCCGCTCACGGTGGCGACCACGATGTCCTTGCCAGCGAGCAACGGGGCGGTGCCGAGGTGGCCGCCGGCCGTCCGCGTGTCCCCGGTGAGCGGATGTCGCCAGCGGGTCTCGCCGGTGGTCGAGTCGACCGCAACCACCTCATCGCCCATCGTGCTGACGACCAGGTCTCCGGCAACCAGGACGCGCGAGCCCTGAAACCGCTGCATCGTCGAAACGCTGGCGACGCCGACCATCCCGGTGGCAGCTCCTGCGTTGGCCGCGCCAGGTGTCGAGCCGAAGCCGTTCTCGCCATCGTCGATCTTGCCGATCTTGGCGAGCTGGGTGCCATCCTGGATCCTGCTGTCGAGGTAGGGGGCCATCTTGGCATGTGCGCGGAACGTCAGCCGGGTGTCCCCGAGATCAGCGCGAACGATCGCTTCCTTCGTCTCGTCGGGACGTTCTTCGACCCGCCGCGTGATGTGCAGCGACTCGCGGTCGTGGTCACGGATCACCACGGGCGCCGAGGTCGCGCGCATCGCGATCGCGTAGCGAATGTCACCGGTGACCTGGTCGAGCTTCATCACGGTGCCAGCGAACGTGGTGAGGTACACGAAGCCATCGACGGCCACGGGCGAGGACATGACGTCACCGTCGAGCCAGCGTCGCCACAGCGGCTTGCCGGTCGCAAGATCGAATGCGGCGATCACGTGCGTGGCACCGGTAGGGATCTGGCTCTGCGCGGGATAGGACGCGAACACGCGCCCCCCGGCGAGGGCGGGGGAGCTCGTCTGCGGGTCGCCGAGCCACCAGGCCCAGGTGAGCTTGCCGGTCCGGATGTCGAGCGCGAACGTGGTGCACGACTCGGAGTTGAAGACGCAGGTATTGCCCTCGCAGACCGACGCCGACGGACCGTCGTCGGACAGGGTCTGCCCCCACAACGGGCGGCCGGTCGCCGCCTGGTAGGCGTAGATCTGCTTCGAGTTGAACCCGCCGGACACCAGGAGCTTGCCGTGATGGATCGTCGGCGTCGGTACGGGCGAGCCGGTCGGGAACCGGATCTCGTAGCCGTTCTCGGTGCGCCGGGCCGCAGGAGCCTCGGTAGGTGCGCCCGTGCCGGGACGCTCGTTCGAGGCAGGCGCTCGTCGGGGATCACGATTGATCGTCAGGATCGGAGAGCTCGCCCCGCCGGGCGGTTGAGCGTACGGATCGACGGGGATCTCCGGCAGCACGATCACGGGCTTCGTCGGGTCGACGTCAGGTGCCTTGGCGTTATCGTGACAGGCCAGCAGTGCCAGCGCGAGTGTCGCGGTCGTCGTCGCAAGCGTGCCTGGATATGTCATCGCGAGATCCTCCGAGGCGGGTGGACAGACAACGGACACCCGAATTGGTGAGCGGTTTCGGGATGCAACGGCCCTGCGCTCGAAAAGATTTCGTTTCGTGACCCTGACCGTGCGGATGCGACCCTCACGACCGGACGGCATCGCGATCAATCGCCAGCGAAGAAGGTCGTGACCGCGACACGGCCGCGCACCACCTCGCCACGGACTCGTAGATCGAACGTGACGTGCTCGTGCGACGATGACGATGCGCTCCGGTCGTAGGACAGCTCGCCCACGATGTCAGCGGGCGGGACGACTGCCTGGGTGGAGGGCGACACGTGCCAGCTCCGGGCGACCGGGAGCGGGCCGCGGGTCTGCCACAGCGAGATCTCCAGGACGCCGGGGCCAGCGGTCCCTCGGTCGCATCGCTCGCCGGCGGGAGCGAGCAAGATCGTCGTCGCGACGGCGGTCTCGAAGATGCACGCCGAGACGAGCGGTGGGTGACTCGGTGCCGATGGCGCCGTACGGGCGTGGCATCCGACGAGCGCAGTGACGAGCGCGAGCTTCATGCGCCAGCTCTAGCGCCGGCCGCGGCGGTGGTTTGCAAGCGATCTGTAAGCTCGGGGCTGCCGGCACGCACCGTGGCGCAGTCGGCCGGTGGGGGCCGCACGCACAGCCGGCTCGGGCACAACAGGCCGGGATTACGCGTGTTGTCGAGACAGCGACCAGGACCACCCACGACTAGCCGGCGATCCATCCGCAATCCCTGAAGAATGTGCCCGATCTGGGCGGGTCGCTAGCCGAGGTGCTTCTGGATCTCGGCTTCGAGCTTGCTGCGCGGCGCCGCGCCGACCAGCTGTCCGACGACCTTGCCACCCTTGAAGATGAGCAGCGTTGGGATGGACCGGACCCCGTACTGCTGAGGCACGACCTGGTGGTGGTCGATATCCATCTTGGCGACCTTCAGGCGGCCCTTGTACTCCTCTGCGAGGGCATCGACCATCGGCGCGATCTGCTTGCAGGGACCACACCAGACCGCCCAGAAGTCCACCAGGGTCGGCACATCCGACTGGAGGACCTCGGACTCGAAGTTGGTGTCGGTGAGCTCCTTCACGTTCGCGCTTGCCATGGTCTTACTTATGTAACGCTCCCGGCGGTCTGTGGCAACCTCGACAACTAGCCGGCTTCCGCAGGCGCCGGTACACTGGCGCCAGGGATGTCAAACCTGTTCATCTCGGTGGAGCGACTCGATACCTGGTCCGCGGAGGGGCGCGCCACGCTCGAAGGGGATCGCATGACCCTCACGGAGCTCGGGCGGTCATTCGCGATGAAGCCTGCCGTGCACTTCTTGCGTGCGGTCGGTCAGAATCATGATCCGAACGATCTGATCGGGCGGGTGAAGTCCAAGCAGTCGCTCGAGGCGATGGGCGCCGATCAGATGGAGAGCTCGGTGATCTACAAGGACACGGCCTACGACGTGATCGATGGGTTCATCGGCGAGCCGCTGCCGCCGTGACCACCTACGAGCCAGCGGCGCGGCTGCTCTCGGTTGCACCCTCACCAGCGTTCTGGGTCGCGGTGGCCGCATATGCGGCCGCGAGCACCGTGCTGTTCTTGGTGCTTGCGGGCAAACAGAAGCTTCGTGGGCTGGCGATCTCGCTCGTGGGCGTGGCGTTCGTCGCCCACGGCGTCGACATCGGCTGGCGCGGGACCCTGCACGTACATCCGGCGCAGTCGGTGCGCGAGGCGATCGGCCTGCTCGCGTTCATCGTCACCGGGGGGTACCTGCTCGCGAGCACGCGGTACCGGCTGACGATCGGCGGTGTCGTTGTCATGCCCGTGGCGCTGATCCTGCTCGTCGCGGCGCGGCTCACGCCGGCAGGCACGGCGCCCGAGGATCTCTCCACCCTGGGGCGGATCCACATCTCGATGGCGACGATCGGGGTAGGCGTGTTCGCGTTCGCGAGCGCGCTGTCGGCGATCTACTTGATGGAGGCGCGCGCGCTCAAGAAGAAGAAGTTCGACACGGTCGCCTTCAAGGACAACGGCGCACCACTCGAGGTGCTCGATCGGATGAGCCACCGGCTGATCTGGGTCGGGTTCCCGATCTTCACGGTCGCGCTCGTGCTTGGAGCGATCTGGGTCAGCAAGCTCGGCGAGTCGCTTGACCGGCCGGAGTACCCGCTCGCCGCGATCACCTGGTGCGCCTACGCTGCGCTGTTGGTCGGGCGGCAGGCGTACGGCTGGCGCGGCCGGCGGGCGGCGCGGTTCACGCTGATCGGCTTCGCGGCGGCGCTCGCGGTCCTCGCGATCTATCTCGTGCGGAGGATGGTGGAGTGAGCGAGCTGTTCGTCGTAGGGATCAGCTGGCGAACCGCGCCTGTCGCGATTCGCGAGAAGCTCGCGTTTCGGGACGAGGAGGTCGCGAGCACGTTGCGCGAGCTCACGATCGTGAACCCGGTCGCCGAGGCTCTGCTGATCTCGACGTGCAACCGAGTCGAGGTCTACGGCGTCGCCAAGCCCGGCGCCGACGCCACCGGACCGGTTCGGCACTTCCTCGCCCAGCAGCGCGGGCTCAAGGCGGGCGAGCTCGCAGACGTCATCTACGACCACCGCGGCAGCGCGGCGATTCGTCACGTCTTCCGGGTCGCGAGCGCGCTCGACTCGCTCGTGCTCGGAGAGGCTCAGATCCTCGGCCAGCTCAAGGCGGCGTACGGCGTGGCGGGAGGGGCAGGGACCTCGGGGCCGGTGCTCGGGCGCTTCCTCGAGCGTGCATTCGGCGTCGCGAAGCGCGTGCGGACCGAGACCTCGATCGCGCGCGGCGCGGCGAACATCTCGTCGGTCGCGGTCGAGCTCGCGACCCGCGTGTTCGGAAATCTGTCCGGCAAGAGCGTGCTGGTGATCGGCGCGGGCAAGATGTCGACCCTCGCGGCGCGCCACCTCTACACCTCGGGAGCCCAGCAGATCGTGGTCACCAATCGTTCGCCCGAGAAGGCCGAAGCGCTCGCGGCCGAGATCGATGGGATCGCCCGACCGTGGAGCGAGCTCGAGACACTGCTCGCCCAGACCGACATCGTGATCAGCTCGACCGGCGCCCGCGAGCCGGTGCTGACCCGTGCGCTGTTCAAGAAGGTCACGAAAGCTCGCCGGTGGCGGCCGATGACCGTGATCGACATCGCGGTACCACGCGATGCCGAGCCCGCGATCGGTGACTTCGATGGCGTCTATCTGTTCGACATCGACGACCTCGAGAAGGTGGTCGCCGCCAACCTGGCCGAGCGTGCGAGAGCGGGCGAGCAGGCAGGCCGGATCGTCGAGCACGAGGCCGGTCAGTTCGAACAATGGCTGCGCACCCAGGGCGTGGTGCCGACGATCCGTGCGCTGCGCGAGCACTTCGCGGAGGTCGCCGACACCGAGCTCCAGAAGGCACTCGAGCAGCTCGCTCGCCGGGAGCACTCGCCGGTGCAGCAGCGCGAGGTCGTGCAGCGCCTCGTCCAGCTCGTCGTCAACAAGCTCCTGCACACGCCCACCGCGGCGCTGCGCGAGTCAACCTCCGACGAAGCAGCCCTGCGCGCGGAGGTGCTCTGCGAGCTGTTCGGGCTCGAGCCGGAGCAGGGGCGCGAGGGCGAGCGCGAGTCTCAGCCCACGATTCCCGCGGTGCCCGCGCTCGACGCTGCGCCCGAGATGAAGTCTCCCGAGTGAAAGGCAAGCCGTGACCCAACGTCTCGTTATCGCGACCCGAGGCTCAGCCCTCGCGCTGTGGCAAGCAGCGCACCTGAGGTCGCGTCTGCTCGCGGTGGCACCGACGCTGAACATCGAGCTCAACGTCATCAAGACGTCGGGTGACATGATCCTCGATGTCCCGCTCGCGAAGGTCGGTGGCAAGGGTCTGTTCGTGAAGGAGATCGAGCAGGCGCTGATCGATCGCACGGCGGATCTCGCGGTGCACTCGATGAAGGACGTGCCGGCCGAGCTCGCTCCAGGCCTCGAGCTGGTCGCCGTGTCGAGCCGCGAGATTCCGTGGGACGCGCTGTGTGCGCGCGAGCCGGTCACGGTCGACACGCTGCGTGAGGGCGCGGTCGTGGGGACATCGAGCATGCGCCGCCAGTGTCAGCTGCTCGCGCGCCGCCCCGATCTCCAGATCAAGATGCTCCGCGGCAACGTGCCGACCCGCATCCGCAAGCTCGACGACGGCGAGTTCGACGCGATCGTCCTCGCGGCCGCCGGGTTGACCCGTCTCGGGCTTGCACCCCGGATCACGCAGCTGCTGACGCTCGAGCTCAGCGTCCCCGCGGTGGCGCAAGGAGTGCTCGGCTTCGAGACCCGCGCGGGCGATGCCGCGGTGATCGAGCTCGTGCGCCGCGCGATCCACGATCCCGCCGAGGCCCAGCGCGTCGAAGCCGAGCGGTCGTTCCTGCTGCACATGGGCGGCAGCTGCCAGACTCCGCTCGCGGCGCATGCGATCGACGTGGCGGGCGGGCTGCGCGTGATCGGATTGTGCGGCATGCCAGATGGCTCGCGGATCCTGCGAGCCGAGGTTACGGGCGCGGTCACCGAAGCCGCGCAGCTCGGAGTGCGGCTTGCCGAGGAGCTGCTCCGGCAGGGCGCGGCCCAGATCCTCGCCGCCACGAAGTAGCCTCCGAGGCGTCGAGTCTCCGAGGACCTCCTACTTAACCGCTTCGCTAAGTGATCGAGGAGAAATTTTGCATGTGGCGCAGCCGCCACCTACGATCAGCGGGCCGTGACGAGACACGCTATCTGGCTTCTACTCACAGTCGGTTGCGCGTCGCCGATGTCGGCGTTGCGCGCCGACAACCGTCATCTCAACCAGACCGTGTCCGAGCTGCGATCCGAGCGCCGGGCGCAGGATCGCAAGCTGCGCGATCTCAAGAAACAGCTCGATCTCGTCCGTGCGCAGGTCGGCATCGCGACGGTCGATGGCTCGATGCCGAGCTTGCCGGTCGAGGTCGCGTCGCCGGATCGGCCGACGACGGCGACGTCCCGGGTCGTGGCCGTGACCGACGATGGCGAGGAGATCGTGTACGAGGGCGATGCCGCCGCGGGCAAGGTCGCCACGATCGAGGACGATCCGTCGCGGCGCACCACCATGCCGCTTCCCGCGCGCTCGATGCCCGGGTCGACGACGGGCGATCGCATCGAGCTGTCCCATCGGATCCCGGCGGTCTCGGCCCGCACGGCGCGGACGCCAAGGCGTGATCACGACACGCCGCCCGATCGCACGGGGGATGCCTCCAACGACTACCGGGCCGCCGTCGACCTCGTGAAGGCGGGCAATCACGACGACGCCGTGGCTGCGCTGCGCGCCTTCCTCGCGAAGTATCCGCGCCATGACTACGCCGACAATGCCCAGTACTGGCTCGGCGAGGCGTTCTACGCTCACAAGGACTACGCCCAGGCGCTCATCGAGTTTCGCAACGTCATCCAGACCTACCCTCGAGGTAACAAGGTTCCCGACGCGCTGCTGAAGGTGGGATACTGCTACCAGGCGTTGACTCAGACCGAGAAGGCCCGCGCCGTACTGGAGCAGGTCGTGAACCTCTATCCCAAGACCGAGCCGGCCGCGCTCGCGGCCAAGCGCCTGGAGACTCCGTGAGACGCTACGTCACTGCGCTCGTGTTCGTCGTGCCTGTCGTCGGCGCCGTTGATGCCTTCGCGCAGGTGCCGGTGATTCCGACTGCCGATGCCCCGACGGTCCTCAACCCCGGGGTGGGCGGCAACCAGGGGCCCACGCCCGCGCCCGCGCCCGCGCCCCCGCCCCCGAAGCCGGCGGTCGTGATCGTCGGTCCGGACGGCAAGATCATTGGCGGTGACTCGGCGCCTGCCGGGCCGGGGGGCTACTACGTCCCGTCCGGCGGCGACTCGCCGAATGAGCCTCCGGACGTGATCCACGCCGGCGCCGTGCCCGAGCTCCACGTGGTCCGCAGCGGTGACACGCTGTGGGATATCTGCTGGTTCTACTTCAACGATCCGTGGCAGTGGCCCAAGGTCTGGTCGTACAACGCGCAGATCACGAACCCGCATTGGATCTATCCGGGCGACCTCGTGCGGCTGTTGCCGCGCGGCGTGTTCGCGCAGCAGAAACCCGATCCGGAGCGCCGGCCTGACAGCGGACCCAACGATCAGGTCCCCGCGCCGCAGCGTCGGATCGAATCGCAGGTCACCTCGGTCGCGTTCGTCGAAAAGTCCGACTTCGACAAGTCGATCACGGTCGAGGGCTCGGTCGACGAGAAGGGTCTGCTGGGGCCCGGGGACGAGGTCTACCTGAGCTATCCGGCCGGCAAGCCGCCCGAGGTCGGCAAGCGCTACTCGGTCTATATCCCCGGTCGTGCGGTCAAGAGCGGCGGCAAGGAAGTCGGCACATACGTGCGCCTGCTCGGCTCGCTCGAGGTCGTGAGCGTCAAGCAAGACAAGCGCGCACGCGGCAAGATCGTCGAGGCCAATCAAGAGATCGAGCGCGGCTCGAAGGTCGGCCCGCTCGTCACCAAGTTCCGCAACGTTCCGCCCGCCGCGCCGAAGGTCGATCTGCAAGGCAACGTCGTGGCGATGCTCACGAAGGATCAGTTGATCGGTGAGAAGGGCGAGGTCATCTTCATCGATCAGGGTCGGTCCTCGGGGTTGGAGGTCG
>JAGSPR010000206.1 GCA_018262455.1 Deltaproteobacteria bacterium | reverse complement strand
TCGATCCGCCGCTCTTGCGGAGGATGTGGCGGTCGAGCTCGCGCGCGATCGTCTCGACCTGCTTGGGGAGCGGCGCGATCGGCGCACGTATGGATCCGTCGGAGGCGGCTCGCCCTGCGCGAGCACCTGGTCGGCGCCGGTGATTGCTACGCGATCTCGATCAACGATTGCAGCGGGACGTCCTGCGCGTGGACGATCACCGCGCTGGCGGTGTACGGGCGGACCTTGACCTCGCGCACGCCGGTCATGGAGGACAGCGCGTCGGCGAGCGCCTCGCAGGCCGCCTGGTTCTTGCGAACGGACGGGCACAGCAGGCGGGTCCACTCCGGCAGGTGGTGGGCGATCGAGATCCAGCTCATGACACGGCCCTCACGGCGGCGGGGTGGTCCTTCTTGACCCGGCCGCGTCGGACGAGACATTGCCGAGCCCCGGGCGACCCTCGGCGCTGTCGGCCACGTGATAGATTCTTCGACGATGATGGAGCCTTGTGCCAACTGGGCGTTACCCCCAGCCGCGCGGCCCGCGGGCCGGAAACCTCGGCTGGTCGCGATGGGCGGCGACGGCATCGGCCGCGAGGTGGTCGATGCCGCGATCGAAGCGCTCGAGGCCACCGGCGCGGGCCTGGAGATCCTCCGTCCGCCTCACGGCATCGACGTGCCCGGCGGATTCCCCGACGACACCCGACGGGTGTGCGACAACGCGGACGCGATCCTGTTCGGCGCGGCCGAGCGGGCATCGGAGCCGGTGCTCATGTACCTGCGCGTCCATCGCAACACGTACGCGAACATCCGCCCGGTGACCGCGCTGTTCGCCACCAATCAGGCCGTCGATCTGGTCATCGTGCGCGAGCTCAGCGAGGGTCTCTATCTCGGGCTCGAGGGAGATCTCAGCGAGCTCCGCGACCGCTGGCCGGAGATGCGCGACTGGGTCGGTCGCCCCTTGCCGGCGGTCGGCAAGTTCGCGATCCGCGTCGTGACGCCTGACGCCACGCGGCGGATCGGGCGGTATGCGGCCCAGCTCGCGGCCCATCGCGCGACGCGCCGCGGCCGGCCGGGCCGGGTCACGATCGTCACCAAGGAGAACGTCCTCGCGGCCACCGACGGGCTGTTCCGGTCGATCTGCGAGGAAGAGGCGCGAGCGGCCGACGTGACCTGCGATCACCTCTACATCGATGAGACGGCGCGTCGGCTCGCGGCGCGTCCCGAGCAGTTCGATGTGATCGTCACGACGAACCTGTTCGGAGACGTGATCTCCGACGTCGCCTCCGAGGCGGTCGGGGGCATGCCGGTCGCTCCCAGCGCTGGCTTCGGCGACGGGTTCGCGTACTTCGAGCCGGTACATGGGTCGGGGCCCGACATCGTGGGCAAGGGGGTCGCGAATCCGATCGGCGCGATGCTGTCGAGCGCGATGGCGCTGTATCACCTCGGCTTCGCCAGCGAGAGCTCGCGGATGGTCGCCGCCGTTCAGGCCAGTGTTCGTTCCGGGGTACGTACGCCTGACATGGGCGGCAGCTCGACCACTCGCCAGGTCGTCGCGGCAGTCTGCTCGGCGCTCGAGGGGAAGCCGCGATGACGCCATCGCCGCCCCGCACGCTGTTCGACAAGCTGTGGGAAAGTCACGTCGTCCACGAGCGAGCCGACGGCTGGGCGCTCCTGTACATCGACCGGATCTTCATGCACGAGGGGTCGCTCGAGTCGTTCGACCTCCTCGAGGCACGCGGGAGGCCACGACGGGTCCGCCGGCCGAACCAGTGCTTCAGCACGGCGGACCATCTCGTGCCCACGATCGGACAGTCGCGCGGGCTGTCCGGCATTGACGATCTGGAGATGCGGGTCATCTCCGAGGCGCAAGTGCGCGACTCGCACGCCGCGGGGATCCGGCTGTTCGGGATCGGCGAACCCGAGCAGGGCATCGTCCACGTCGTCGGGCCCGAGCAGGGAATCACCCAGCCCGGCTTGACCATGATCTGCCCGGACTCTCACACGACCACCCACGGCGCGTTCGGCGCCTTTGCGTTCGGGGTCGGCAACTCCGAGCTCGCCCACGCGATGATCACGCAGACGATCTGGTGCCGCAAAGCCAGGAGCATGCGGATCCGGATCGAGGGTGCCCTGCGCCCTGGCGTGACGTCGAAGGACGTCGCGCTCGCGATCATCGGCCAGATCGGCACCGCGGGCGCGACGGGCCATGTGCTCGAGTTCGACGGGCCCGTCATTCGGGGCCTCTCGATGGCGGCCCGCATGACCTTGTGCAACATGGCGATCGAGGCTGGGTCGCGTGCCGCCCTGATCGCACCCGACGAGACCACGATCGAGTACCTGCGCGGCCGTCGTTACGCGCCCAGCGGGGCACACTGGGATCGAGCGCAGGCCCTGTGGTCGACCCTGAGCACGGATCCTGGCGCGCAGTTCGATCGCGAGCTCGTGTTCGACGCCGGATCGCTGACGCCGATGGTCTCGTGGGGAACCAGCCCCGAGGACGTCGCCGCGGTCTCCGGCCACGTCCCCGATCCTGCCTCGCAGAGCGATGGACGGCGTCGCGAGCACCTCACCCGCGCGCTCGCTTACATGGGGCTCTCGGCAGGGCAGGCGATGACCGCGATCCCGATCGATCGCGTGTTCATCGGCTCGTGCACCAATTCGCGAATCGAGGATCTGCGCGCCGCGGCCGACATCGTGCGCGGCCGCAAGGCCGTGGTTCCGGCGTGGGTCGTCCCCGGCTCGGGTCCGGTCAAGCTGCAGGCCGAGCAAGAGGGGCTGGCGAAGGTCTTCATCGACGCCGGCTTCGAGTGGCGCGAGCCCGGGTGCTCCATGTGCCTCGCCATGAACGGGGACATCGTCCGCCCAGGCGAGCGATGTGCCTCGACCTCGAACCGCAACTTCGAGGGCCGCCAGGGCCCGGGCGCCAGGACGCATCTCATGAGCCCCGCGATGGCCGCGGCCGCTGCTCTGCACGGCCACATCATCGACATCACCTCGCCTGGAAAGGCCGGCTAGCGTGGAACCGTTCACTCGATTCACGGCGACGGCGCTTCCGCTCGAACAGGCCAACGTCGACACCGACCAGGTCATCCCGGCACGCTTCATGGGGAAGCCTCTCCCGCAGGTCGGAGCCTGGGCGTTCTACGATCTTCGCTACGACGCCAGCGGTGCGCAGCGTCCCGGCTGTCCGTTCAACGATCCTGCGTACCGCGGGGCGAGCATCCTGGTCGCCCGCGAGAACTTCGGCTGCGGCTCATCGCGCGAGCACGCCGTGTGGGCGCTGACGAACTCGCGCGATCTGACGCGCGACTACGCGTTTCGCTGCGTCGTGGCGCCCAGCTTCGGCGAGATCTTCTACTCGAACGCGTGCAAGAACGGCCTGCTCCCGGTCGTGCTCCCCACCCCCGTGGTGGAGCAGATCCTCGCTCACCTGAGGCGCGAGCCAGCGCGCCCGATGACCGTGGATCTCGAGCGCCAGGTCGTGGTCGCGCCCGACGGCATCGAACATGGCTTCGAGTTCGACGCGTTCCAGAAGGATTGTCTGCTGCGCGGCATCGACGATATCGACGTGACGCTCGCGCTCGAAGACAAGATCATCGAGTTCGAGCGCCAGCGCTCGACAGCGACGCCCTGGCTCGACTGAACAGCTACGCGACGGTGGCGAACAGCGCTCGCACGTCATCTGGGTGAACCCAGCGGTCGCGTTCCTTCGCCATGGCGAGCAGCCGCTTTGCGTTGACGTCGGAGTCGTCGATGCCGAGCTCGCGGAGCACGTACCTGGCATTCGTGAGGCCACTCGTGGGCCCGATCAGGATGACTTGCTGGCGGCCGAACGAAGACGCGGGCACGCTCGAGAACAGCAGATCCTCGTAGTCGCGGCCGAGCTCCTTCGCCTTGATGATCGCCGCAGCGTGCGTGCCGGTGAACGTTGCGAATGCCTGCCGGCCGACGATCGGCATGCCGTCTGGGACCGCACCCTGGGTGAGGCGGGCCACCTCGCCGCAGTATCGGGCAACCTCCATCAGGTCGAAGCGGCGATTGCCCGCGTCGGTGAGGAACAGGATCACCTGCTCGAGGGCGGTGTTGCCGGTCCGCTCGCCGATGCCAAGGAACGTACCTTCGATCCATCGGGCGCCGGCCTTCGCGGCGGCGAGCGCGTTGGCGAGGGCCAGGCCGCGATCGTTGTGACCGTGCCACAGCACCCCGGCCGAGCTGCCGGCCGCGCGGATCTCGTCGAGCGTGAAGCCGACGAGCCGTGCGGCCCCCGACGGATCCGAGGCTCCGACCGTGTCGCAGATGCCGATGGCCTCGACGCCTTCGCCGGTCGCGATCTGGAGAACCGCGCGGATGTCCTCCGGCGTCGAGCGGGTCATGTCTTCGATGCCGATGAAGAAGGCCAGCTGCTTGGAGTGACAGTACTTGCTGGCCGCTGCCACCTTGGCGAGCAGATCGTCGTAGCTCCAGCCTTCCACCGCGCGCCGCAGCCGGCTCGAGCCGAGGAAGAAGTCGGCCACCACGTGGCGGCCGGTCGCATCGCGGATGCCCGCGATCGACGCCAGATCCTCGACGCGCGCCCGGGCCAGGAAGTGTGGCGTGTACGCGAGCTTCTCGTCGATCAGACACTGCACGAGCGCGAGACAGTCCTCGTACTCGCGTTCCGAGCTGGCGGGGAATCCCATGACTCCACTCTCGCAACCCGCCCGTACGCTCAGCCTGAGGAGCTGCTTCTTCTCGTCGAGCGTAGGGGTTCGCACGTAGGCACCCTGCAGCCCGTCGCGCAGCGTCTCGTCCTGAAGCTTCACGTCGCGAAACCCGGCGGGAAGATCGTCGTTCCACTGGTGCAGCAGAGATGAAGCGCTGGTCGTTCCCTGGCCGCTCATGGATGGCTTCAGTATCGACTGAATCCGGCTCCGAAGGTGGGGTGTTCAGGGGTGGGGAGATCTACGACAGCGATGTCGGTCGACCCGTTGAACCGGCCGGGCGCGCGCACATGCGCTGGAACGATTACAGGGTCTGACCGCCGGAGGGGGCGAGCTGGCGCAGGATCTCGTCTCTCGGCACGCCGGCCGCTTCGAACACCTGCTTCGAGACGTAGATCGGAACGTGGTTCCCGATCGCGAGCGCGAGCGCGTCGGAGGGGCGCGCGTCGATCTTCATGACGCGGCGGGCGCTGCGGACGAAGACCGAGCCGAAGTAGATGCCGTCGCGCAGCTCATCGACCTGGACCTTGACCAGCGTGCCGTGCAGCCGCTTCATGATGGCGTCGAGCAGATCGTGCGTCAGCGGTCGCTGCGGCGGCGCGCCACGCATCCGCAGATCGATCGACGCGGCTTCGGTTCCCCCGATGAAGATCGGCACCACGGTCAGCGTGGTCTCGTCGAGCAGGAGCACCGCCGCACCTTCGGGCAGCACCACGACCTGCACCACGTGCGCATCGACATAGCCGGTCGGGATGCCGACCGGCTCCGACGGCTCGCTCGGTTGCGCCGGTGACGGCGGCGGCGTTGGCGATGGCGTCACGGCACCACCGCAGGCAGCAAGGGCGGCTGTCATCACGATCGCGTGCGTGCGGCTCATGTTTGCGGACGACGGTTACAGGATCGGAGGATGGCAGTAACTGTCGACCACGAGCTCGTTGATCGTCGTCGACAGCGATAGCTGGCCTGCCTTGACCAGGTCCAGATCCAGATTCCTACCTTGCGTCGCCATCGGAATCGGCGGCGCCCCGTTGTACGGGGTCGACCAACCATTCGAGATCGCCTCCCACGGCAAGCGCCGCCCCGTCGAGCAGCGAGTCAGGTCGAACGGGCCAGGAGCCGTGAGTCGCGTGAACGAGAACACCCGTGCGCGCTGATCCTTGAGCGCGGTCACGGTCTCGCCCAGCGTCCAGGCAGCCGGATAGTCCCCCTCGCGCGGGAAGTCGGTATGGTTCTCTTGTCCATCCCCATCGCGATCACCGTAGTTGTCGGGACGCTCGAGGAAGGTGTCGTCGGTCACCGCGATCACGACGCGCGTCGCATTGTCTCGCCAGGGAAACTCGGCCGCCGCGGCGTGCAGCGAATCCAGCGCGTTCTCCTCGCAGATCGGGTTCTGCAGCGTGAGTCCCGTCGGGCCATCGCCGGGATTGCGGTTCGGCTGGGTGAAGTTGTTCTTGTAGTTCTTGAAGGCGGCCTTCAGGGTCGTCGCATCGGTGTGGACCTTCCCCATCGCGCCGGTCGAGTCGACGTTGTAGTTGTCGGCGAACGCGATCAGCCCGAAGTGGGCATCCGGAGCGAGCGTGTTTGCCGCGACCACGACGGCATCGATCTCGGCGTCGAGCTTGTTGAGCACGAAGTCCATCGAGCTCGAGACGTCGAGCACGAACACCACATCCACGACGTCGTGACAGACACCGCCATCGGTGAGCGTCATGCCGTCGCCGGTGGGGGTCGCGTCGGGGCTGCCCTGCGGTCGAGCGTTCGCGCCGCAGGCCACGGTGGCACCAAGAAGCAGGAAAGCGCACCTGTTCATCGGCGCACGATACACAAAGCCATCCCTGACAACCACTGCGATCGAGGAGGCCGCAGCGCAGGGGCGGGCGCGGAAGCTCGCGAGGAGTCCGGTACGGTGGCGTGATAAGATCCCACTAGATGAGCAGGGATCGTTCACGGGTCCTCGGCGCTCTCGTCACGTACCTGGTCCTGGTGATCGCGTCCGCGGTCGCGATGGACTGGTTCGACGTCGGGCTCGGCATCGCCAAGGTCACCATCGGCCTCCGCGGGGTCTCGGTGTGCCAGGGCGGCGACATGTGCGTCAGCATGACGTTCAGCGCGATGAAGCTGCACGGCATGTTCCCGCTCATGGCGATGGTGGCGTTCTGGGGCTCGATGGGGATGGTCCTGTTCGTCACGTATCAGGCAGGTACCCGGATCATCGCCGGGGTCGCCAACGAGCAACTGAGCAAGCTCGGTTACATGGGCTCGCTCGGGATGTTCGTCGTCGCGGGTGCGGCCGGCTACTTGTTCGGTCCCGACGTCGGTTCGTCGAACGAGCTCGAGCAGCTCGGGCTCACCGTCGAGGTGTCGCGGACGTGGGCGCCGTCGCTGCTCCTGCTCGGCCACATCGTCGGGATCGTCACGCTGCGCCTCGCCGTGGCACAGGACAGCGTCGCCGACTACGGTGACTACAAGCCCCTGAAGGTCGAGCTGCCGACCGCGCGGGCACTGGTCCCGGCGAACACGGCCACGCGCGCCACCCCCTCCGAGCCGAACGCGGCCACTGACGGCGTCCCTGAACCGGCCGCAGAGCGTCCCGCGACCGGTCCCATCCCGACCCTGCCGGATCACCTGCGCAAGAAGCTCAAGTACATGACGTTGACCGTGGAGGTCACGCGCGCGGGGATCGATGCGCGGCGCGAAGATGGCTCGTCCTTGCTCGTGATGTGGCGCGATGTCGTGGGCGTGGTCGCGCGGCGGCTCCCCCCCGAGCTCGCAGGCGCGACGTTCGTCGACGTGGTCTCGACCGCGGGCGCGACGCTGCGCGTGATGCCATGGACCCGGCTCGCGGGAGATCCCGTGCCGGGCACGGAGGATGGTCGCGCGCGATCGCTGGTGTCGCTCGTCGCGGCGCGGTGCCCAGCGATCAAGCTCGATCCGTTGACGCAGGAGTTCATCGCGGGCGCCGAGGCCGCGCAGCTCCCCGACGCCGCGCTGCTCGACAAGCACGACGCGCGGCTCGCGTAGTCAGCCGAACATCGTCGGATGTACGACGCCGCCAACGCGATCTCGCGTTCTACGTGAGCCATCGCGCGATGCATCGGGTCAATCTGTTGTGGACGGCGCATGCTGCGACCTCGGACCACGAGCGGACCACCGCCGCGCCGTGAGCCCTCCGGCCTCACGTGCCGCGCACCGCGTCCGCGAGCGTGGCGGCGAGGCCTCGAACGACGGCCGCCCCCGCGCGCGCATGCGCCGCCGCGCCGACCGCCACGCGGACGCCGCCGCGGAACACGGCTCGAACGCGGTCGATCGCGCCCAGGTCGCGCCGAGGATCGCCGTCCACGACGATGAGATCAGCACGCCGTCCGGGCTCGATGCTGCCGCGATCGTCGGCGCCGAGCAGCTCCGCGCCGCGCGACGTCGCCGCGCGCAGACAGGTCTCGATGTCGAGCCCTGCGGCATGCATCACGCCGAGCTCGTCGCCGGCGCGGCCCAGCACGCTGAAGCCGTACGGTCCGTCGCTGCCGTACGCGATCGGCACGCGCGCATCGTGCAGCAGCATCAGGTTCGCGCGCGCGTTCCGGACCCCTTCGCGGGCGCGGTCCTTGAGGAGCCCGCCCGCGATCCCCGGCGGCAAGACGTCGCCTGACGCCGCGTACGCCTCGGCGAACCGCCGCCACGAGCGGACCACGGGACGGGTGACGCCACCCGTACGGCCAGCGTCGCGATCCCACCGCTCCTCGGCACCGAGGCAGGTCGACTGGAACACCCACAACGTCGCGCACACGGCAATGCCAGCGTCCCGAACGCGCGCGACTGTCTCCGCTGCGAGCGGATCGAACGCGGAGTGCATGAGCGCGTCGACCTTGGCATCGAGGGCAAGGCGGTAGTCCGCGTCGAAATGGGCGTGCGCGAACACCCGCAGGCCGAGTCGGTGCGCCTCGTCGACGATCGCCGTGGCCACCGACCGCGAGAACACGTGGAGCGGGTGGTAGGCGTACGACTGGTGCATGATGCAGATCTTGACGTGATCCATCCCGGCCCGCGCCACGCGCTCGACGGCGCTCCGGGCAGAGCGCTCGTCCCCGCACGGGATGGCCGCCCCGATGCGGCGATGGAATGGCCGCATCCAGTCGAGCGGATAGCCGAGCGGATCAGCCAGCAGCGGGCCCGACGAGCGCACCGCGGGCGCGTCGACCCGGGCCTCGCCGAGCGCGCGAAGCGCCCGCGCCATTCCCGCGGTGCATCCCATGTCACCGAGCGTGGTCACGCCACGTTCGAGCGCGGTGAGGAGGTTCTTCACCACCGCCGCCGGGTTCGGGGCCTCGTCCGGCTCGAACAGGCCGACGCGTGCCGCGTGGCAGTGTGCGTCGATCAGTCCGGGTAGTAGCGTCGAACCGCGCGCGTCGAACGCTCCGTCGGGAGCCGCCGCGTCGCCCGGCGCGAACGGCGAGATCCGTGCGATGCGTCCTGCCGCGATGTCGATCCGCAGTGGCTCGTCGCGGAAGTTGCGGCCATCGAACACGCGATCAGCGATGAAGGTGTCAGGGCGGTCCATGGCAGGCAGGACGACGGTAGCAGACGGCCTGACACCGCCGCGGAGCTGTGCGTCCGCCGGCTGCCGTTTCCGTGGACGTCGTCACCTGACGCCGCGCTCATTCTGACTCGCGAAATACGTCGCCTTGCGAGCGCGCATGATCTCGCCGAGCGGCCGGTGCTCGGCGAGCGCGTTCCATGGATCGAACACGCCGGCCTCGATCGTCGCAGCGAGCTGCCTGCCGTCGGCGCTGGTCGGATCCTGTGCCGGGGCGACGAGGCGCGCGACGGTCACGAACGGTGCCTCGGCTTCGGGCCACAGGATCGTCGGGTCCTCGATCGGCGTGGTGGCCTCGTCGACGTAGAACTGCAGCTGGAGATCCCAGTGCAGCTCGCCGGCCGCGAGCCGCTCGATCAGATCGGCCGACCAGGCGTCGCGGCGCGCGGCCGGCAGCTCGGCGTTGTGGGGTACGAGCCGGACCTTGGCGGCATGGGTCCCGCATGCGATCGGTGCAGCCGAGTGGAAGGTCTCGCAGCCGAACCCGGCGAACGGCTTGCCGATCCCCTTGCGGAGCAGGCGGGCTTGCTTGATGCCGCCGAACACGCCGTGGCGCTTCATCAGGTGGCGCAGCACCCGGAATGGTCCATGAGCGGCCGCGAGGACCACGCCCATGAAGTCCTCGGTGGTCCGGGCCATGAACGTCGCGCTGTTGATGAGCAGGAAGCACTGTGCCGTGGTCGGCGTGCCGAGTGCTCCGGGCCCGTCGACGCCGATCACCCGGAGCCCGAAGCCGCGCACGTCGGGCTTGCGGTCGGGGGCGTGCTGGCCGCTCCCGTTCGAGAGCCGGATGTGAGCATCGAACCGGCGGGGCGCCACGAACAGCCCCTGTCGCGCGTGCGCGGGCAAGTCCCCCAGAACCTCGAGGCTGGCTCGCAGGCCGAGGTGTTGCCGGCGGTGCAGCGCACGTCCCGGGCCGCCGCGGGTGGTGGCGGCTCGCTGGAGCAGGGCGAGCTGCTCGCCGTACCGCTGGAACCTCGCCGATTCGTCGGCGCCGATGATCTCGCGCCATGCGACGCCCGGAGGTTTCATGCCCCCACAGTGCCTCTGGACGCCGCCGATTGCGATGAGCCAGGTGACCCGCAGCTGCCACCGAAGGCGCCGTTGGCGGGGTCGGCGGCGTGGCGAAGCCTGCTTGACAGCTGTGGAGGATTGGTTTAGCCAATAGGCCAATGGCATTGGTTCCGATCTCCCCGCGCGAGCCCGCTCACCAGACGTGCCAGCACGCGTTGCGCCGCGCGATCCTGTGCGGCGAGCTCGCCGTGGGAGAGCGGCTGCCGCCCGAGCGCGCGCTGGCCGTCCAGCTCGGGGTCAGTCGGTTGACGTTGCGAGCGGCGCTCGCCACGCTCGACGCGGCCGGCCTGATCGCGGTCCGCCATGGCAGCGGCTACATCGTGCGTGACTTCGTTCGCGACGGTGGGCCCGATCTGCTCGCGGGCCTGACCGAGCTCGCCGCCGAGCGGGGCGACCTCCCGCCGATCGCCGCGGATCTGCTCCGCGTGCGTCGTCACCTCGCACACGCAGCGCTCGAGTACCTGGCGGAGCACCCGCCCGCCGCCGCGGTGGTGCGAGCGGTCACCATCGCGATCGAGGCGATGGGGGAGGTCGGGACCGATGATCTGGTCGCGGTCGCGCGCGCCGATCTCGCGGTGCTCGCTGCGGTCCTCGACGCGACGCGCAGTCCCGTGCTGCGGCTGTGCCTCAACCCGCTGAGCGCGGTGGTCGGCAGCAACGCGGCGCTGCGGGCCGCGATCTACCGCGATCCCGCCAGCAACGTCGCGGGCTGGCGCCTGCTCGCGGCGTGGCTGAGTCGGCCGCGCGCTGTCGACCTCGGGCGCATGCTCGAGGTGCTGGCCGCACGCGACGCGGCGACGCTCGAGCACCTGAAGAAGCGCCAGCGCAGATCACGGAGCATTCGATGAGCTATCCCCGGTACGTCCGGCTGCTGCTCGGGGATCCCGAGCGTGTCCTCGCCCACCTCGAGCGGATGCGCGCGCACGGCCTCGTCGAGGTCGCGCCCAATCCGTGGCAGCTCTGCCTCGGCGGTGCGTCCGACCTGGCGCGCCCGCCTGCTCGCGAATCGCGCGATCCGGCTGCCATTCCTGCTCGCCGAGCGCGCGGTCGCGCCGTTCGATTTCACCGGGCTGCGCAGCCCGCCCGAGCGGCTGATTCGCCACTTGCTCGGGGCCCACCACGACGGCAACCAGTTCGTGTTCGATCTCGAGATCCTCGCCGGTCACGGCCGGCTCGAGCAGCTCCAGCACGCGGTGACCACGCTGCTCGCCGACGACGGTCCGCGCGCGCGCTGGCTTCGCGACCTGACGGTGTTCGAGGGCTATCACGAGAGCCTCGCCGCCGCGGTCGACCGCGCGATCGCCACCGGTCCGGCAATGACCCCGCGCGAGGCCGTCGATCCGGACCTGTCGTTTCGCGCCTACCTGGCGTGGTGTGCGCGCCAGCCGGCGACGCCCGGTGCCACGCTCGCGGCCTGGCGCTCCGGGCGGTTCGCGTTCGACTCCGGCCTCGAGGCCGCGTCGTGACCACGCGTGCGGTGGTGCTCGCCGCCTCCCGGGCCGAGCTGCGCACGCTGCTGGCCAGCGGGCACTCGATCGATTCCTCACGGCTCGACGACACGGTCTACCGCGGGATCAGCCTCGGCTTGCCGGCATGGGTCGAACGCCTGAGCTGGAAGAAGTTCGCCAAGGTGTTCCATCGCGATGCGCGTACGGGGCGATTGCGCGGCTGGAACGTCCGGATCGAACAGGATGGCCTCGATCGACCGTGGCGTGCACGCGTGCGCGATGGCCAGCCGTGGACGTTCGGCCACTTTGCCGTCGTCGCCGAGCGCGATCGCCTGCTGCTCGACTACGGGGCCGGCGGCAACCCCCGCATGGATCCGCTGAATGCGTTGCGCGATCCCCTCGTCGCCCTGCGCGCCGGCTCGGTCGAGCTGTTGCTCGGGTGGAGCTACCTCGCGCTCGGGCCGGCCCGGATCCCGACGCCGTCGTACTTCCTGCTCGAGCGTGATGCGGCGCTCGAGCCTGCCGCGATCGCGCGCGCGCCGCGACCGTAGTCCGTGGCTCAGCGGACGACGTTGAAGATGGGGACAGGCTTCTCCTTGCCCTTGAGTCCCACCGGCGGAAGCGTCACCAGCTTGAAGCGGCCGCCGAGGCGAGCCGCGGTCTGTTCGGTGACGAGGATCTGCCCGGCGGCGGCGACGCCACAGAGTCGCGCGCTCGTGTTCACGGTGTCACCGATGACGGTATAGGACAGCGACTTCGAGCTGCCGACGTAGCCCGAGACCAGCTGTCCCGTGTGCAGGCCGATCCCCATCGCCAGCGGCTGCTCGCCCAGGGCGACGCGCCGTCCGTTGAGCTCATCGAGCACATCGAGCTGCTCGAGCGCCGCCTGGACGCAGCGGATCGGATCGTCGGGGTGCGTGACCGGCGCGCCCCAGAACGCCATGATGCCG
>JAGSPR010000506.1 GCA_018262455.1 Deltaproteobacteria bacterium | reverse complement strand
GATCGGATCGCGCACCGTCTGCGCCTGCCCCCGACTCGCTGCAAGCACTGCGTCAGTGCGTCAGGGCTCGTTCTTCCACGTGTCCATCATCACCGTCTGGAGCACCTCCGCCAGCACGCGGCAGGCGTCCACCGCCGTGAAGATCCCCTCGATGCCCTCCCGGCCCATCACGATCACCGAGCCGTACTTCTTCTCACTCATGATCTGGACCACTTCATCGACCGGCGTATCGCTCGTGACGATGAACGGGCGCTCCGACATCGCCTCTTCGATGTGCGTCGAGGCCGCATCCATGTGCGCCACGGCCTCGAGCAGCCGGAGGTCGCGGTCGGTCACGACCCCGACGAGCTGACCGTCCTCGAACACCGGGAGGTGGCGGATCTTGTGCTCGTGCATCAGCTGATGCGCTTCGCGCAGCGACGCATCGCGCTTGATCGTCCAGGGCTGCGGGGTCATGTAGCGCGAGATGGCTGGCATCAACATGATCCTGGGGATGTGCATCGGGCGTGCCGGCAGCGGGCATGCGAGGCTCCGGCCATGAGCTCGCCGTCGCTCGCCTACCTCGATCTCGTGTTCTGCGTCGATGTCACCGCCAGCATGACTCCGTTCATCGTCGCCGCGCGGGCGCACATGGCGGAGGTCCTCGACGCGTTGCGAGACAATCCGGATGTCGATCTGCGGGTCGCGATCGTCACCTACCGCGATCACGGATCGGGCAAGGTCGTCGAGGTCCACCCGTTCGCCGAGGCCGCCGCCGACACCGGGCTGCTGCTCGAGGCCCTCACCGTCGGCAGCCCCCCCGAGAACACCGACTCCGCCGAGGCGGTGTTCTCCGGGCTCGTCGCCTGCATCGACTTGCCGTGGCGCGTCGGCGCGTATCGCGTCGTCGTCCTCGTCGGCGATCGGTTCCCCGACCGCGATCCCACCGGGCTCACCGTCGAGGACATGGTCAGCCGGCTCGATGCGGCCGGCATCGCCGTCCACGCCCTCGCGATGATCCCGTCGCAGGCCCCCCACCACGACCCGGTCCTCGAGCAGGCGTTCGAGCGGCTCGGCAACGCGACCGGCGGCGCCTACCACACCGCCAACACCGGCGATGCCGCGATGAGCGTCGTCGACCGGATCTCGCAGCGCTGCCTCAGCCAGCTCGACTTCGACCGCCGGCTCCACGAGCTCCTCCCCGACGACGGCTCCGAGCCCGACGCCGAGATCCTGGCGCCGCAGCTCGGCGCCACCGTGACCGACGTCTACGCCGGCGTCATCCGGTTGCGCCAGCGCCACCTGCGCTGACCCGTCGCTGCTTTGGCAGCGCCTCGCAAAGGGTGGTAATCACGACTGGATGTCGTCCATCGCACAGCTCGAAGACCTCCTCGCACGCCGCATCGTTGTCCTCGATGGTGCGATGGGCACGATGGTCCAGGGCCTCGGGCTCGCGGCCGAGGAGATCTGGCGCGGCGAGCGCTTCAAGCACCACACCCACCCGCTCAAGGGCTGCAACGATCTGCTCGTTCTCACCAAGCCCGACGCGATCGAGCAGATCCACTACGAATTTTTGCGGGCCGGCGCCGACATCATCGAGACCGACACCTTCACCGCCACCTCGATCGGCCTCGCCGACTATGGCCTCGAGGGTGTGGTCCGCGATCTCAACGTCGCCGCGGCCCAGGTCGCGCAACGTGCGGCGCGGCGCGCCGAGCAGGAAGACGGCCGCCCGCGCTGGGTTGCCGGCTCGATCGGCCCGACGACCAAGACCGCGTCGCTGTCGCCCGACGTCAACGATCCCGGCGCGCGCGCCATCACGTTCCACCAGCTCGTCGAGGCGTTCGCCGAGCAGGCCAAGGCCCTGATCGAGGGCGGCGTCGATCTCCTGCTCACCGAGACCCACATCGATACCCTCAACTGCAAGGCCGCGCTCTACGCGTTCGAGGAGCTGTTCGCCCAGGGCGTCCGCCGCGTCCCCGTGATCGCCAGCGTGACGATTCCGGATCGCTCCGGTCGCACCCTGTCGGGCCAGACCGTCGAGGCGTTCTTCAACTCGATCTCGCACGTCAACCTGTTCGCCGTCTCGATCAACTGCGCGCTCGGCGCCGACGACATGCGCCCGCACGTCGCGGATCTCGCGCGGATCGCCGGCCTCCGCGTCGCGTGTTACCCCAACGCCGGCCTGCCCAACGAGTTCGGCCAGTACGATGACACCCCCGAGCACATGGCCAAGGTCCTCGGCGCGTTCGCGCGCGAGGGCATGCTCAACCTCGTGGGCGGCTGCTGTGGCACGCGCCCCGAGCACATCAAGGCGATCCGCGCCGCCGTCGAGGGCGTGGCGGTCCGCAAGATCCCGTCGCCGCCCAGGTTCATGCGGCTGTCGGGGCTCGAGGCGCTGACGATCACGCCCGAGACCAACTTCGTCGTCGTCGGCGAGCGGACCAACGTGACCGGGTCCGCGGCGTTCCGCCGCCTGATCAAGGACGACAAGTACGACGAGGCCGTCGCGGTCGCGCGCCAGCAGGTCGAGGGCGGCGCCAACATCCTCGACGTCTGCATGGACGAGGGCATGCTCGATGGCGTCGTGGCGATGCGCCGGTTCTTGAACCTGATCGCCGCCGAGCCCGACATCGCGAAGATCCCGGTGATGGTCGACTCGTCGAAGTTCTCCGTCATCGAGGCCGGTCTCGAGTGCCTGCAGGGCAAGGGCGTCGTCAACTCGATCTCGCTCAAGGAGGGCGAGGAGTCGTTCATCCGCCAGGCCAGGATCGTCCGCCGGTTCGGCGCCGCCGTGGTGGTGATGGCGTTCGACGAGACCGGCCAGGCCACGACCGTGGATCACCGCCTGGCGATCGCGCACCGGGCCTACAAGATCCTCACCGAGCAGGTCGGGTTCCCTGCCGAGGACATCATCTTCGATCCCAACATCCTCACGATCGGCACCGGCATCGAGGAGCACGATACCTACGCCGTGAGCTTCATCGAGGCCGTGGCCCGCATCAAGCGCGAGCTGCCGGGGACCAAGACCTCGGGCGGGGTGTCGAACCTGTCGTTCTCGTTCCGCACCAGCCCGCGCGTCCGCGAGGCGATGCACGCGGTGTTCCTCTACCACGCGATCAAGGCCGGGCTGGACATGGCGATCGTCAATGCCGGCCAGCTCGCCGTGTACGACGACATCGATCCCGTGCTGCGCGATCACGTCGAGGATCTCGTGCTCAACCGGCGCCCGGATGCCACCGAGCGGATGCTCGTGCTGGCCGCCTCGTACTCCGGCGAGACCGTGCGCAAGGAGGACGAGCTGCTGTGGCGCGCCCAGCCGCTGAAGAACCGGATGGCGCACGCCCTCGTCAACGGCATCACCGACTTCATCGATGTCGATGTCGCCGAGGCGCTGGCCAGCTATCCCAAGCCGCTCGACATCATCGAGGGCCCGCTGATGGATGGCATGAACATCGTCGGCGAGCTGTTCGGTGCGGGGAAGATGTTCCTGCCGCAGGTGGTGAAGTCCGCGCGCGTGATGAAGAAGGCCGTGGCGATCCTCGAGCCGCTGATGGATGCCGAGAAGCGCCGCACCGGCGTGACCACGGCGAAGGGCAAGATGGTGATCGCCACCGTCAAGGGCGACGTCCACGACATCGGCAAGAACATCGTGGCCGTGGTGCTGCGGTGCAATGGCTACGAGGTGACCGACCTCGGCGTGATGTGCCCGCAGCACAAGATCCTCGACACCGCGATCGCGCTCGGGGTCGACATGGTCGGCCTGTCGGGCCTGATCACGCCGTCGCTCGACGAGATGATCAGCGTCGCCACCGAGATGACGCGCCGTGGGATGACCATGCCGCTGCTGATCGGCGGCGCGACGACCAGTGGCAAGCACAGCGCCGTCAAGGTCGCGCCCGCGTACAGCGGGCCGACGATCCACGTCCCCGATGCATCGCTCGCGGTCGGCGTGATGAACAAGCTGCTGTCCGCCGATCGCGACGCCTACATCGCCGAGGTCCGGGTCAAGCAGGACTCGACGCGGACCGCCCACGCCGCCGCGCAGAAGCGCCCGCTGCTGCCGATCGCCGAGGCGCGCCATCGCAAGGCGCAGCTCGTGTTCGACGAGTCGACGATCGCCGTGCCGTCGTTCCTCGGCACCCGCAACCTCGAGATCCCGCTCGACGAGCTCGTCCCGTGGATCGACTGGTCACCGTTCTTCCACACGTGGGAGCTCTCGGGCCGCTACCCCGCGATCCTCCAGGATCCGAAGAAGGGCGATGCCGCGCGCAAGGTGTTCGCCGACGGCCAGGCCCTGCTCGCGAAGATCGTGGCCGAGCAGCTGCTCCAGGCGCGCGCCACCTACGGCTTCTTCCCCGCCGGCAGCAACGACGACGACGAGATCGTGGTGTTCCACCCGGCCAAGGCCGGCGAGCTCGCCCGGTTTCCGATGCCGCGCCAGCAGGAGGACAAGGACACCTGCCTGTC
>JAGSPR010000205.1 GCA_018262455.1 Deltaproteobacteria bacterium | reverse complement strand
CAGCAGCCAGCGTACGGTCAGCCGCCGCAGCAGCCAGCGTACGGTCAGCCGCCGCAGCAGCCACCGTACGGTCAGCCGCCGCACCAGCCACCGTACGGTCAGCCGCCGCCGTACGGCCAGCCCCCGCAGCCGGCCTACGGACAGCCACCGGGATCGTTTCCGGGCGGAGCGGCGCAGCAGCCCTACGGCCAGCCGCCGCCGCCCGCGTTCGGTCAGCAGTCGCCCGCGTTCGGTCAGCCGCCGCCGCAAGGTTTCGGACAGCAGCCTCCCGCGTACGGGCAGCCGCCGCAGCAACCAGCGTTTGGTGGACCACCGCCGGGTCAGCCGAGCTACGGCGCGCCCCCGCAGCAACCGAGCTTTGGCGGCGGAGCACCGGGCGGCTTTCCGCCTGCGCCGCAAGGACAGTATCCCGGCGCGGCTCCCGGGTATGGCCAGCCACCGTCGATGCAACCCGCGTTCGAGGCGGGACCGATGGGCGGCATTCCGCACTCGGCGCCTGGAACGATCTTTGGCATCCCGGTCAGCCGGCTGAGCGATGCGAGCTTGCAGCGCAAGGTCCTGTTCCTGGCGGGCGTGGCGCTGATCGTATCGATCGTCGTCCCGATGAGCATCAGTCCGCTCAGGTTCCCGTTCAGCTCCTACATGCCACTGTGGCGGCTGGTGATCTTCCCGATCATCGCTGGTGCTGCCTACCTGCTCGTCGCGGCGGCGCCACCGAACCTGCGCCAGCAGATCCCCCCCGCGGTCCTTCAGTGGATCCCGTTTGGCATTTCCTTCTGGGGGATCCTGACGCTCGCCCCGCTGATCCTTGGTGGCACGACGCTCTACGCGTTCGCGTACGTGATCTTGTTGTTCGGTCTGCTCTCGCGCATCGCGAAACCGAGCGACCAGACCGCGCGCGTCGTCATCGCGATCGGCGCCGGCCTGCTGTTCATCCCGTTCCTGTCGATGATCGGACCCGCGTTCTCGTTCCATGGCGGCGCACTCCAGATCGTTGGCCAGCTGCTGCAGTTCCTCGTCACCGCGCTCGGAGTCTTCTGCGTCGTGTTCGTGATCCCGCCGCAGAAGTTGCCACCGGCTCTGCAAGCGATCGATGCGTTCGGCCCCGCGATCTGCGCGATCCTCCTGCTGTGGCTGCCGGCGTTCGCGTTCCTGATGGCGATCGACGGGCTGATCCACGGCTCTGTGGTCGGCACGCTGCTCATGTTTGCGCGCATGCTGCTCTACCTCGTCGCGTTCCTGGGCGTGGTGCTGATGTCGTCGCCCAGCGTCTACGAGGCGATGTTCGCGGAGCCGGTGATGCGGCGCAAACAGCTCGGAACGGTGCTGCTCCTGCTCGTCCCGCTGTTCCTCATCTACTGGCTCGTCGAGACCAAGAACCAGATGCAGAAGCGGACGGGCGAGCCGGTCATCTCGGGCTGGTGGATCGCCGTGCCAGGCGGCATCTTCTACTTCCTGTGGAAGTGGTCGCAGGGCGTCCACAAGGCGACCGGCTACGAGCAGATGACGGCGTTCTTGCTGATGCTGTTCATCGCACCGGTCGGCGTCTGGATCATCCAGCCCAAGTTCAACGCTCTCGAGGGGGGCGGCGCCCAGCCGGGCGGCTATGGCGGGATGGCGGCGGGGGGCGGTTACCCGCCGCCGGGCGGAGGCTACCCGCCGCAAGGTGGCGGTTACCCGCCGCAAGGTGGCGGTTACCCGCCGCAGGGTGGCGGCTATCCGCCGCCGGGCGGGGGCTATCCCCCACCGGCCTAGCGCACCTCTCGCAACTTCCCAGGACGGCTCGCGATCTGCGGGCCGTTTTCAGTTTCGGCGTCCACATCCGTCGCGCCTCGCGGGGTATCTTCGGGGGATGCAGCACGCGCGTCGATGGGGAGCAGTGCTGGCGCTCACGGCCGCGACCGCCGTCGCGTGCGGCAGCAGCAGCCTGAAGCGGGCCGGCGAGACCTGCAACTCGTCGTCGGAGTGCGACACGGGGCTCATCTGTGACTTCGGCGTCCACGCGTGTGCGCCGACAGGCTCGATCGACGCCGCCGTGGTGCCGGACGATGCCGCACCCGGGAGCGACGCGGCGCCCGATGCCCGGCCGATCGACGCGTCGATCGATGCCCCGATCGATGCCCCGATCGATGCCCCGCCTCCGATCGACGCTCCCCCCGACGCGATGTAAGGGTGACGTCTCGGAGGGGGAATGGCCCGGTATCGGGTACGCTCCCGCCATGCGCGAACGCGGCCTGGAATTCAAGGTCGGACTGCTGATCCTGATCTCGAGCGCCATCCTGTTGGGCTTCATCTTCGTGCTCGGCAACTTCTCGCTGCGCTCGGGGTTCACGGTCCAGGTCGACTTCGATTACATCGGCTCGCTCCAGGCAGGGGCGCCGATCAGGGTCTCGGGCATCAAGGTCGGCAAGGTCAAGGAGATCGAGTTCCTCGGCGGTCAGCTCGATCCCAAGCTCGGCAAGCGCGTGCAGGTGCGGGTCACCGCGTGGGTCGAGGATCGTGCGCGCGACAGCATCCGCCAGGATGCCGAGTTCTTCATCAACACCGCCGGTGTCCTCGGCGAGCAGTACCTCGAGATCGTGCCGGGCCGGGACTGGGAGCACCCGCCGATCACGGCCGACACGATCATCCACGACTCCCACGTCGTCCATGACCCGCCGCGGACCGATCTCGTGGTCGCGCGGCTCTACGAGGTGCTCGAAGGGGTGTCCTCCGTGCTGCGCGATGATCGCGATGCGATCAAGCACTTGCTGTCGAACGGCGCGAGCGCGGTGGCCGAGGTGAACACGCTGCTGATCGACAACCGCAAGCAACTCGGCGAGCTGATCCAGAACGGCTCCGAGCTCGCGCACGAGGCCAAGACGACGCTCGGCAAGGTCAACGCCGGGCTCGGCGACGGACGTCCCATCGCGAACCTCGTCGGCGATGCCGACGCGACGCTGAAGGTGGCGCAGCAGACCATGACGACGCTCACCCCGTCGGCCTCCGCGCTGATGACCGACGCCACGCGCGTGACCGGCATCATCACGGAGCAGCGCATCGATCGCGCGATCACCGCTGCAGACAAGGCCGCCGCGGCGGCAGGGCAGGCGGGAGGCCTGCTCGACAACGTCAATGGCATGGTCACCGACCTGCGCGCCGGCAAGGGTAGCGTGGGCGCGCTGCTGTCACGCGACGAGCTCTACAGCGATCTGCGTGAGCTGATCCGCGACCTCAAGCGCAATCCCTGGAAGCTGTTCTGGAAGGAGTGAGCGCGTGAGCCTCCTCGCGCAGGACGAGCGCCTGACCCGCCGCGTCGGGGCGATCACGATCGTGCTGCTCGTGCTCGCGATCGGCTTCTTCGTGTTCGTCGCAGACCGCATCGAATGGGGCGCCCAGGTCCGGATCCGCGTGTACTTCCGGCACGCCGGGACGCTGCGCGAGGGTGCGCCTCTCGTCGTGGCCGGTCGGACGATCGGGACGATCGAGACCATCGCGCGCTCACCGCACGGTGCGCCCGGTCCGCTCGGCGGCGACGAGGGTGTGGTCGCGGTGATCGCGATCGAGGCACGGCAGGCGCGCCGCATCCCTCGTGGCGGCGATGTCTTCGTGGCCTCGCGGGGACCGCTGTCGGAGCGCTATCTCGAGATCGGTCCTGCCCCTGACCCCCAGGCACCGTCGCTCGCCGAGGGCGACGAGTTCCTCGGGATGGCGCCACCGAGCATCGACAACATGCTGCAGCGCATGTGGGACGACCTCACCACGGCCAAGCAGTTCGCCGACGCGATCGCCCCTGACCTCGACGCGTTGCGCACCAACCTGCGTCAGCTCGAGGCGACCATGGATGACGTCGTCCCGCATGGGGCAGGCGTCGCGTCGCTGGGGACCGAGCTCGACGGGCTCGTCACCGAGGCCCGCCGGCTGCGCGACGTCACCCTCGGTGGAGACGCCGGGCTCGAGCAGCTCGCGGCCATGCTCGCGCAGGCCCGCGTCACGGTCACGCAGGCGCGCCAGATGCTCGATGTGCTCGGAGCGAAGGGCGGCGCGCTCTCCGTCGGCATCGACGGCCTCGGCGCCAGGCTCGGTACGCGTGGCCCCGCCGCGGTCAAGGCCGTGGAGCTCGCGGTCACCCGGATCCGCGCCGCGATCGACGAGATCGATCCGCTGCTCGCGAAGCTCCAGGACATCAGCGATCGGATCGACCGCGGGGAAGGCTCGCTCGGGCGACTCGCCCGCGATCCCGAGTTCCCCGAGGACGCCAAGGCGCTGGGCAAGATCATGAAACGCCAGCCGTGGCGGGTGATCGCGCGTCCGAAGGACTGAGACTACTCGAGCTCGAGCGTGACCTTCGTGGTCTCGGCGGCCTTCACCGAGACCTTCAACGTCTTGTGCGTCGTCCCCCGGGTGAAGGCGATGATGTGGCTTCCTTCGGCGAGGTTCGTGATGACCGGCGTCTCCCCGACCGGACGACCATCGATCTGGACGGTTGCCCATGATGGGCCGGGGGTGATGGTTGGTTTCGCGATGATGACGAGCTTTCCCATCGCCGTCGCGGGCGAGGTCGCTGGTGAGTCCCCGTTCGCCGCCTTCGGGGGCGCAGTCGGTCCGCTCGCTGGCTTGGCGGGATCGCCGCTCTTGTCGCACAGCGCGACCTCGTCGGCATCCCGGCGCTCGACGCGCCCGGCGGGACACTTGCAGCCCTGGTTCACCACGAGCGTGCCGCCGGTCCCACAGCGATATCCGCTCGGCGCCGACGGTGCTCGAGCCGGCGGGACGGGCGCGCGACCGATCGCGGGGACCACTGGCGTGGCGCTCGGAGGTGGTCTCTTCGACGTGATGGACGGTGTGGCCGGGAGCCCCTTGGGCGGCACCCAGTCGGCGAAGTCTGGGTGGGGCGTGGTTCGGCCTTCCAGCACACGCGGAAGGGCGTCAGGACAGCCATCCTGATCCTGGAATCCATTCTTCGTCTCGGGCTGGTTGGGGCACTTGTCGCTGGCATCGATGACGCCGTCTATGTCGTTGTCAGGATCGGGACAGCCATCCTCGTCCTGAAAGCCGTCCTTGTCTTCCGGGTCGTTCGGGCACTGGTCATTGCGATCGAGGATGCCGTCCTTGTCGTTGTCGGGATCGGGACAGCCATCCTCGTCCTGAAAGCCGTCCTGGTCTTCCGGGTCGTTCGGACACTTGTCGTTGCGATCCGAGATCCGGTCGCCGTCGCGATCGGGCTCCGCCTGTTGCGCGCGCCCGCGCGAGCTCAGGGCCAGGACCACCGAGAGGGCCAAGATCAACGTGCGCATCGGAATCCAATCACGGCGCTCGCGACGATCTTCGCCGGTGCGCCAGCGCCGGCGAGCGACTCGGTGGCCTTGAGCATCGGGGCCTCGACGGCGAGGGCCTTGTCGTCGTCGGACATCCCGGCATGGGCGCCGCGGACGGTGGCGAGCCCGTCGTGGACCGTGGCCGTCCACTCCTCGAACGGACCGGTGACGCCACGCCGGCCGGGATCGAGGCCCCAGGCGCCGCCGCTCGCGTTCAGCCACTGCGCGTCGGTGGGCAAGGCCGCGTCGATCGACTCGCAGAACCGCCGTGCGCGCTCGAACGTCACCCACGCGATCGGCTGGTCCGAGGCCGGCCCCTGGGGATCCCAGCCCTGGATCGGCTGCGCGCCGCCGGCAGCGTCCGCCGGCAACGAATCGAGGTACCAGCGGTACTCGAGGTTCGACACCTGATGGGCCTGCAGCTTCACGCCGTGATCATCGACGAATGGATTGGAGCGCTCGATCCGCTGGCGTAGCGTCAGATTGGGGTCCGCGGCGGGCGCGTCGAAAGTCGCGGGTGGCACCGACGCGACGATCGGAGGCGGCGCGGGATCGGTCGGCTGGCTCGGGGTGCGGGTCGCGAAGAACACCGCCGCTCCGCCTCCGATCACCCCGACGGTAGCGAGCCCGAGCACGAGCGGCCTGCGCGATCGTGGCGGGCTGGCGCTCTCCCCGGTGCGCTCGCCGGCGCCGCTCGACATCGTGGTGGCCGGCGTGGCAGCCGCTGGCGCGAGCCTCGGCGCGGGCGTGACCTGGTGGGGCGTGAGCGCGTTGGGATAGGTCGGGGACCCGGGCAGCACGGTCTTGTCGAGAGCGCCGGGCTGACCCTGGCCGGCGGCGGCGAAGCGATCCGCGATCTCGGCCATCGATCCGGGACGGTCCTCGGGGCGCTTCGCGAGCAATTGATCGAACAGCGCCTCGAGCGGCTCCGGCAGCTCGGGCACGACCGTGCGCGCGCGTGGCGGTGGCTCGGTGAGGTGCTTGGTGAACGCCTCCGCGAAGGTGGTCGCGATGAACGGCGGCCGGCCGCACGCCATCTCGAACGCGAGGCAGCCGAGCGAATAGACATCGGCGCGCCAGTCGACCTTCGCCGAGTCGCCCCACTGCTCGGGTGCCATGTAGCCGGGAGTGCCCATCGTGCCCATCGTCTTGGGGGACCCGCCGGCCAGCGTGCCGGTGAGCTTCGCGATCCCGAAATCGAGGATCTTCACGCGTTCGCGGCTCGCGAGCTCCGAGTCGCGGATCAGGAACACGTTGTCAGGCTTGAGGTCACGGTGCGTGACACCCTCCGCGTGCGTCGCCTCGAGGATGCTCGCGATCTGGCGCCCGACCTCGCAGATCTGGCCGAGTGGTAGCCTGCCCGCGCGGGTGATCCGACTGGCGAGCGACTCGCCATCGAGAAACTCCATGATGAGATACGCGCTGCCGGCTTTGTCGTGGAAGCCGACATCGAAGATCTTGACGATGCCGGCATGCTTGATCCGGCTGACCGCGAGCGCCTCGTTGAAGAACCGGTCGACGTGCGCCTTGTCGGCCGACAGATCCGGGTTCAGCAGCTTGATCGCGACCTTGGTCCCGATCTTCTGCTGCTCGGCGAGGAAGACCTCGCCCATGCCGCCCCGGCCCAGGCGCGACACGATGCGAAAGTTACCAATGACTTCGCCAATCAAAGTTCCCCACAGTACCACCGGGCGCGTTGCTACAGCACGAGGCGGAGGATCCAGATCGCGATGATCGACCCGAGCACGTAGTACGGCCGCTTGCCACGCAGCAGCAGGTCGGCGCGACCGGCGACGATGATCACCATCAGCGCGAGCATCCCGAACAGGACGAGCGGCGCGAACGGATGAAAGTCGAGCGCCTTGCGCCACTCGCCACCGCCGATCGCGAGCGTCCCGCGCGTCATGCCGCAGAACGGACAATCGATGCCCGTGGTTCGCCGAAACGGGCAGCCCGGTCCGTCGTGAGCGAGCGCGTCGCGCCAGGAGGCCGGACCGACCGCGCCGATCACGAGCCCACTGAGCATCATCGCGCCCCACACCGCGGCGGCGAGCCGGGCCCAGGGCAGTGAAGCCCGTGGCCTGGGAGGGGCGGCCGGCGCTGGCTCGGTCATGAGGGTGAGCCTGAAAGCCGTGCGCGCGCTCAGTAGCGGTGCGAGTGGCTCGACACCGTCGCGAACACGAAGACGATGAGGAGTGCGCTGAAGATCATCAGGCAGGTCGCGATGATGCCGCAGATCCGACCCGCGACGACGCTGCCGCGCTGGCCCGGCTCCGTGGTGCCGGAGTCGATCCGCCGCAGCTCCTCGTTCCCCATCGCCCACGCGATCGGACCCATGATGCCGCACACGACCAGCGACAGGATGCCGAGCGTCAGGATCGTCCCCGAGCGCGACGGCAACGAGTAGCTGTTGCCGTACTGGTATCCGTGCTGCGGGGGAGGGAGCTGGGCATTCGGGTTGTACCGAACCCCTTGGCTCGCGACGGTGAGGTTCGTCGCGCATTGTGAGCAGAACACCGAGCCGCGCTCGTTCGTGGCGCCGCAGGTCGAGCAAGTCAACATCAGTTCACCGCCAGGAGGGTAAGGAGGATCTGGAGCTGCTCGACGCGTGCATGCGTCGCGGCAAGATGGTCGCGGTACATCTTAGAAGTGGTGTCGCGAGCCGCTGATGGCTGACCACCAGGCGATGCCGATCAGGATGTTCAGGATCGAGATGATGATGCCGGCCATCGCCAGTCCCTCACCAGTGACCGCGCCCATCGACTTCTTGGACTCGTTGTATCCAATGATCGAGAAGATCAGTCCGAGCAGGGCGCAGAAGAACGACAGCACGAAGCCGGCGATCGCCATGCCCGACGTGCGGGTCACCTGGGGCGCATAGGGATCAGGCGCGTACTGCGCGTACATGTTCGGGTTGGGCATGGCGCCCATGCCCGGGGGAACCAACAGGTTGGTCGCGCATTGCGAGCAGAAAGCAGCGTTCGGCTGATTCACGGCACCACAGGTCGGACAATTCATCGCATCACCTTCCAGGCCGGATAGTGAAACCTCGGTCTCTCAAAATCAACCACTTCGGTAAGTGCCGGATCTGCCGAGGCCGGTTCAGCCGGCAGGCTGTTCAGACTGTATCGCGCCAGACAGCGGGTACATCGACCGAAGTTCAGAAGCCCGGGGTCTCCATCGGGCCGGTCGACTGGCCGGTGATGAACTGCTGGACGATCGGATCGGCCGATGCGCGGAGCGCGTCCGGGGTGGCGACCACATGGACGATGCCCTGGTAGAGGAACGCGACGCGATCCGCGATGCCGAAGATCGAAGGTGGGTCGTGCGACACGACCACCGCCGTGACCCCGAGGGTGTCCGCGAGCTCGCGGATCAGGCGATCAACGCGTCGGGCGCTGACCGGATCGAGCCCCGTCGTGGGCTCGTCGAACAGCACGACATCGGGGGCCAGCGCGAGCGTGCGAGCGATCGCGGCGCGCTTGCGCATGCCGTCACTGAGCTCGGCCGGGAACCGGTCGGCGTAGTCGTCCATGTAGACCTGCGCGAGCCGCTTGCGGGCCTCGACGAGCGCGTCCTTGTGGCTCAGCTTGCCGTGCTTGCGCAGCGGCAGCGCGACATTCTCGGCGAGCGTCATCGAGTCGAACAGCGTCGAGCTCTGGAACACCATCCCGATCCGCTTGCGCAACGGGGCCAGCGAGCGCTCCGGCAGCTGGTCCACGCGCGCGCCATCGAACCAGATCTCGCCGGCGTCGATCCGCAGCAGGCCGATCAGGTGCTTGATCGTCACCGACTTGCCGACTCCCGAGGTGCCGATGATGAACATCACCTCGCCCTTGTCGATCGCGAGGTTCATGCCGCGTAGCACGGCCTTGCCGGAGAACGCCTTGGCGACGTTGCGGAACTCGATGTAGGCGCTCACAGGTCCCCATCCGCCAGGAACAGCGCCACGGCAGAGATGATGAAGTCGAGCACGATCACCGCGAACGAGCTGCCGATCACCGCGGCGGTCGTGGCCCAGCCCACGCCCTCGGAGCTACCGCGGGCGCGCAGCCCGCAGAACCCGGCGACGACCGGAATCGCGGCGCCGTACGCGAGGGCCTTGACGACGAACAACACGAGGTGCCGGCCGCGGACGAACGACAGGTCGTAGAACGTGGACGGGTTGACGCCGAACGAGTACTGCGCCGTCAGCCCGCCGGCGGCGTACATGACCATGCTGCCGAGCACGGTCAACATCAGGGTCATGACGACGCAGGCGATGAAGCGCGGCACGATCAGGTAGTCGATCGGCAGCACGCCGCTCATCCGCAGCGCGTCGATCTGCTCGGTGACCTTCATCGAGCCGATCTCGGCGGCGATGCCGGCACCGACGCGGGTGGCGAGCATCATCCCGCTCAGGGTCGGCCCGAAATCCGAGATCAGGAGCCGCAGGAACTGGCTGCCGACCTGGGAGTAGTCACCGGTCACGCGCCCGAGCTGGAGGCACGCCTGGTAGGTCATCACCATGCCGATGAAGCCGAGCGTGACGATGATGAACACCAGCGAGCGGTTGCCGATCGCGTGAAGCTGACGCACGAGCTCGCCCTTCGGTCGGCCGCGGCCGCCGTGGCGACGCGAGAACCCGCGCACGATCCCGGCGATCGTGCCGACGTAGACGAGCCAGAGCTCGAGTGCCGCGCGCGAGGTTCCGAGCACGGCCCCGCCGATCGCTTCGATCCGGGTGCGGAAGTAGCTCATCCGGCCAGGTAGGTGATGAAGAAGTCGAGCAGCATGATCGAGACCGCCGCGGCGACCACCGCGGCGTTCACCGCGCGACCGACGCCGACCGCGCCGCCTCGCACGGTCACGCCGAAGTAGCATGACGACATCGCGATCGCGGCGCCGAACGCGACCGACTTGGAGATGCCGTGGAGGAAGTCGTAGGGCTTCAGGTTGTCCGCGAACGAGTGGTACATCGTCGACGCGTCGATCTCGAGCAGCGCGCTGCCGACGACCGTGGCGCCGACCAGCGCGACGAGATCGCCGATCACCGTCAGCGCGACCAGCATCACCATCATCGCGATCACGCGCGGCACGACGAGGAACTTCACGGGATCGATCGCGAGCGCGCGCAGGCCATCGAGCTGTTCGGTCACGGTCATCGTCGAGAGCTCCGCGGTGTTGTTCGCGCCGACGCGGCCCGAGAACATCAGCGCGATCAAGATCGGCCCGATCTCGCGGAGCACCGCGTAGCCCGCGGCCCAGCCGGCGAGCCCGGTGGCGCCGAGCTTCTTCACGAACGGGCCCGACTGCAGCATCATCAGGCCGCCCGCGAACAACGCCGTGAGTGCGACGATCGGTACCGAGCGGTTGCCCATCTTGTGGAGGTTCTTGACCAGCTCCCGACCATCGATCCGCGGCGGGATCAGCGCGCGCAGGACCTGGCCGGTCAGCACGACGATGCCGCCGACGTGTTGCGCGATGCTCACCGCGCCGCCGCCGATGTTGGCGATCGTCTTCTCGCCGATCATCGTCGGGACTCCGGACTGCGCGTCGGGCCGTCGTCTGCGGTCTTTGCCGGGCCTTGATCGAGGGGGCCCTCGAGCTCGCCGCGGTACCGCGAGCACGCTCGCGCCGGTCCGCACCTGGTCGGCGGCGAGTAGATCGTAGATCTTCTGGGTCGTCACCGGGTCGAGCCCGGCGCTCGGCTCGTCGTAGATCACGAGCTCGGCGTCCGCCACGGTCGCGCGCGCGATCCCGACGCGCTTCTTCATGCCGCCCGACAGCTCGCCGGTCAGCTTGTGCTCGCTCCCCGCGAGCCCCACCGCGCGCAGCCGCTCGGCCACCCGCACCGCGATCTCCTCGGCGGTCATGCCGCCGCGCTGCTCGAGCGGAAACGCGACGTTCTGCTCGACCGTGAGGAAGTCGAACAGCGCGTAGTTCTGGAACAGCATCCCGATCCGCCGGCGCAGATCGCCGAGCTCGACCTCGCGCTTGCCCACGATCGGCTGGCCGAGCACTTCGACGGTTCCTCGGTCCGGCGCCTCGAGCCCGCACACCAGCTTGCACAGCACGCTCTTGCCCGAGGCCGCCGGCCCGATCAGGCCGAGCCGCTTGCCCTGGCCGACCTCGAGCGACACGTCCTCGAGGACGCGCCGCGCGCCGTAGCGCTTGTGGACGCCCACGATCCGGATGGTCGCGGTCACGGGCAGGCGAGCTTTCGTCGGAGGTACTTCGAGTCCGGGGCTTGCTTCGCGAGCTCCGCGAGGCTCGCACAGGCCGCGGCGTGGTCGTTCGCCTGCTCGAGGGTGACGGAGAGCTCGTACAGGGCGTCGTCCTTGAGGATCGAGGCGGGGTAGTCCTTGGGCAGCCGGCGAAACGCGGCGGCGGCGGACGACAGGTCGTGGAGGTCATCACGCAGGACGAGGCCAAGCTCGAGCTGGGCGTCATCGAGCCAGATCGAGAAGTAGGAGCCGGCTCCGATCGAGATCTCGCGGGTGGCGAGCAGGCCGCGGAGCCGCTCGGCGGCGCCGCGCGGATCGCCGAGCGCGCGCGACAGCCGGGCGGCGTGCCAGCGTGCGTCATCGCGCAGGCCGCTCTCGGGATAGTCGACCGGGATCCGATCGTAGAGTGCCCGCGCACCGGCAGGATTGGCGAATTCGTGCTCGGTGAGGTCGGCGAGCGTCCACACGAGGTTGTCTGCGACCTCGGTCTCCGCCAGGGGCGTGAGGATCCTCGCGAGCTGGTCGGCGAGCGCGCGCGGATCGCGACCCCGGCCGTCCTCGAGCAGGGTGCGCAAGGCATCGCCGGCGGGGGCCTCGTCGGGCCAGTCGGTGATGACCCGCCACAGCGCGGTCCACGCGGCGGTGGTGTCGTGTTCGCGGAGCTGCATCTCACCGGCGCGATACACCGCGATCGCCGCCGTCGCATGGTCCTCGCCGACGCGACCGGGGATCGCGAGGTAGGCCGCGATCGCGAGCTTCGTGCGCCCGGCATGGTCGAGGACCTCGGCCTCGCCGAGCAGCGCGTCACCACAGGCCGCGCGCGCTCGCCAGGCGGGGCGGAGCTTCGTGCACTTGCCCTGCGCGTCGCGATACGCGGCGAGCGCGCCCTCGGTGTCCCCCGCGTCCGCTCGCCGCTCGGCGAGCTTGAGCTCGGACAGCGTGGCGGGCGCCGAGCACGCCGCGACGAACAGGCATGCGGTCCACCACGGGATCAGCGAGCGCGGCACGATCAGGACGCCGTGGCGACTTCCGCGATCGTCTTCGCCGCGCGCAGCACGCCGTCGCGATCGACGTCGAGGTGCGTGACCGCGCGGATCCGCTGCGCGCCCGCAGCCCCGAGCAGGACGCCAGCCGCGCGGCAGCCCGCGATCACGGCTTCGGCGGTGCCACGCGCGAGATCGATCATCACGATATTCGTCTGGACGCGCGCCAGCTCGACGCTCACGTGCTTGGCGCCGGCGAGCGCTTCGGCGAGCGTCCGAGCGTTCGCGTGGTCGTCGGCGAGGCGCGCCCGGTGATGCTCGATCGCGTGGAGGCCGGCCGCGGCGAGCAGTCCAGCCTGTCGCATCCCGCCGCCGTACATCTTGCGAAGCCGATGGCAGCGCCGGATGAAGTCGCGGGTCCCGGCGACGAGCGAGCCGACCGGCGCCCCGAGGCCCTTCGACAGGCAGACGCTGACCGAGTCGAAGCCGGCCGCCAGCTCGCGCTCGGTGGTGCGGGTCGCGATCGCGGCGTTCCAGATCCGGGCGCCGTCGAGGTGCGTGACCATGCCGAGCGCGTGCGCGGCCTGGGTGACCTCCGCGAGCGCGGACAGCGCCCAGCAGGTTCCACCGCCCATGTTGTGCGTGTTCTCGACCGCGACGACCCGGGTGCGGGCGACGTAGGGCTCGTCGGGCTTGAACGCCGCGCGGACCTCGGCGCCGGTGAACGTGTGGCCCGGTAACATCTGGGTCTGCACGCCCGCCAGCGCGGCGAGGGCGCCTGATTCGTGGCGCCAGCAGTGCGCGTCCTTGCTGATGATGATCTCGTCGCCGTGGCGGGTGTGGGCGCGCAGCGCGATCTGGTTCGCCATCGTGCCGCTCGGCACGAACAGCGCGGCCTCGGTCCCGAGCAGGTCGGCGACGCGCTCCTCGAGCCGCTTCACGGTCGGGTCCTCGCCGTAGACATCATCGCCGACGTCGGCCTCGGCGATCGCCTGGCGCATCGCGGGGGTTGGACGGGTGACCGTGTCGCTTCGCAGATCAACAAGCGCCATGGCGCGCAGCCTACCGTGGACTCCGGTCGCGTGTGGGATCTGGTCGCTACGGCGCGCTACGGCGCGCGCGACAGCGGCGGCTCGGGCTGGTCCTTGGGAGCGTCCTTCCTGGGCTCGTCCTTGCCGTCCTTGTCCTTGGGGGCGTCTTTCCGGGGCTCGTTCGGCCGCGGCGTGGGCGGAGGCGTCGGAGAGCCGAGCTCGGCGCGCAGCTTCTGCTGGAGACGGGTCAGCATCCCGATCTCCATCCAGCTCGGTCGGTCGACGAGGTTGATCACGAACCGCACGGTCGTCTGGCCATCGAGGCTGAGCGTCATCACCTCGAGCGAGCCGCGATAGACCTTGCCGTCATCGCGGAGCTCGAACAGCACGTAGCCTGCCTCGGCGTCCTTCTCGAGGATCTTGGCGTGCTCGTCGACCACGATGAACCGCACCGCGGTCGACCAGGCGCTGTCGCGCGGATACGCGAGGATCTTCTCCGAGCGAGCGAGCCCGGTCCCGGGAGCCGCAACGAGGGTCGCACCGATCAACAGGAGGCTAGCCAGGATCCGCCGCATCCACCGTATCGTCACCGCCGAGGGTCGGCATCGCCAGTTTCTTGCCATCGTCCGCTGGTGGCGCGCTGCGCACGCTGCGGAGATCCCGGATCGAGACCCAGGGCGTCGCGAGCGCGAGCGCGCCGGTGCCGAAGTACCAGATGACCTGGAGGAGGTACTGGACGTTGGCGAACGCGAACGTGTGCTTGTAGAGCTCGGTGTGCTCGGTCCTGGCATCGGCACCGAGGTAGAGCGAGATCCCCAGCAGGGTGAACCACTGATACTGGCCGACGAGCCCTGGGGAATTCGGCAGCGTGATGCCCACCGCGACGAGCCCCATCGTGGCGAACCCGCCGAGCACGGACAGCTCGAGCCCGAACGCCCGCGCGAGGACCCACATCGCGAGCCCGTTGAGGGCCCAGTACACGATGCTCCACGCGAGGAAGCCGAGCATGTTCCGCACGTCCTTGAGGACGACGAGCCCGCGGATCATGTCGAGCAACTTGAGCTCGATGCGGCTCGCGATCCGCGGTGCGAACCGCGGCAGCAGCGATATTCTGAGGCAGAACCGCACCGTGGCCTCGGGCCGCCGCAGCGCGAACACCAGGAACACCAGCGCGGCCGCGAAGACCCCGAGCGCACCATACGCGGTCGGCATCATCCAGCCTGGCGCGCGCGGGCCGTCGAGCGCGAAGAACGCGCCGAACACGAACACCGACACGAGCAGACCATCGACCACGCGCTCGACGGCGACGGTGCCGAGCGCTGCGGAGGCCGAAACGCCGCGCTTGCGCAGCAGGCCCGGCCTCACGAACTCACCGAGCCGAGCGGGCAGGGCGAGGATCGCCATGAAGCCGACCGAGGAGATCGCGAGCAGCGGCCCGAGCGGGACCTTCACGCCGAGCGGCGCGAGCAGGTTGTTCCAGCGCACCGACCGGCACACGTGCATCGCGATCTGGAGACCGAGGTACACGAACAGGTACGGCGCGAAGTCTGCCCACTGGAGGTCGCGCAGCGCCATCTCCACCTCGTGGCGGGTGACTCCATCGGGCCACACGAGCCACAGGCACAGGCCGAGCATCGCGAACGAAAGGCAGAGGTTGATGGCGAGGCGCACGGGGTCAGTCCGGGAGCTGGCCCGCGAGGATGGCCCGCGGCGCGTGATCAAACAACCTCACCACCGTCGCATGTCCTAACTTCTTGTCGATCCACGCGAGCCCCGCCGCGGCCTGCTGGAGGTCGCCGACTTGATGCGCGTCGGTGGCGACGCAGGTCGCGAGCCCGATCTCGAGTAGATGACGCGCGGCCTTCGCCTCGCGCTTGCCGTGAAACCCCGCGACCGCGGCGAGATCGATCTGGAATGCGCAGACCCGGCGCAGCGACCGCGCGAGCTCGTCGTCATCCCACAAGGCATGATAGCGCTCGGGGTGCGCGAGCACCGGTAGCTGGCCGGCGCGCAGGAACTGGAACAGCCGCTGGGCCATGTTCGGGGGCAGCAGGGGAGGCGGGATCTCGACCAGGAACGCCGAGGTCCCGTGATAGCCCGGGATGGTCTGGTCGGTAGCTCGTCGATAGAACACATCATCCCACATGTTCTCGGCCGCGAGCCGCAACACCGGGTGGGTGGGCTTCCGCATCGCCTCGAGCGCCGTGTAGGTCGCCTCGACCTGGTCCCACGCGGGCAGGTACTGCGGCGCCTTCTGGTGAGGCGTCACGCACTGCTCGGTGACACCGAGCGATTCGAGTGCATCGAGCATGGCGAGCGCGGTAGCCTGGTCGGGAGCGCCGTCATCCAAGCCGTACAAGACGTGGCTGTGGAGATCGACGTAGCCCATGGGGCTCGCATGTACCGCACCGTGAGGCCGTCGCACAACATCGCGTTGCTGTGCGGGATCCTGCGTGATAATGATCGGGGGGTCCCGCAGCGATGTAGCGGGAAAGAAGGACGTCATGGCCCAGCCCGAGAAGCGTGAAAATTCGGTGTTGTTCTCGCTCCGCGAGCTCCGTCAGATCGAGGAGAACCGCGTCCAGGAAGAGGAGAGCGCGGTTCGCACGGCAGAAGAGACCCGCCTCAAGGCGCAGCAGGACGCCGAGCGTCGCCGCCGCGACGAGGAGGAAGCCAAGGTCCGTGCCGAGCGCGATGCGCAGCTCCAGATCGAGACCGCACGCGAAAACGCCGAGCGTGAAGCGCGCATGCGCGTCGAGTCCGCCGAGGCCGCCGAGCGCCAGCGCCAGCAAGCCGCCCTCGAGCAGCAGCGGCTGCAGCAGGAGATGGAGCTGCGGCGAGCCGACATCGCGAAGAAGCGTCCGACCTGGATGCTCGCGGTCACCGGCCTCGCCGTCGTGATGGCGATCGGCCTCATCTTCGTCGCCGTCCAGTGGTCGAGGAAGTCCGACGAGTCCGCCGAGAGCGCGAAGCGCGACCAAGAGCGCGCCGACGAAGCCGAGAAGGCCGCGAAGCAAGCGGTCGAGCTCGTCGACCGGCTGCAGCGCGATCTTCAGGACATGGACAAGAAGGTCAGCACGGCGGTCGATAGCGTGGTGTCGGCGCAGAACGACGCCGATCGCGCGAACGCGAACGCCAAGCTCAAGGCGCTCCAGAAGGAGAAGTACGAGATGGAGCGTCGCATCCAGGATGCGAAGGACGCGGCCGACAAGGCCAAGCGCAAGAAGGGCGCGACCGTCTCCGAAGAGTGCAAGAACAACCCGCTCGCGAAGGGCTGCATGTAAGGGCCACCCTCCGAACGACGTGTGACCACAGGGCGCTCCGGCGCCCTGTTCGCGTTTTTCGCGTCTCTGGGGAGGGGATGCAATCGCGCGCCTGACGGGGTGTCCACTGGTACATGCAAGCTGCAAGGTTCGAGGGGTCGCTGCTGGCATCGTTGTCCGAGCTCAAGGCGATCGAGATCCAACGTGTGGCCGACGAGCGAGCCGCGGTGCTGCGGGCGGAGGAGCTGAGGGTCGAGGAGCTGGCCGCGGTCGAGCGCCGGGACCGCGAGCAACGGGCGGCGCGAGCCCAGGCCGCCCAGGAAGCCCAGCTCGCGATCGAGCGTGCGCGGCTCGACGCCGAGCGTGAGGCGCGGTTGCGGCTCGAGGCCGCCGAGGCTGCCGAGCACGCCCGCCAGATGATCGCGCTCACCGAGGCGCGGGTGGCCCAGGAGCTGGACCTCAAGCGTGCCCAGGTCGCGAAGCAGCGCCCGACCTGGATGCTGGTGGTGACCGGCGTCGCGCTGGTCGCGGCCGCGGTGATGGTGTGGTTCGCGGTCCAAGCGCGCAATTCGTCCGCGCGTGCCGATCAGGATCGCCGCGCGGCGGAGCAGGCCACCGAGCACGCCAAGCGGGGCGCCGAGGAGTCCAAGCGCGCCCTCGATCGAGTCGATCGCGAGCTGTCCACCCTCTCGGGCACGCTGAACGCGGCCACGGTCAAGATCGGCGAGGCAGAGACCAAGGCCAGGACCGACGCCCTGAACCGTCAGCGTCAGCAGCAGCAGCAGCAGCAGTTCGAGTCGGCCCGGCGCGACGAGCAGGCCCGCATCGCGGCCGCGAAGGCGGCGCGGGGCGTGAAGGTCGTGGTGGACCAGGAATGCGCCCACAACTCGGTGTGCAAGCAGGTCAAATAGCAGCCCCGTATCGCGGCGCCGGGTCGCGCAGTACCATCGCCGCGATGACCGCAATCCGCTGGGTCGTGACCCTGGCCATGGTCGTGACGATGGTCCACGTCGCTGGCTGTAGCTGTAACGCGAGCAACGGCGGCAACGGAGGTCCCGACGCGACGGGGGACACCTGCAACCCGGCGTGCGGGGCGGACACGGCCTGTCGCTACGACACGTGCGTGCCGACGCCGACCCCGTGCTCGTCAAACCTCGATTGCGCTGGCGACCAGTACTGCGACGTCTCCGCCATGGAGTGCTTGCCATGGGGGGTCGGGCCCGGCGGTGCGAGCGATCCAGGCTGCAAGCGCGATCCAGTGCCGGGCGTGTTCTTCCCCTCGGCGCAGTGCGAGTGGCTCGGTCCGCCGGCTGGAGATCCGTTCCCGGACCACGTCAACGTGCTCGCGACCCCGATGGTCGCGTCGTTCTACTCGTCGGGAGAATTCACCTCGCCGTCGATCGTGTTCACCTCTTACAACTTCACCGACGGTGGCAGCCAGTCGTGCAGCGGCACCGATCCGCTGTTCTTCGGCGTGATCCGGATCATCGATGGCAGGTCCTGCGCGCAGCAGGCGACGATCGCGCTGCCCACGGTGATCGCCTCGGCGTCGGTGGCGATCGCCGATCTCGGCGGCAACCCGACGCCCGAGATCGTCGCGGCGCGCACCGACGGCGGGCTGGTCGCGTTCACGATGCAGGTCGATGGATCGTGGGGCGTGATGTGGGAGACCACGTCGACGTTCGCGAACGCCAACTGCGACTGGGCAGGCCCTTCGATCCATGATCTCGACGATGACGGGGTCCCCGAGGTGCTGTTCTATGGCGCGGTCTACGATGGCCTGACCGGCTCGACGATCGACGAATCGCTCAGTGTCGCGGCGGTCGACGCGGGCTCGACCGGCTACATCCCGATCGTCGCGGATGTCGATGGCGACGGCGTGCCCGATCTGGTCACCGGTACGCAGCTCTACAGCTGGGACAAGGCGCTGCGCCACTGGTCCCCGAAGCAAGCGCTGCCGTTCTCGAACGGCCACACCGCGGTCGCTGACTTTGGAACGTTTCCGGTGGCCGGCGCCGATGACCGCAACACGCTCGATGGCATCGCGGAGATCGCCGTCGTGCAATCCGGGGTCGCGAAGGTGTTCAACATCGCCGGTCGCGAGCTGTTCACCGCGAACCTGCTCGGTCTTGGCGTGACGCCCACGGTCGGCCGCGGCGGGCCACCTACGATCGCCGACTTCGACGGTGATGGCCGGGTCGAGTTCGCGTCGGCGGGCGCGACGGCGTACCAGGTCTTCGATCCGGACTGTCGAGGTACCCCGGATCCGGTGACGTGTCCTTCGCTGCGCACCGACGGCATCGCCTGGGTCCAGGAGTCTCAGGACCGGTCGTCGAACACGACGGGCTCCTCGGTCTTCGACTTCGATGGCGACGGCCGGGCCGAGGTCGTGTATGGCGACGAGTGCTTCACGCGCGTCTACGACGGGCTCACCGGCAAGGTCGTGTATTCGCGGTTTCGCACGTCCTGCACCTGGTACGAGACGCCGCTCATCGTCGACACCGATGCTGACTTCAACGCCGAGATCGTCAGCACGTCGAACACGAACTGCAACGTCAACTGCCCCGCGGTCGATCCGATCTTCGACGGCGTGCAGTGCCTCGATGACTCCGACTGCCCCAGCGCGTCGTCGTGCGGACGCGAGCAGCCGGGCGATCCGCTCGGCCGCTGCCGCTGCACGCTCGATCCGGACTGCGGCGGTGATGGCTTCGTCTGCCTCGATCCGGTCGCGGGTCCCTCGACCGCGGGCAAGGTGTGCCGCGCCTCTCACCCCGCGACGAGCGCCGCGACCGGCGTGCGCGTCCTCGCCGACACGGTCGACCGCTGGGTCTCGACTCGCACGATCTGGAACCAGCACGCCTACAGCGTCACCAACGTCGATCAGGCCGGCAAGGTCCCGCGGACGAGTCAGTGGCTGCAGAACTGGAAGCAGCCAGGGCTCAACAACTTCCGCCAGAACTCGCCGGGCGAGGGCATCGTGCCCGGCGCCATCCCCGATCTCACGGTGAAGCAAGCGAAGGTCACGTGCGACGCGACCGGTCCGACGGTCGTCGCGGAGGTGTGCAACCGCGGCACCGAGCCGGTCGCGGCGGGGCTGCCCGTCGCGATCTACGCCGCCGGTCCGCCGGCCGAGGTGCGCTGCACGGCGACGACCACCCAGCGGATCTTCCCCGGCATCTGCACGACGGTGACGTGCGCGTGGGTCGGTCCCGAGGGCGACGGCTTCGTGGCGGTCGACGATCGCGGCAACGGTACGAGCACGAACCTCGAGTGCCGCGAGGACAATAACCAGCTCGCGATCAGCGTGAGCTGTCCGTAGCGATGCGGCGCTCGCTGGCGTTCGTCGCGGTCCTGCTCGGGGCGAGCCCCGTGGCTGCCGAGCCATGCCCGAGCTTCGGGCTCGCGCCGAAGGTCGTGCGGGCCAGCGTCGTCGTGACCAACGATGGTGGCGTGGTGGTCGCCGAGCTCCCGCAGGCAACGGTCGACGGCGGTCAGCCCGACCAGGCGGACTGGAAGCTGCGCGCGCACAACAAGCTCGTGAAGCCACAGATCGATCCGATCGCGCCCGGGCTCGTCGTGTATCGCCCGCCGGTCGGTGCGGCGGCCTTCACGCTCGAGGACACGACCATGGGCAGCCTGCTGGGCAAGGCGAGGCTCGCGACCAAGGCGCTCGGCCTGCTGGCCGCTCCTCGGGTCAAAGCCGTCGTCTCCGGCACCACGCGCACCAAGCACGCGACCACGTTCGTCACCGTGGAGCTCGATGGGAGCGCCCCGGCCGACGCCATCGCGCTCGTGGTGCGCGCGGCGAAGGGCGATCCGCTCTCGTTCGGCCTCGTGGGGCCACGCGCGACCAAGGTCTCGGTCTACAGCACGCAGGGTGGGTGCGTGACGGCGTTCCCCAACGGCACCGTCATCGCGCAGCCAGGCGACCGGGTCGTCGCGTTCTGGGTCGACGCGAGTGGGCGGCGATCGGCGACCACCGCTCCGCTCGTCGTCACCAAGCCCAGGTGACTACCAGCCGCAGGCGGCGGCGGCGGCGGTCTTGAGCCCTTGCGCGGCGGCCTTGCACGCGTCGGCCGCGCTCGCTCGATCCGCGGCCGGCAACGCGGCCCACGCCTTCCACGAGCTCTCGAAGCTCGCCTTCAACGTGTCGCGCTGCGCACCGAGCTTGTCGCACTGCGGAGCCGCCAGCTTGTCGGCGAGCGCCTTGTACTCGGTGCACTCGGCGGGGAGCTCGCCGGTCGCGGCGGCCGCCTTGCCACTGGGATCCACCTTCGGATCGACCTTCGGATCGGGCGCCACGGTCTTCGTGGGGTCCGCCGCCGGCGTGGTCTCGGTCGGCTTCGGCGCGGCGGTGTCCTTGGCGTCGTCCTGCTTCTTTGGACAGCCGGTCAGGAACACGGTCGACATGGCAATGATCGCGAGCACGGAGTTGAGCTTGTTCATGGCTTGTTCTGAAACCTCGGGGACGTCTTCGTCCCGCTTCGAACCTACGAGCAGATCCGCGGTCGGCCATGATGATCTTGTCATTTCAAGGTAGTGAACCGCCGATGGTTGTATCGCCGGGATGACGATGGTCGCGTGACGCGGCTCGATCCGTGCGCAGTTGTCGCTGCGCGGATGCGGTTGCGCAAGCGCCCGACGATCGATCGCCACGTTCGTGCGCGCGAGATCCCGTTGCGGGCTGGGTGCGCTTGCAATTCGCGGCGCCGGACCACAACAATCCGCCGGCAAGTAACCCCGGTCGGATCAGACCCCGTCGGATCCGCCCCATGAAAGGTCATCACATGAAGCTCGCATTTGGCATGGTGTCGCTGTCTCTCGTCGTCGCGCTCTCCGGAGCCTGCAAGAAGAAGGATGAAAAGCCGGCCGACAAGGCTGGCGAGGTGAAGCCGGGGGAGCCGGCGGGCGCAGTGAAGACGACCGAGCCGACGGCCGCGACCACGCCTCCCGCCACCGGCGGCAGCATGTCGATGTCCGTCGATGAGGCCTGCGACAAGTCGATCTCGATGATGAATTCGATGGCCGACATCGTGGTGGCGAACAAGGGGAACTGCGATGGGATGGGCACCGGGTTCGAGAAGTGGGCTGCCGACAACAAGGCGTTCATGGACTGGGCGAAGACGCAGGACAAGGATCCGGCGAAGAAGAAAGAGTTCGAAGAGAAGTGCGCCGCGAAGATGAAGCCGGTGATGGAGAAGCTCGGCCCGGCGATGGAGGGTGCCAGCGCGTGTGCGACCAACGAGAAGGTCAAGGCGGCGCTGAGCTCGATGTAGTCGGCGCGAGGAGCGGGGGGCAGCGGACCGGCGCGTAGGTCCGGCGATCGACTGCCACCGCTTGCGTGACGGCTCGGGCGTTGGTAAACAAGACGCCTCCGGAGCCATCGCCAAGTGGTAAGGCAGTGGTCTGCAAAACCACCATCCCCAGTTCAAATCTGGGTGGCTCCTCGAAGAGAACCCCGCGT
>JAGSPR010000204.1 GCA_018262455.1 Deltaproteobacteria bacterium | reverse complement strand
CCAACGTCGCGTCGGTGGCGGCCTCGGTGCGCGGCTTCCCCCGCCCCCTCGTGCTGATCGCCGGCGGCGTCGACAAGGGCGGCTCCTACCAGCCGATGCTCGAGGCGCTCGACGGCGTGTGCAAGGGCATCATCCTGATCGGCAAGGCCGGCCCGCTGATCCGCGGGGCCGCCGAGGCCCACGGCGTGAGCTATCCGGTGATCGATGCCTCCGACATGCACGATGCCGTGGCGCGTGCGACGGCGCTGTGCGCGAGCGGCGATGCGGTGGTGCTGTCGCCCGCTTGCGCGAGCTACGACATGTTCGACAACTTCGGCCATCGCGGGCGCGTGTTTCGCGAGGCGGTCTCCGCGGTCGGTGCCCGCCGCCTCGATCTCGCGACCTGACCGATCGATGCGGCTCGGGCCCCGATCCGTGCCCGTCAGCTGCGGTAGCGTGGGAGGCATGCGGATCTTGATGCTCGCGGTCGTGCTCGCGGCTTGCTCGGCTCCCGCGGAGCGGCCTCCGCCGAAGCGCCCGAACAACGAGCTCATCGTTGGTGACTTCGAGCGTCACAAGCCCGATGGCGAGACCACGATCCGGTTCGACATCGATGGCAAGTTCCGCCTCGCCAGGACCAGGGCCGAGATCGAGCGCACGCCCTACCTCGGAGAGGGCACCTACAAGCTCGATGGCGACCAGCTGACGTTCACCAGCGAGAAGGGCGCGTGCACCGAGGCGCCCGGCGACAAGGACGGGACCTACAAGGTGGTCCTCAGCAAGATCGGCATCCGGTTCGTCAAGCTGACCGACAGCTGCCAGCGTCGCAGCGCCATGGACGGTCAGACCTGGTGGCGCACGAAGTGAGCCAGGCGCGCGCCCACGCTCATCGACGATAGAAGTAGCCACCTCCGCCGACGAGCAGAAACACGAGGACGAGAACGACGATCCATGCGGTTCCAGACATTGTTCGGTACCTCCGTGACGAGAGGAGAAGCAAGCGACGTGCCCCGCCGGTTGCGAGATTTTCGGATCGCGCAAAAACTGGCCCTCCGCGATCCGGGGCACGAGGATGGTTTTGGATGACCGTGCTCCGCCGTCTCGTCGCGCCTCGCGCAGGTCTTGCCGCGCGGGCTGGCGCTCGGCACGGCGTGCGCCAGGACGAGCCGGAGGCACCACCCTCCCGGTGGGCTCGCCTGCGAGCGAAGCTGCACAAGCCGCCGAAGCCCGAACCGATCGGCGAGATCGATCCGACGTTGCCTGCCACGGCGCAGGTCGTGGCGATCCAGCATCCCAGCCAGACCCTGCCCGAACGTCCGTACGATCTCGTGCTGCTGGCGGCCGTGCTCGGCTTGCTCGCGATCGGCACGATCGCGATCTTCTCGTCGACCGCCGCCGATGGCATGGCGCACCACCGCAACGCGACCCACTTCCTCGAGCACCAGCTGGCGTTCCTCGCGGTCGGCGGGAGCGTCATGTGGCTGGGCGCGCGGATCGACTATCGCCGGCTGCGTCACCTCGTCTATCCGCTGCTGCTGATCGCGTTCGTGCTGCTCGCCGCCGCGCTCGCGACCACGGCGCGCAACGGGGCCAAGCGCTGGATCCCGCTCGGCCCGCTGACGTTCCAGCCGGTCGAGATCGCCAAGCTCGCGCTCGTCACCTACCTGGCGTACTCGCTGGGTCGCAAGGCCGATCGCGTCAAGACGTTCACGATCGGGTTCGTCCCGCACCTCGTCGTGTGCGGCGGGATGATGACCCTGCTGCTCGCCCAGCCCGACCTCGGGTCCTCCGTGGTCCTTGGCGCGACCACGCTCGGCATGCTGTTCATGGCCGGCGCGCGGATCTCCTACATCGTGCTCGCGATGCTGTCGGCCGCGCCGGTCGCCTACCACCTGATCGTCGGCACGCCGTGGCGGCTCCAGCGCGTGCTCGCGTTCTTCAACCCCGAGGCGTACGCCAACGGCGAGGCCTATCAGTTCCTCCAGGCGCGACTCGCCATGGGGTCGGGCGGCCTGACGGGCGCGGGCCTCGGCGGCGGTTACCAGTCGCTCGGGTACATGCCCGAGGCCCACAACGACTTCATCCTCGCCCCGATCGGAGAGGAGATGGGCTTCGTCGGCGTCGCCGCGGTCCTGCTGCTGTTCGGGATCGTGGTCTGGCGCGGAATCCGCGCGGCGCTCGGTGCGCGCGACGTGTTCGGCGGCTACCTCGCGTTCGGCATCACGCTGCTGTTCGGGGTCCAGGTGCTGTTCAACATCGGGGTGGTGCTCGGCATCGTCCCCAACAAGGGCATCACCCTGCCGATGGTCTCGGCCGGCGGGAGCTCGCTCGCGATCACGATGTTCCTCGTCGGGCTGCTGCTCAATGTCGGGCGCCGTCCCGAACGGCGCTCCCACGAAGCCGTCCAGCGCGACGTCGTGCGGAAGAAACGCGTGCGCGTCCGCGTCATGGTGTAGCGGTGTCGGAACGACCTACCAGACTGCTCATCGCTGGCGGTGGCACGGGCGGACACCTGTTCCCGGGCGTCGCGATCGCCGAGGAGCTGCGTGCGCGCGAGCCCGACGCGGTGATCCGGTTCGTGGGCACCAAGCGCGGCATCGAGGCGCGCGTGCTGCCCGAGCTCGGCTGGGATCTGACCCTGATCGAGGTCTCCGGGCTCAAGACCGTCGGCGTGCTCGGCGCGATCCGCGGGCTGCTCCGGCTCCCGCGGGCGCTGTGGCAGGCACGCCGGATCGTCAAGCAGCACCGACCCGATGCCGTGATCGGCGTCGGGGGATACGCATCGGGCCCCGTCGTCCTGATGGCGCGGCTGCGCGGGATCCCGACGGCGATCTGCGAGCAGAACTCGATCCCGGGCCTGACGAACAAGATCCTCGGCCGGATCGCCCGCGCGGTGTTCCTGTCGTTCGAGGAGAGCAAGCGGTTCTTCAGGCCGAAGAAGATCGTCATGAGCGGCAACCCGGTGCGCCGGGACCTGCTGCAGAAGCTGGTCGCGGCGGCGCCAGCGCCAGCCGACGGTGCGGTCCATGTGCTCGTGTGCGGCGGCTCGCAGGGCGCCGTGGCGGTCAACGAGCTCGCCGCACAGGCCCTCGCGCAGCTCGCGCGCACCACCAAGCTCGCGATCGTTCACCAGACCGGCGCCCAGGATCTCGTCGCGACCGAGCAGCGCTATGCCGCCGCCGGGGTCGCCGCCGACTGCCGTGCGTTCATCAAGGACATGGCGGCGGCCTACCAGCGCGCCGACCTGGTCGTTGGCCGCGCCGGCGCGACGACCGTCGCCGAGCTCGCGATCGCGGGCAAGCCGGCGGTGTTCATCCCGTACCCGTTCGCCGCCGACAACCACCAGGAGCTCAACGCCCGCGAGATGGCCGATGCCGGCGCCGCGCTGATGTTTCGCCAGGCCGATCTGACCGCCGACAAGCTCGTCGAGGCGCTGCGTCCGCTGCTCGATCCCGGCAAGCGCGCCGAGATGGGCACCGCGATGAGGCGGCTCGCCAGGCCTGGCGCGGCGGCGGCCGTCGTCGACTGGGTCACCAGGTCGTGAGCGCGGCGATCGACGCCTAGCGGTACGGGCCGGCGCCCGGATCGAGTGCGAGCAGCACGGCCCGGAGCGCATCGACGAGCGCGCGGACGCGGGCGGCATCGACGACGACGGGGTCACTGGTCGGCAGGGTGTACGTGGCCCCCGCGACGCCATCGGTGACGCGCAGCTCGCGATAGTCCGCGGGCCACCGCGTCACGGCTTCGACGAGCGGCTCGGCCATGGGGTCGCCGAGGACATCGGTCGCCGGGTGCGGCAACGCGAGGGCCAGGTGGCGCAGCTCCGCGCTCGCGGCCTCTGGCTCGCCGACCGACACCCGGACCCCGGTGGGCTGGCCGTCCTCGCGGAACTCGAGCCCGAGCTCGACCGAGGTGCCATCGAGCTTGCCGTCGATCGAGAGATCTCCAACCGACAACGATCCGCCGAGCGCGCGCGCGAGCCGCTGCCAGGCGTCGAGCTCGGCGACCAGCCCGGGCGGCGGCGCGATCCGCTGGCGCGAGAGAGAGATCACCGTGCCCAGCCCCTCGAGCGCGCGGGTCATCGCGAGGAGCTCGGACTCGTCGACCGCCGATACCGGGCGCTCGAACACGATCGCCCCGTCGTCCCAGCCCACGAGCGCCCCGAGGTGGCCCGACTTCATCAGCGTCGGCACCACCGCCTGCAGCAGCGGGATCGTCTGGGCCGACGACCGCGCGGTCACGTGATGCGCGCGATCCCAGGCGGCGATGTCGACCTCGATGTCCTCGAAGAACACGTGTCGCAGCGAGGAGCTCGGCGTCACGGACAGGCCAAGCCCCAGCGATGGGTGCTCGATCCGGGACACCAGAAACGTCCCCGCCTCGCCGCGATACGAGTAGGCGAGCCGAAGCTCGCAGCCCAGGGCCTCGCGCTCGATCGCGAACTGGCCGGCGAGGTGCTCGTGCTCGGCGTCATCGATGGTGCCACCTCGCCAGCCATGCGCCGCCGCGAACCGCGTGAACAGCGTCGCGATCCGCTCGTCGCCCAGGCGTGGCGCCGCGGTCTGGCGCGGCATGGTCGCCGTGGCGCTCGCATCGACGATCTCGAGCGGCACCGAAACCTCGACCTTGCCGCCGAAGAACGAGCCCGACCTCGCGACGAGCCACCAGCTCAGCTGGTGCGACACGGTCTGGAACGACGGCGTCAGCGAGTCCGGCAGCTTGAGCTGGAACGGCACGTTCGTGCCCGCGCTGCCCGGAGGGAGCGTGAGCGTGATGCCGAGCGGCGCACCGCGGCGCTCGCGAGGACGACCCCGGCCGAACAGTGTCAAGATCGGCACGAGCGTCAGATCGACTTCGCGCGCCCTGCGATCGTCGACGTGAAACAGCGCGACCGAGCCCACCGCGACCTCCCCGGCGATCATCCGGGTCGATGCGAGGCTGAGCTCGATGCGCGGCTTGTCTGCAGCCGCGGTCATCGGCGTGCTGCGGATCGCGAACGGCGTCCGGTCGACGACCGCGGGCGCCGGCACCCGCACGGCGAACTCGTAGTGATACTTGCCATCGAACCACCACGGGATCGAGGCCCGGATCTGCAGCAGCATCCGGGCGTGCGCCGGGCGCAGCTCGTGCGACGGCGGGGTCCCCGGCGGTAGCGTGAACTGGGCGGCAAACCGGGTGGTCGAGCCGGCGGGGAGGATCCCCTCGCCCATCAGGTGGCAGATCAGCTCGGGGAACTTCATCCGCTGCGACACGTGCGAGTCGCCCGAGCCGATCGCCCAGCCCTGGTGGCCGACGAGCCGGGCCCAGAGATACTCGAGCTTGGTCTCCTTGCCGACCGTGACGTCGATCTCGAGCGTGCACGGCTTGCCGACGAACAGCACGGTGGGCCCGGAGACGGCGACCTGTGGTCTGGACACGGCAACACGGTACACGAGCCTGCGGCGGGCGTTGCGCCAGGACAACTTGCGCCCGGGGCCCCCACCAAACCAGCTACGCTGATGGCGCATGCTCCGACGACTCACCGCTGCGCTCCTGTTCGCGCTCGCTCCCTCCGCGCTCGCGGCGCCCTGCGCCATCCCGGGCTTGCGAGCCAAGGTCGTCCACCGCTCATCGCCCGCGGCGATCTCGGCGGGCGGCGGCTTCGTCGTCATGGTCGAGAGCTCACGCGATGGCACGGGACCGAGCCCCACCGAGCTGGCCATCCAGCCCTGGTGGCTGCGGACCAGCACCGGCCTCGTCAAGCCGGTGATCGACGTGATCGCACCCGGGCTCGCGGTGTATCGCATCCCCGACGGAGCGCGCTCGGTGGCGCTCGAGAACGGCAAGACCCAACTCGCCTTCGGCTTGATCGCCGACAAGCGCCTGCCGCCGGCCGCGCCGAAGGTCACCGCGATCAAGCGCCAGGACTCGCACGGCAGACACCCGAGCACGAGCGTGGTGGTCGAGCTCGCCGAGGCCGCACCCGCGGGCGCCGTGGCGCTCGTCGTGGCCGATCCCAAGGGCAAGGCCCTGGCGTGGGGTCGCCCGATCGGCAAGTCCGTGTGGGTCTACAACAGTGGGGGCGGGTGCGTGTCGCTGCCCGCGGGCACCGTAGCCTCCAGCGTCGGCGACCAGGTCACGCTGTTCTGGCTCGACGAGGTCGGGCTCGTCTCGCCTGCGACCATGCCGGTCGTCGTGGAGACGCCGTGAGGTCGGCGGAATTCGTCGCGCTGCTCGGCCGAAGCCAGGTGCGCCGTTCTGGGTCGACGAAGCTGGCCGCGTGTCGCCCGCGTCGGTCGCCGGGAAGATCGCCCGGGACCGGCGAACGCCGCGAAGCCGCGAGATCTTGCGGACTCGCTCCATCATAGAACGTGACGCCCCGCGCTACGTTGATAGCCGCCATGTTCAGGCTCGCCACCGTCGCCGCCCTCCTCGCCCTCACCCCCACTGTCGCCGCCGCGGACTGTGCGATGTGGGGCCTCGCACCGAAGGTCATGAATGCCGACCTCGGGGTTCCGCAGGATGGCGGGATCCTCGTGGTCGCGGCCGCGCTCCAGCAGGGCGCGCTCGACAAAGGGGATGTGGCGGTCCAACCGGGATGGCGGTTCCGCGGGGCGAAGGGCCTCGTCAAACCGTCGATCGAGCCGCTCGCGCCGGGGCTCGCCGTCTACCGACTCCCCACGACCGGGGCGGTCGTGCTCGAGGACACCAAGCACGCGGTCGTGGCGCAGGCGACCGGCCTCACGGAGCCCCGGGCTCGGCTCGCCACGCCGAAGGTGGCGTCGATCCGGTTCGAGAGCTCGCTCGGCCGCCACTCCGCCACGACGGTCACGGTCACGCTCGACGGCGCTCCGCCGGCAGGCGCGGTGGTGCTCGTGGTCGCCGACGGCAAGGGCGTGCCCCGTTCGTGGGGCTATGTCACCAGCTCCACGGTCACCGCCTACTCGAGCGGGGACTGTCACGCCTTGCCGAACGGCACCGTCCTGTCCCAGGCGGGTGACCAGGTCTCGGTGTTCTTCGTCGACAACACGGGGCGCAAGTCCGGCGCCAGCAAGCTGATCACGATCGCCGCGGCGCCGCCGACGCCCTGAGCAGGACGTTCGACAACGATCGCCTCGATCTGGTAAAAACGCGCGAACCCCCGCGGACGAATTGCCCGACGAGCCTCGGCGAGGCGGGCTGCCATAACTTCCCGTCGGTGGGCGTTGTCCAGATCAGGTAGGCCCATGTTCCGCAAGCAAGACACCAAGATCCACTTCGTCGGCATCGGTGGCATGGGGATGTGCGGCATCGCCGAGGTGCTCGCGAACATGGGCTACCGGGTGTCGGGCTCCGACAACAACGACACCGAGATCACCAGGCACCTCGCGAAGATCGGCTGCACCATCAAGCAGGGTCATCGCTCCGACAACCTGGGCGAGGCCGATGTCGTCGTCGTGTCGAGCGCGATCAAGGGTTACAACCCCGAGATCGAGGCCGCGCGCGCCCGCCAGATCCCGGTGATCCCGCGTGCCGAGATGCTCGGCGAGCTGATGCGGATGAAGTACGGGATCGCGGTCGCCGGCGCGCACGGCAAGACCACGTCGACGACGATGATGCACACGGTGCTGATGGCCGCGGGGCTCGACCCTACCGCGGTGATCGGCGGTCGCGTCAATTCGCTCGGGCTCGCGAACGCCCGCTGGGGCAAGAGCGACTACCTGGTCGCCGAAGCCGACGAGAGTGATGGTTCGTTCCTGACGCTCACGCCGACGCTGGCGATCGTGACGAACATCGACGCCGAGCACCTCGATCATTACGGCACGTTCGACAACGTCAAGAAGGCGTTCACCGACTTCTGCAACCGCGTGCCGTTCTTCGGCATGAGCGCGCTCTGCCTCGATAACGCGGGCGTCCAGGAGATCCTGCCCAGCATGACGAAGCGCTTCGTCACCTTCGGGATCACCTCGCAGGCGATCTATCGCGCGCGCAATGTCCGGCATGAGGGCATGACCACGCGCTTCGTCGCGTGGCGGCGCGCCGAGGAGCTCGGCGAGGTCGTGCTGCCGATGCCCGGTGCGCACAACGTGCTCAATGCGCTGGCCGTGCTCGCGATCTCCGACTTCCTCGCGATTCCGTTCGAGACCTACGTCAAGGCGCTCGCCCAGTTCGAGGGGGTGGCGCGCCGGTTCACCGTTCGCGGCGAGGTCGCCGGCGTGACGATCGTCGACGATTTCGGCCACCACCCCGCCGAGGTCAAGGCGACGCTGTCGGGAGCGAAGAGCTCGTTCGCTGGCCGGCGCGTCATCGCCGCGTTCCAGCCCCACCGCTTCACCCGGACCCGCGATCAGCTCGGCGAGTTCCCGCGCGCGTTCCACGATGCCGACAAGGTCGTGATCTGCGACATCTTCGCCGCGGGCGAGAAGCCGATCGAGGGCGTGACCAGCGAGGTACTGGTCCGGCTCGCACGCGAGGCGGGACACAAGGACATCACCTACGTGCCGCGGCGCGAGGATCTGGCGGCGTGGCTCGACGGCCACGCCCAGCCCGGCGATCTCCTGATCACGCTCGGCGCGGGCAACATCCAGCTCACCTGCAACGAGGTGATCGATCTGCTCGAAAAGCGGCTCGGGGCTGCGTCGAAGAAGAATCTGGTCCGGGTCGACGAATCGAGCGCGACCGTCGCGCGCTGAGCGGTCATGGAGGTCGAGCACGATGTGGAGCTCGCGCCGAGAACGACGCTCGGCGTCGGCGGCGCCGCGCGCCTGATGGTCCGCGTCACGACCCTCGCGGAGCTCGCCGAGGCGCTCGCGATCGCGCAAGCCGGCGGGGACCGCGTGCTCGTCCTCGGCGGCGGCTCCAACCTCGTGGTCCGCGACGGCGGCTGGGACGGCCTCGCGATCCAGATCGCGATCCCGGGGATCGCGATCGAAGATCACGCCGACCACGCGATCGTCGCGGCCGGGGCGGGCGTCGTGTGGGATCCGTTCGTCGCGCAGATGGTCGACGCCGGCCTGCATGGCCTCGAGTGCCTGTCCGGGATCCCCGGGCTCGTCGGGGCGACCCCGATGCAGAACGTCGGCGCGTACGGCCAGGCGGTCGCCGACGCGATCGTGGCGGTTCGCGCGCTCGATCGAACGACCGGCGAGGTCGCCCTGCTGCCGCCCGAGGCGTGCGAGTTCGACTACCGCACGAGCGTGTTCAAGGGCAGCGACCGCTGGATCGTCGTCGAGGTCCAGTTCCGGCTCGGGCGCGGCGAGGACTCGGCGCCGATCGCGTATCCCGAGCTCGCGCGGGCCCTCGGGATCGCCGAAGGCGCGCGGGCCCCGGCCGCCGACGTCCGGCGCACGGTGATCGAGCTGCGGCGTGGCAAGGGGATGGTCGTCGATCCGCTCGATCCCGAGTCTCGCAGCGCGGGATCGTTCTTCATGAACCCGATCGTCGATGCCGCGACCCTCGCGGAGGTCCAGGCGCGCCTTGCGCCCGGGGTGAAGATGCCCTGCTTCGCGGCGCCCGACGGCCACACCAAGCTCAGTGCCGGATGGTTGATCGAGCACGCGGGCTTCGCGAAGGGCTACACGGTCGGCCGCGTCGGCGTCTCGAACAAGCACGCGCTCGCCCTCGTCAACCGAGGTGGCGCCAAGGCCCGCGAGCTGCTCGCGCTCGCACGCGAGATCCAGGACGGGGTCCGCGCGCGGTTCGGAATCTCGCTGCATCCCGAGCCGGTCATCGTCGGACGCGAGACGTAGCGTCGCAATGAAGCGAACACCGTGCGGGTTGAGGTAGAACGAGCCATGTCGCATCCCTTCGCCGGCAAGCGAGTCGCGGTCGTGATGGGCGGGCTATCCGCAGAGCGCGAGGTCTCGCTCAGCACGGGCGGGGGCGTGCTCGCCGCCCTCGTGGGGCGAGGCTGGGATGCGGTCGCGATCGACTGGCGCGAAGGAGTGAGCCTCGGGCGCATGCTCGAAGACTCTGGTGCTGCGGTGGTGTGGAACGCGCTGCACGGCACGTGGGGGGAGGATGGCGCCGTCCAAGGCATGTGCGCATGCTTGCGAATCCCGTGCACCGGCTCGGGAATCCTGGCGAGCGCGCTCGCCATGGACAAGGTGATCTCGAAGCGGATCTTCGAGTCGAACGGGCTGCCGACCCCGCGGTTTCGCGTGCTGCCGCACGACGGTCCGGCCGATGGCAGCGACGCGATCGTCGGGCTCGCCGACTGGCCGCTACCGTGGGTGGTCAAGCCGGCGAACGAAGGCAGCTCGGTCGGCGTGAGCATCGTCGAACATGCGGCGGACCTCGCCCCCGCGGTTGCCGCGGCACGCAAGTTCCACGGACCCGTGCTCGTCGAGGACTACATCGCCGGGACCGAGGTGTTCGTCGGGATCCTGAACGGCGCGGTGCTCGGCTCGGTCGAGGTCCGCCCAGCCACGAAGTTCTACGACTACGAGGCGAAGTACAAGCGCACCGACACCAAGTACCTCATCCCGCCCGAGTTGCCCGCCGAGGTCCTCGCGCGGTGCGAGCGGGTCGCGCTCGCGGCCTACAACGCGCTGGGCTGCAGCGGCCACTCGCGGCCGGATCTCCGGATCAACTCGCACGGCGATCCCTTCGTGCTCGAGGTCAACACGCTACCGGGCATGACGCAGACGAGCTTGCTGCCGAAGATCGCCAAGAGCGCCGGCATGGACTACGCGACGCTGTGCGAGGAGATCCTCGCGAGCGCGTCCACGATCTGACGCAAGGAACCCGGCGGCCTCGCGGTCGCCGGGTTCTTCTACGACCTCGGTTTCGGGCCCGCCGCTGGCGTGCGTCGGGACCCGGCTCGGGCTCTCACTTCTTGCAGGTGATCTCGTAGACCTTCATCCAGGTCTTGCCCTTGTCGATCGACATCTCGCCCGAGAACTTCGCGCCCGCTTTGGCATCGGACGCGTCGACGTGGTCACGGAACATCCCGGCGCCCATCGGGCCCATCGTGTCCATGTTCCAGTCCATCTTGTTGTCCTTCAAGCCGTCCGAGGTGCCGACCATGTAGCTGCCCATGTTGTTGATCATCACGCGGCGCCACTTCTTCGAGTTGCTGTCGAAGGTCGTGAACGAGGTCATCTTGAGGTTCATCTTGTCCTTGACCTCGGTGGCCTCCGAGAACCACCACTTGTCGAGATCGAGCTTGGCCTTGCTCGTGGCGGTGATGGGCGTCGCGGCGCCGTCCATGCCGAACTCCTGCCCCTTGCACTTCCAGTTGCCACCGAGAAGCTTGGCCATCGCGTCGAGCTCGGCGGGCGGCTTCGGCATCTCCAGCTTCTTCTCACCGGCCGGTGGCGGCGCCTTCGCATCCTTCGGCTCGACCTTCGCGTCGACCTTCGCCGCCGGCGTCTTGGCGTCGGCCTTGGCGTCCGCCTTGGGCTCGACCTTGACCGGCGCCTTGGCGTCCGTCTTGGGCTGCGCGGCA
>JAGSPR010000505.1 GCA_018262455.1 Deltaproteobacteria bacterium | reverse complement strand
GCCTGCGATCGCCGGCTGACGTCGAACGGCGGCTTCGCCGATGGCGCGGCGGACATCGACCCGTCCACCGGGTTCTACCTGACGGACACCCTCGACTCCGAGGTCCGCAGCCGGACGGCGAACGCGTACAACATCCTCGGCAAGATCAACTACGCGGCGTCTCCGGAGAACCAGGGCCAGATCTCGTTCCAGGCGCTGCCCGGCCAGGCGACGAGCCCGGGACTGTTCGGCCCCGAGGCGACCGGCTCCAAGGGGTCGCAGCTCACGACCGACATCTCCGGCAAGTGGACCTCCAAGTTCAACGACAACAAGACGGAGATCGAGGCGGTCGTCGGCTGGCACCGCGATCACCTCGAGAGCGATGCGTACGACGCCTCGCTGCGCAACGAGCCGCTCCAGGTGCTGCGCAACGGCAGCCTCGGCGTGTGGGGTGGAGCGCCGGGCGCGATGGGCGTCGGAGCCGGCGGAAATGCGCCGGAGAGTGAAGCGACGCGCGCCGGGTGTCTCGATGCCGCCCCGCTGGGCCCCGACGGCCTCATGAGCAAGGATCACTATCCCTATCTCGGCAACAACTGCCCGATGGATACGCGGCCGTACGTGATCGGCGGCCCGGGCTCGCTGACCCAGGACACCGAGCAGCGCCGCAGCGCGAAGCTCGCGGTCACCCAGCGCATCAAGGCGGCTGGTAGCCACGAGTTCAAGGCTGGCATCGACGCCGAGAGCAACCTGTCCAACAAGGCGCGCGTGTACTCCGGTGGCGCGTTCGTCCAGAACTTCGTCAGCCAGAACCTCGTGATCGTCGACCGCTGGGTCCAGCTCGGGGACAAGACCCTCGACCCTCGGTTCGGCAACACGTGCAGGACGCCCAACCCCGAGCCGGGTGGCACGGGCGGCGGCGGCAACACGCTCACGTTCGACTGCGACTACATCTCGGGCCAGGTCGGCGATCCTGGCACGCTGGTCACGGGCAACACGTTCAACTGGTCCGCGTACCTCCGGGACTCCTGGCAGATCCAGCCGAACCTGACGCTCAACGCAGGTCTCCGTTACGAGGAGCAGCGCCTTCGCTACGCGGACTTCCTCCAGAACCAGGTCGACCCGCTGACCAACAACTCGCTCGGCAAGAACGCGATGACCCTCCAGGGCATGTTCGCGCCGCGCCTCGGGCTGCTCTACGACTGGACGAAGGAAGGTCGCTCGAAGATCTACGCCCACTGGGGACGGTTCTACGAGTCGATCCCGATGGACATCAACGACCGCTCGTTTGGCGGCGAGGTCAACTTCGAGCAGCAGTTCCAGACCTCCGGCGGTGCCTGCGGCGTGGCTGACCCGACGATCGGCTCGGTCAACGGCAAGAACTGCCTCAACGACACCAACGTCGGTGACACCGAGCAGCTGATCGGCGCGAGCGGCGTGCTCATCGCCCCCGGCATCAAGTCGCAGTACCTCGACGAGATCATCGCGGGCTTCGAGTACGAGATCATGGACGATCTGAAGATCGGCGTGTCGTACCAGAACCGCCGCCTCGGCCGCGTGATCGAGGACGTGTCGACCGACGGCGCGAACACCTACATCATCGCGAACCCCGGCGAGTGGTCCAAGTCCGAGGAGAACAAGCTCCTCGACCGGATCAACCGCACCGATGACCCGGACGTCAAGGGTCGCCTGATGCGCGACCTCCGGCTCTATCAGGGCATCCGTCAGTTCGACAAGCCGTCGCGCGACTACAACGCGTTGCAGTTCACGCTGACGCGCCGGTTCTCGAAGAAGCTGTACGTCCAGGGCTCGTACACGTACTCGAAGACCCAGGGTAACTACCCGGGCCTCATCTCCTACGACAATGGCCAGGTCGACCCGAACATCTCGTCGCAGTACGACCTCATCGAGCTGCTCGGCAACCGCGTTGGCCCACTGCCGCAGGATCGCCCCCACTACATCAAGCTCGACGGCTACTACACCTTCGACTTCAAGAAGAAGGGCAACCTGACCGTCGGCGCTCGGCTGCGCGCGCTGTCCGGCATCCCGACCAACGCGACCGCCGGCCACTACCTGTACGGCGCGAACGAGTCGTTCCTGCTGCCGCGCGGCCAGCTCGGCCGCACCGACTTCGAGCACGGTCTCGACATGCACTTCGGCTATGGCAAGACGCTCAACAAGAACATGAACCTCGAGGTGTTCTTCGACGTGTTCAACATCTACAACCGCCAGGGCACGTTCGGCGTGGACGACAACTACGCGCCGTTCGTGAAGCTGACCGGTCCGAACTCGACGGCGGGTACGCAGCAGAACGCGAACCCGGTCTCGGGCGGCACATACGAGGACTTGATGTGGGTCAAGACGATCGACTCGAAGGGCAACGAGACCTCGATCCCGATCGGCACGAACCCGAACTTCCGCAACACGACGTCGCGCTACTCCCCGGGCAACGCCCGGATCGGCGTTCGCCTGACGTTCTAGTCGGCAAGCTCCGCAAGTGAACGCCGGTACGGTTCGCCCCGTGCCGGCGTTGTTGCGTTTCGGACGTTCGTGTTGTGGCGGTGGTGGGTTTCGGTGGTTCCGCCGTTCGAGTGTCAGCGCCGGGTGCTATGCAGGGTGAGGACGCGACCACCAGCCACCCGCCCGGCCAGGCCGATCAGGGGCGAACATCGAGCAACCCAGTGCGTGGCCTCAACGAAGAACAGCAAGCCGCGGTCGAGCATGGCGACGGGCCGCTGATGGTGCTTGCCGGTGCTGGCACGGGGAAGACCCGCGTGCTGGTGCATCGGATCGCGAGGCTCGTCGAGACCGGGACGGAGCCGTGGGCGATCCTCGCGGTGACGTTCACGAACAAGGCGGCGGGCGAGATGCGGCACCGGCTGCGCGAGCTGCTCGGGGGTGCCGCCGACGCGATGTGGATCGGGACGTTCCACGCGACGTGTGCGCGGATCTTGCGGCGCTATGGCGAGCGGGTGGGGCTGACCCGCAACTTCGTGATCTTCGACGATGACGATCAGGTCAAGCTGGTCGAGCGGCTGCTGAAGGAGACCGGGCTCGATGACCAGGTCTCGCCCCGGACGATCCTGTCGCGCATCGATCGCGCCAAGAATCGCGGGGTCGATCCGTGCTCGGTCAAGCTCGGGATCTACGACGACGTGATCGAGCAGCTGTACCCGCTGTATCAGGCCCAGCTCGCGAAGGAGAACGCGGTCGACTTCAACGACCTGCTGCTCAAGGTGCTCGATCTGTTCAAGGAAGAAGGCGCGGCCAGGCACCTTCAGCGCAAGTTCCGCTTCGTGCTTGTCGACGAGTTTCAGGACACGAACAAGGTCCAGTACGACCTCGTGAGCCAGTTCGCCGGCGCCACGCGCAACCTCACGGTGGTCGGAGACGATGACCAGTCCATCTATGCCTGGCGCGGCGCCGAGCCTCGCAACCTGCTCGACTTCGATCGCGACTTTCCCGACGCCAAGGTGGTCAAGCTCGAGCATAACTACCGCTCGACCCAGACGATCCTCGACGCCGCGAATAGCGTGATCCGCAAGAATTCTGATCGCCACGAGAAGTCGCTGTGGACCGACAAGGGCGCAGGTGATCCGATCGAGCTCTACCAGGCCGAGAACGAGCGCGGCGAGGCGTACTTCATCGCGCAGTCGATCCGGAGGCTGATCGACGATGGGCCGTACTCGCCGACCGACTTCGCGGTCCTGTACCGGACCAACGCGCAGTCCCGCGTGCTCGAGGAGTACCTGCGCGCGGCGCGTGTGCCCGCCAAGGTGGTCGGCGCGGTGTCCTTCTTCGAGCGCAAGGAGGTGAAGGACGTCATCGCGTACCTGCGCCTGCTCGGTAACCCGGCCGCGGACTCAGCATTCGAGCGCATCGTGAACGTGCCGCCACGCGGGATCGGGGACACCACGGTCGACCGGCTCCGCGCCGCCGCGCGCGCGAACGGGAGTGGCCTGCTCGACGCGGCCCGGCTGGCCGCCCGCGGGGAGGTGGCCGGGCTGGGGCCGGCGCCCCGCCGCAAGTTGCAGACCTTCGTCGAGCTCGTCGATGGCCTGGGCGACGTCATCGCGCAGGGGGCGTCGGTGGCCGAGACGATCATCCAGGTGGTCGACCGGAGCGGCATGCGCGGCAAGCTCGAGGCCGATCAGAGCGCCGAGTCGCGCGATCGGCTCGACAACCTCGCCGAGCTCGTCTCGACTGCCACCGACTTTGACGACGAGGTCGCGACGCCTGGCTACGATGGGCCGGAGCGCTACCAGGACATCGACGGTGTCGAACAGCTGCCGGTCGGCGGTGGCGAGGGTCAGGCTGGCCACACGGTCGATGCGTTCCTCGAGCGGATCGCGCTGTCATCCGCGGGCGATCAGGCCGCCTCCGACGCCGAACAGGTGGTCCTGATGACGATCCACATCGCCAAGGGCCTGGAGTGGCCGGTGGTGTTCATCGCCGGGCTCGAGGATGGCCTGTTCCCGAGCCTGCGCGAGCGGGACGGCACCAGCG
>JAGSPR010000504.1 GCA_018262455.1 Deltaproteobacteria bacterium | reverse complement strand
TGCTCTACATCCTCGACTGGAACAACCACCGGATCCGCTCGCTCCCCGGCGACGGGACGATCCGCCACGTCGCGGGTCGCGGCGAGCTCGGCGGCACTCTCGACGATCCGGCGAACGCCGATCTCAACCATCCGAGCGGCCTCGCGCTGCACCCGGACGGCACGCGCATGGAGATCGCCGCGTGGCACAACAGCAAGCTCCGCACGATCGATCTGAGGACCGGCGAGATCACGGACTCGTGCGGTGACGGCCGGCGCGCGTACTTCGGCGACGGGGGCCCCGCACTGACCGCGACGCTCGATCTGCCCGCCAGCCTCGCGTACACGGCGAGCGGCGAGCTGATCGTGATGGATCAGGCGAACCAGGTGATGCGGAAGATCGACACCGCGGGCACGATCACGCGGCTCGCCGGTCGCTGCGTCATCGACGCACCGGCGCCGGCGGGCCCTGGTGCCTGCGCGGCGGGCGTGCAGCCGACCGCGTGCCCGTCTCCGTCGGGGAAGTTCACGTGCGGCAACCCTGCGACCTGCGGCCTGCCGTGCACGCCCGGCTACGCGGGCGACGACGGTCCGGCGCTGGACCTGCGCATGGGCCAGCCGTTCGGCCAGTCCGCCGATCCGGCGGGGCGCATCGTGCTCGACCGCGCCGGCAACATCTTCTTCGCCGACACCGCGAACCACCTGATCCGCAAGATCGACACGGCCGGCATGGTCCGTCGGGTCGCGGGGACGCCGATGCAGAGCGGCTTCGCCGGCGACGGCGGTGCCGCGCTGCAGGCCAAGCTGTTCAACCCGGTGGATCTCGCGCTCGCCGACGACGGCACGCTGTACGTCGCCGACGTCTACAACCACTGTGTCCGCGCGATCGCGCCGGACCAGACGATCTCGACGGTCGCCGGCATCTGCGGGCAGCCCGGCTACGCCGGCGACGGCGGTCCGCCGACCGAGGCCCTGCTCAAGCGGCCGTACGGGATCGAGCTCGCGGACGGCGTGCTGTACATCGCCGACACCGGCAACCATGCGATCCGGTCGATCCAGCTTCCGTAGCCTCGTCGTCGCGATCGGGACGCTCGTGGCGTGCGGGACCGACGACGCGACGCCCGCGTTCCCCGCGGACTACGCGGCCTCGTATGCCCTCGTCCGGAGCTGCCGATCGAGCTCGGACCACGACCTGCACAAGATCCGCGTGCTCGCGGATCCTGCCGCGCTCGCGCCGTACCGCGATCGCGCCGCGACCTTCCCGACCGGCGCGATCGTCCTCAAGGAGGAGTACGACTTCGCGGACAGCGACTGCTCCGGCCCCGTGATCGAGTGGACCGTGATGGAGAAGATCCCGACCGACGACCACCTCGGCTGGAGCTGGCAGCGCGTCGATGCGAAGCGCGCCGTCGTCACCGAGGACGACGCGCGCTGCATCACCTGCCACGCGGCCTGCGGCGTCGCCCCCGACGGCTACGCCGGGACCTGCGCCGTCCCCTAGCGCAGCTGCTCGACGACGATCGGCGCGGACGCCATCGGCGGTGCAAGCCGCTCGGGCAGGAGGTTCAGATCGGGCGCGCGCAGCGCCGCGAGATCGCGCTCGCAGCGCGCGAGCCACGGCGATCCGGACAGCGTCGCGCGCGCGTCGGTCACACAGGCGCGCAGCGCGAGCAGCTCCCGCTCGCGATCGCCCGTGTGGCGGTACAGCGTGCCGAGCCGGGCGTGCGCGGCGACCCGGACGTCGGGCATGCGCGCGTCGGCGATCAGCTGCTCGTATCCACGCACCACCGGATCGGACGCCGAGGCGGCCGGCTTGCGCGTCGCGAGCACCGCCTCGAGCTCGAGATCGAGCGCGAGCCGCGTCGCGTGCTCGCCGTGATCGCCGGCCGACGCGAGCAACTGGCGGGCAGCCGCGACGAGCGGCCGATCGCGCGGCTGCGGACACAGCTCGTCGGCGACCGGGACGCGACACGCGGCACCGGAGAGCGCACGGTCGTGCGGCGTGACGCAGCGCTCACCGATCGCCGGCGCCGGACATGCCGCGGCGGCGAGCGTGCGGCCGGCACGGAGCGCGAGCGCCGGATCGCGGAGGCGCTGCAGCGCGGCCTTGTTCGCGATGGCGCGCGCGCGCTGCAGCGCGTCCTTGCGCTTGCCGGCGGCCAGCTGCCCCTCGATCACGACCAGGCTCGCCTCCGCGACGAGCAGAGGTCGCTTCGCGCCGAACCGGGCGATCGCGAGATCCGCGATGCGCGCGGCGCGAGAGAGATCGCCGGAGGTCACGGCGTACAGCACGCCATCCGAGGCCGCATCGAGGGCGTCCTTCTCGCCGGGGTAGCGCTCGACGTATTGCTCGAGCGCCTCGGCCGCCTCGCGGTAGTGCGCGACCCGCGCCTCCCCGTTCGCGATCCGCGCGAGCGCGCGGCCGGCGAGCCGCGATCGGGGGTACGCCTTGATCAGCCCGCGGTGGGTCTCGACCGCGCGCGCGATCGAGCCCGCCTGCTCGAAGCACACCGCCGCGTTGTAGCGGACCTCCTCGGCCTCGGTCGCGCCGAGCCCCGGATCGGCGAGCAGCTCGAGGTACCGCTCGCCGCAGCGGTCGAAGGCGGCGAGGTCCCTGGCCTCGGTGGCAGAGCGGACCAGCGTGTCGGTCTCCCGGCGCGCAGCGACCATGAGGATCTGGCGTGTGGTCTCGGCGAGCTCGGGCCGGGTCGCGAGAAACGTCCGATCGGCGCGCAGCTTCGTGGCGAAGATGACCAGGTCGTCGTAGCGCTGCAACCGGTTGTAGCTGTCGAACACGAGGTTCGCGGCGTACTCCGCGACCTCGTGATCGCGATGGTGCTCGAGGATGTCGAGGAATCCCGCGATCGCCTTGTCGAGGTGCTCGCGGCGACGGAGCACGTTCGCGCGCAGGAACTTCGCGGCGGCAGCCTCGTCGGGCGGCGGTGCAAGCGTCAGGTAGACCTCGATCGCGTGGATCAGCGCCTGGTCGCGCGCGTCGAGCGGCTTCGGCGTCGGCACCCGATCGAAGTCCCGGTCGGTCGCCACATCCTTCGCCATCCGCGGATCGGCCGCGAGCGCGTTCTTCCACGCGAGGATCGCCGCGTACGCCGCATCCTGCTGGAGGCTCTTCGCCACCACGCCCGCGTCGACGACCTTGAGAAAGGCGGCGGCTGCCGCCTCCCACGCGGTGGCCTGCTTCGCCGGATCCTGCTCGCCAGCGGCCGCGGTCCACGCCTTCTCCGCCGAGACCAGCGCGGGGTCGGCCGAGCGGATCGGCGGCCGGTCGTACTTCGGCGCGGCGGTGGTGGATGTCCCGAGCAGGCACACGACGACCAGGGCACGTAGCATCGCGATCGTGACACCGCGGAGCGCCCCCGGGTTGCAGCGATCTACGGCTGCAACAGCGCCTCGACGGCCCTGACCAGCTCGTCCGGTGAGGCCGTCTTCTCGAACCGCAGCACGCCGTCGGCGCCGTAGACCTTGAGGTGCGGCAGCTCGAAGCTGCCCGGCGCGAGGTAGCGCAGCCAGCCGGCGCTGTCGCTGTCGACGACGTCGAGCTTGCGCACGGCGATCCGGTCCGGATAGCGACGCGCGAGCGCGGCGAGCCGGTCGTCGAGCTCGCGGCACGGCGCACACCACGTGGCCCACAGATCGAACACGGTGAGCTTGCCGGGGACCGGCACGAGCGGCGGCGCGGTCCCGGGCTCGCCGATGGTCGCGACGTCGAGGGCGCGCCACGATGCGCGCGGCTTCAGGTCGAACGAGGTGACGATGCCGATTCCGGCGACGAGGCCGTAATCGACCTGCGGCCCGCTGACGTGCGAGTACACCGGCACCTCGAGGCTCGCGAGCACGGCGACGCCCAGCGTGGGGCGCCACGCGACCGAGCCGCCCGCGAGCACGTCGACGCGACCCGCGTTGCCCTCGTCGGTCGGGACCACTCCCTGCCACGTCTCGGCGGTCTCGCCGTGGACCGCCGCCGACACCCCGAACGTCCACGCTTTCGTGCCGAGCGCCGACGAGGCATTCAGCCCGCCGGAGTAGCGATCGCCGGCGCGGAAGCCGTGATCGTTGTCGTACAGCGACAGCTGCGCGATGCCCCACGCGGCGGCCGTGACCGGCCCCAGCGAACGCTGCGCCTCGAGGGCGAGGAACGGGATCAAGGTCCCGGTCCCGAACTGCACGTGCTGGTGCTCCTGGCCGATCTGACCGAGCAGGAACGGATCCTCCTCGGTGCTGCCGAGCGGCAGGGTCGTGCCGAGCCGCGCGTGGAACCGCAGTGCGCCGAGCTCGCGCGCCCCGTGGACATTGATCGAAGGATCGCCGAGGCCGTGCAGCCGCTCATCGCGCGCGTGGATCCCCGCTTGCTGCGACGTCACCGGGGCGCCGGTCGTCGGATCGCGATACCCGACGCCGACGTCGACCACGCGGTACGGCAGCGCGAGCCCGACCGCGAGCCACGAGCGCAGCGCGAGCTCGGCTGACAGCCGGGTCTCGACGAGCACGA
>JAGSPR010000503.1 GCA_018262455.1 Deltaproteobacteria bacterium | reverse complement strand
CCGGTCTCGGTGGCGCCGTAGAAGTTCCACAGCACGGGCCCGAAGGTGTCCATGAACCGGCGCGCGGTCTCGGTGGTGAGCGGCGCGGCGGCCGACGTGATCCAGCGCAGCGACGACGTGTCGTACTTCGCGATCGTCTCCTTGGGCAGGTTCGCGAGCCGGATCAGCATCGTCGGGACCATCAGCGAGGAGGTCACGCGCTCGCGCTGGATGATGTCGAGCGCGCCCTCGGGCTCGAAGTGATTCATCAGCACGACGGTCGCGCCGACCGACATCATGATCGCGACGAAGGCGGGCGCCGCGCTGTGATAGAGCGGGCACACCACGAGGTGGCGATCGTCGGAGCGCATGCCGACCTGCAACATCATGTCGGCGACCGACTCGAACCCGGTGCTGCGGTACGACCGGTTCGCGCCCTTGGGCTTGCCGGTGGTCCCGGACGTGTAGACGATCACCCCTCCGCCATCGCCGCCCGTGACCCGGGGTGGGAGATCCGGCGACTCGGCGGCGAGCGCGCGATCCCAATCGGTCTCCTGGCTCGCCAGCGCGGCCGCTCCGCCGACCACGATCAGCGGCCCGGTGCTGTTCGCCAGCGTCCGAGCCTCGCGCATCGCGGGCAGGAAGTCGGCGTTCACCACGGTCACCGTCGGCTCGGAGTTCGCCAGCATGTAGGCGATCTCGGCGGGCTTGGAGCGATAGCCGATCTGAACCGCGGTGGCCCCGAGCCGCGCGAGCGCTTGCTGCGCGATCAGGTACTCGCTGCCATTGGGGAGCATCAGCGCGACGCGCCCGCCACCCCGCACGCCGCGTGCGACGAAGGCGTGCGCGAGCCGGTTGATGGTGGCGTCGAACTCGCCCCAGGTGAACCGGCGGACGCCGTGCGCGCCGTACTCGACGAGCGCTTCCTTGTCGGGGTGGGCGGCCGCGTGGAACATGACCGCCAGGTGCGGGCCGAGCCGCGTCTGGCGCGCGCCCTTCACGAACTGCGCGAGCCGCAGCGGCCGGATCGGCGCCACGATGCCGGTCGCGCGCACCACCTTGCCAAAGAACACTGCTCGCTCCACGCGACTACGAAGGCGTTCCAGCACCCGGAGACCATACACGGGAACCCGCGAGGACGATCGCCAGGTTCGCCGGGTCCTACGGGCGTTTCAGGCTGGTCGCGAGGGCCTGCTGCACCTCGTTGCGCGCGGCCCCGGGCGGCGGGGTCCGACCCATGTACTTCTCCCAGGCTTCGCGCGCGGCGGCGTCGTTGGGCACATCCTTCTGGACGCGCCCGAGCTTGTAGAGCGCATCGGTCAGCCACGAGATCGGCTTGGCGGTCTTGCGTTCCTCGACGAGCGCCATCCGGGTCGCCTCCTCGATCGCGGCGGCCGCCTCGCGAACCTGGTTGCGGTTCGCGAGGAGCTGGCCGAGGTTCCAGTATGCCTCGGCGTGCGGTCGGCTCTGGAGCGAGCGCTGGAGCCACTGGATGGCCGTGGGTTCCTGCTGGAGCTCGACGTACGCGAGCCCGAGGTTGTACGCGACCTCGGCGTCGGGCTTGATCTTGTAGGCGTCGAGCAGCGGCTTCACGGCCTTGGCCGCCTCGTGGCGCAGCACGTACAGCCGCCCCGTCCCGGCGAGCGGATTGAACATGGTGGGGGCCGCCAGGCTCGCCGCCATGTACGCGCGCAGCGCGGCATCCTGGGCGGCCGTGTTGTTGTTCTTGAGCGCGTCGGCCTCCGCGGCGCGCCCCTGGCCATCGAGGTACTGCGGATCCGGGTCGGCCTCCGCGGCCTGGGTGAACGACTTGCGCGCGTCCTCGATGCGTCCCGCGGCGAGCAGGCCCTCGGCCTTGAGAAATAGCCCCGCGGCGTGTCCCGGATCGACCAGCAGGATCTGCGTGCCCTGCTCGACGGCCTGTTCGATCTTGCTGGTGCGCGCGAAGAACCGGCCGGCCCGAGCGCGCAGCTCGATGCTCGGATCCTTCGCGGCGGCGAGTAGCTTGCCGTACAGCGTGGCCGCGTCGGTGTCTCGCCCGGCGGCTTCATAAGTGCGCGCGAGCTCGAGGCCGATCTCGGTGCGCTTCGGATCGAGATCGCTCGCCTTCTGGAGCTCCTGGATCGCCTCCTCGGGGTGGCTCAGCTTGGCGAGCGCCTTGGCCAGCTGATAGTGCGGTTCGACGTCCTTGCTGCGTCCTTCGACCGCGCGTCGCAGCCACGGCTCGGCCTGGGCGGCATCCCCGCTTTGCAGGTACGCCATGCCGAGCGCCAGCGCGAGCAGCGGATCCTTGGTGGCATTGGTGGCGAGCGAGCCAAGCAGGAGCTCGACGCGCTCGCGCAGTGGCCCTGCCTTGGTCGGATCATGCTCGGCCGCGGCGAGCCGGGACAGCAGGGTGACCGCCGCGAGCGTGGGCGTCAGATCGAGCTCGCCCGCGAGCTTCGCGGCCTCGACATAGGCGTCCGCCGCGGCGAGATCCTGCCCCTTGGCTTCGAGCAGCCGCCCGATCAGCCGCTTGATCCGCGCCTGCTCGAGCACTGGCGGCGGCGGCTTGCGGGCGGCGAGCCCGTCGAGCCGGGTCTCGGCATCCGAGAGGTCCTTGCGCACGAGCGCCAGCTCGCTCTGCACGAGCAGCGCGTGGACGTCGTCCGGCGAGAGCTCCAGCGCCTTCTTCAGCAGATCGGCGGTCTCGACGAGCTTGCCGTCACGCAGCTCCACCTCGGCGAGTCCCGTGAGTGCCGGCACGTCCTCGGGCGCGAGCGTGAGTGCGTTGCGAAACCGTTCCCGCGCGACGTCCGCGCGATTGCCTCGGCGGGCGAGCTCGCCGGCGAGCACCCAGCCGTGGACGACCGCGCGCTGATCGCCGACCTCGAGATCCTTGCGTGCCAGGATCGCGAGCAGGTCGGTCTCCTGCTGCTGAGCCTGGGCGTACGGCAACACCGCGGCCAGTCCGATCTGCGCGCCGATGTGGACCTTGTCGAGCGCAAGCACGGCGGTGAAGTCGGCGCGCGCGCCGTCGAGCTCGGACTGGTCGAGCCGGGCGAGGCCGCGCCCGTACAGCGCGTGGAGCTTGATCGAATCGGCGGCATTCTCGACGGCTCGGTCGAACGCCTTGATGGCCTCGACCTCGTCGCCATGCGCCGCCAGCGCCCATCCCAGGTAGAGCGCGAGCACGGCATCCTTCGGCGTCGCGTCGGACAGCGGCCGCAGCCGCTCGACCGCGCGTTCGGGCTGGTGCGCGGCGAGGGCCGAAAGCGCCTGGGCCCGCGCGATCTGCGGTCCCGCGCTGCTGCTCTCGACGGCCGACGCGATGTACTTGCGGGCGTTCGCGAGCTTGGTTGGCACGGCCGTGCCGTCCGCGAGCGCCGCTGCCAGTTGCGCCTCGGCGGCGATGCCGAGCGCGATCGGGTTCTTGCCATCGAGCTCGAGCACCTTGACCGCGGCGGCATGGGCGCGATCCCAGTGCTTGGGATCGGTGGCGAGCATGGCGGTCTGCGCGTTCGCGAGCTCGGTCGCGGTCTGGTCCTCGAGCGCCTGCTTCGCGGCATGCTGGCGGTACATGTAGAAGCCGCCGGCGCCCAGCCCGCCGACCACGAGCGTGGCGAGCAGGACGATCCGCATCCGCTTGGCTCGACGCTGGGCTGCGGCTGGATCGACCGCCTCGACGGGCGCGTGCTTGCGCTTCTGAGCTGCCGGGGTCGGCGCGGCCCGAGGCTCCGCGAGCTCGAGCGAGAGCTCGGGGGCCTTGAGGCGCTCGGCGACCCGGGAGCCCTTGGCCGGCTGTGGCGCAGCCCCGGATGGTGGCTTGGCCGGGGCGATGCGGATGCCCTCGTCCGAGGGCTTCGACAGATCGCTCGATGGCCTCGACAGATCGAGGTCGTCGAACTGACTCGCGCGATCGCCCAGGTCGAGCTCGGGTCCCGACTCGAGCGAGAGCGCGCCGGCGCCGGGGGCATGGGCCGGCGCAGGGGTTGGCCCGGGGGTGGGGCCTGGCATGAGATCGAGCTCGAGCGGGGCGTCGAGGTCGGGACCGTCGAGCTCGAGCGCAGAACTGTCGAGCTCGAGCGGGGAACTGTCGGTTGGTCGCGCGGGCCTGGTGGGTTCTTGCGCGGGCCGTTTGGTCTGTTGCTTGGGCCTGGTGGGTTCTTGCGCGGGCCGTTTGGTTTGTTGCTTGGACCTGGTGGGTTCTTGCGCAGGCGGTTTGGTCTGTTGCTTGGGCCTGGTGGGTTCTTGCGCAGGCTTGTTGAGCTCGAGCTCGAGTGGCTCGCCGAGCTCGAGTGGGTCGCCCAGCTCGAGCAGGTCGCTCCTCTCGAGCTTCTGGCTCACCGTGTCGGCGTGATCTCCCGACGGCTGTAGGAGATCATCGAAGAAGCCCTTGGGCGTGGCCACCGTGGGAGCTTTGGGGGTGGCAGGGTTGACGCGGCCGGGGAGGTCGTCGAAGAAGCCCTTGGGGGCGGGCAGATCGGTGGCGCGTTGCTGAGCCGTCGGACCGGAGGCGCTGGCTGGCTGGGG
>JAGSPR010000203.1 GCA_018262455.1 Deltaproteobacteria bacterium | reverse complement strand
GTGATCCTCGGCCTCGCGGTCGGATTTGGGCTCCCCGAGATCGCCGCGCTGACGGTCGTGTACGTGATCATCCTCGAGGTCGGGGTGTTCCGCACGATCAACCTCAAGGCGATGTGGGCCATCAGCTACGAGGCGATGGCGATGATCGGCGCGATCTTCCTCATCATCCTCGCGTCGACGGCGCTGACCGACTACGTCGTCAACGCCCACATCCCGCAGAAGCTGGTCGCTTGGACGCAGGCGCACGTCAGCTCGAAGATCGTGTTCCTCCTCGCGATCAACGTGATCCTGCTGATCGTCGGCACGGTGATGGACATCTTCTCGGCGATCGTCGTCGTGTTGCCCCTGATCGCGCCGATCGCTCGCGCCTACGGCATCGACCCGTATCACCTCGGCGTCATCTTCCTGCTCAACCTCGAGGTCGGCTATCTCCACCCTCCGGTCGGGCTCAACCTGTTCCTGACCAGCGTGAAGTTCCAGCGGCCGATCACCGAGGTCATGTGGGCGACGATCCCGTTCCTCATCACGATGATCGTCGCGCTGCTCGTCGTCACGTACGTCCCCGCGCTGACGGTGGTTCCACCGGCAAAGCGCACCGATCGAGTCGCCAACCTCGTCGAGATCGCCGAGCACGGCGTCGAGGAGAGCAAGGTCTCGATCCCCGAGATCACGCTCGTCGACTCCGCCGGAACCGTGATCAAGAATGTCGACGGCAAGCCGATCGTGAGGCGGTTCGTCGACTGTCGACCGAACAAGATCCCGCTGGGCCCCGATGGCAAGGAGAAGCCACCGCTCGAGAACGACATCCGGAACTGCCAGAAGCTGTTCCTCGACGTCACCGACTGCCTGCCGAACGCCAAGGGTGCCGGCAGCAAGCTGCCGCCCGCAGACCCCGCGCAGGCCGACTGCACCAACCGCGCGATCGCCACGTGGACGGTCGACCGGCTCAACGAGGACAACGCGGCCGAGGCCGCGATCGTCGTGACCGAGGTCTCGCTGGTTGATGCCGCGGGTGCTCCGCTCGCGATCGAGGAAGAGGTCCGCGACAACAACAACCAGGTCGTGCGCGACGAGAGCGGCAACCCCAAGACGATCAGCACCAAGCTCGTCGGCGCCGACGGCAAGCCGCTCACGCACAAGCTCGCCTGGTGCGACACACTCGAGTTCGACAGCGATCGCGAGAAGTGCCGTGGGCTGTTCATCGCGGCGTCGGGCTGCAAGATCAGCTTCGAGCCCGCGACCGCGGAGTGTGTCGCCGAGAAGTGCCCGGCCGGTGCAACTGCGCCGGCACCGCCAGCGCCGGGTTCCGGGTCGGGCTCGGCCGGCTCGGGCTCGGCGGCCTCCGGATCGGCGGGCTCGGCAGCCTCGGCGGCCTCCGGATCGGCGGGCTCGGGCTCGGGATCTGCCGAGAAGCCCGTGGCAGAGCTGGCTGCATGCAAGCAGGCCGCGAGCGCCGCGTGCATCCAGGAGCCGATCGCGTCGTGCATCACCGACGCCGTGAAGAGCTGGGTCGATGACAACCCGAGCATCGCGAAGAACCCCAAGCTCAAGGTCAACGCCACGAAGCCTGCCGCGGCAGAGGAGGAGTCATCGGACGGATGCGCCACCACCGACGGGACCTCGTTCGGCGTCCTGCTCGTCGGGGCCACGCTGGTCGTGCTCCGTCGTCGCCGGCGAGCTGCGCGCACCGCCGCGTGAGCGATCCATGACCCCGCCCGTGGCGCTGCTCAAGACGCTGCGCCCGCATCAGTGGGTCAAGAACCTGTTCGTCGCGGCGGCGCTCGTGTTCTCTCACCACCTCACGGATCCCCACCACGCGATCCGCGCAGCGCTGGCGGTCCTCGCGTTCTGCGCGCTGTCCGGAGCGGTCTACGCGTTCAACGATGTCCGCGATGTCGAGGCCGATCGAGCCCACCCGACCAAGCGTCACCGCCCGATCGCGGCGGGCCAGCTGTCGGAGCGCGGCGCGCTGATCTGGGCCGGCGTGCTCGCGACCTCCGCGCTCGCCGGCTGCCTCGTCCTCGACCGGTGGCTCGCCGCGTTCGCCCTCGCCTACCTGGTCCAGAACATCCTCTACAGCGTACGACTCAAGCAGGTGGCGTTCCTCGATGTCGCGCTGATCGCGAGCGGCTTCCTCCTCCGGGTGCTCGCCGGGGCGTCAGCGATCGGCGTCCCCGCGTCGGAGTGGCTCTTGCTCTGCACCGCCCTGCTCGCCACGTTCCTGGGGCTTGGCAAGCGCGCGCACGAGCTCGCGTGGGCCGAGCGCACCGGGCAGACCGTCACGACGCGGGCGGCGCTCGCCGGCTACCGGATCGGGGTCGTCACGCTTGCGATGTACGTGCTCGCGGTCGCCACGTGCGTGGCCTACGCCGCGTATACCGTGATGGGTGCGCCGGGAGTGTTCGGCACCGACCGGCTCGTCTATTCGTCGCCGTTCGTCGCGCTCGGCATCCTGCGCTATCTCTACCTCGCGCTGTGGCGCCCCAAGGACGAGAGCCCCACCGAAGCGATGCTCAAGGATCCGTGGTTCCTCGTCGATCTCGCCGGCGCGACCGCGACCGTGCTCTACATCATCTACGCCTAGGTTTGGTGGTAAAGACAGCTGCGACATGGCAGACGAGCCCGCGATCGCCAGACGCAAGTCGGACCATCTCGAGGTCGCGGCCTCGGGGCTTGCCGACTTCGCCAAGTCGACCCTGCTCGAGCACGTCCACCTCATCCACCAGGCCTTGCCCGAGCTCGCGCTCGATCAGATCGAGCTGGGCACCCAGCTCGTCGGCAAGACGCTGCGCGCGCCGCTCGTGATCACCGGCATGACCGGAGGGACGGCGGAGGCGGCGGCGGTCAACCGCGACCTCGCGCGCGCGGCCCAGGCCGCTGGCGTGGCGTTCGGCGTGGGTTCCCAGCGGGCGATGGCCGAGCACCCCGAGCTGACTGCGAGCTACGAGGTCCGCGATGTGGCGCCCGATGTGGTCCTGCTCGGTAACATCGGTGCCGTGCAGGCGATCGCGATGGGCCCGGCGCGCGTCATCGAGCTCGCCAAGCGGATCGGCGCGGATGCCCTCGCGGTGCACCTGAACCCCGGCCAGGAGCTGATCCAGGCCCACGGCGACCGCGACTTCCGCGGCGTCCGCGACGTGATCGCGCGGCTCGTCGACGCCGCCCCGTTCGAGGTGCTGGTCAAGGAGACCGGATGCGGGCTGTCGGTCGAGGCCGCCCGTGCACTGGCGAGTGCGGGCGTCGTCACGGTCGACGTCTCGGGCGCCGGCGGCACGAGCTGGGTCGCGGTCGAGGCGGTGCGCGCCACGGTCGGATCCGGGGCGGCCGCGCTCGGTGGCGAGCTGCGGGACTGGGGCCTGCCGACCGCCGTGTCGGTGGTCGCGTGCGTGCGAGCCCAGCTGACCGTGATCGCGTCCGGTGGCATGCGCAGCGGCCACGACATCGCGCGTGCGCTCGCACTCGGCGCGCGCGCCGGCGGCATGGCGGCGCCGATGCTACGCGCGCAGCGGGAGGGCGGGTACGAGGGCGCGCTCGAAGCGATCGAGCGAGTGATCGCCTCGATCCGCTCGGTCTGCCTGCTCACCGGATGCGCCAGCGCGGCCGATCTCGCGCGCGCCCCTCGTCACCTCGGCGCGCCACTGCGAACGTTCCTCGACGATCTCGGGCTGGAGTCCGTGCGGCCATGACCGTCGCCATCGGCTGGGGAAAGATCATCTTGCTGGGCGAGCACGCCGTCGTCTACGGCTACCCCGCACTCGCGGCGGCGCTCGACCGCGGTGTCACGATCTCGCCAGTGCCGACACCTGCAGGCGGCACGCTGCGGCTCGACATCGCGGCGTGGAACATCGCGGTCAAGGCGACCGACGATCATCCGGTCGCGCGCTCGCACGCCCCGATAGCCGACAACCACGGGCTCGGACGCCCCGCGCTCACGCTCGTCGGAGATGCGCAGATCCCGCCCGGCGCCGGCCTCGGCTCGTCGGCGGCGCTCGCGGTTGCGATCGCGCGCGCCCTGCTCTCGCACGCCAGGCAACCGCCAACGGTCGCGGCGATCTCGGCCGCCGCCGCTGCCAGCGAGACGCTCCTGCATGGCAAGCCGAGTGGCGTCGACGTCGCGCTCGCGATCGCCGGCGGGATCGGAGTGTTCCGCAAGAGCACCGGCCTGCGGTCCTTCGTCACCGCACCCCTGCGCGTGCTCGTGGGGCCGAGCGGTGAACCACGCTCGACCGCCGCGATGGTCGGTCGCGTGGCCGAGGCGACGAGCTCGGCGCCCGACGACGCCCGGCTGTCCGAGCTCGGCAACCTGACCGACACCGGCACGGTCGCGCTGCTCGCCAGGGAGCTCGCGGGGCTCGGCGCGGCCATGAACCGCGCGCACGTGGTGCTCGCGGACCTCGGGGTGTCGACGCCACAGCTCGATTCGCTGTGTGAGGCGGCGCGCGTCACCGGAGCGTACGGCGCCAAGCTCACCGGGGCCGGCGGAGGCGGCGCGGTGATCGCGATCGCCCCGCGCGACCGCGAGGCTGCGATCTTGACCGAGTGGCGCGCCGCGGGCGTGACGGGCTTCGTGGCGACGATCTCGCCCGCGCAGACGTGAGCCTCGCGTCAGGAGCGGTATTCTCCTGGGGATGGTCCCTGCTGCGCCGGTCACTGCGTCGGTCACTGCGCGCGCTTGCGCGAACATCGCCCTCGTCAAGTACTGGGGCAAGCGCGAGGGGGGGCTCAACCTGCCCGCGACGGGCAGCCTCTCGCTCACGCTCGACGCGTTGACCACCCAGACCACGGTGACGTTTGACGAGACCCTCAAGGTCGACGAGCTCGAGCTCGACGGTCAGCCGGCGCGCCCCGAAGCAGTGTCGCGGATCACCGGGTTCCTCGATCTCGTGCGGTCCATCAGCGGGATGCCGATCCGGGCGCGGGTCGTGAGCAAGAACGACTTCCCCACCGCCTCGGGGCTCGCGTCATCGGCGTCGGGGTTCGCGGCACTCGCGCTCGCCGCCACGCGTGCAGCGGGGCTCGTGCTTGATCCCAGAGCGCTGTCGATCCTGGCCCGGCGGGGCTCAGGATCCGCTGCGCGCTCGGTGTTCGGAGGCTTCGTGCGCATGCATGCCGGGGTCAAGAACGAGGACGCGTTCGCAGAGCCGGTCGCGCGGGTCGCGCCCGGGCTGGTCGACCAGGTCCGCATGGTGGTCGCCGTGGTGGGCGGCGGCGTGCCGAAGACCTACGGCTCGCGCAGCGCGATGGAGCACACCGCGGCGACCTCGCCCATGTATCGCGCGTGGCTCGACCTCGTGCCGCGCGATCTCGAGCTCGTCGAGGCGGCACTCGCGGCAGGTGATCTCGAGGCGATCGGGACGCTGGCCGAAGCCAACGCCCTCGCGATGCACGCGTCGGCGATCGCGGCCCGACCGGCGATCCTCTACTGGCGGCCCGCGACGCTCGCGGTGCTCGCCGAGGTGCGCGGCCTGCGAGCGACCGGCCAGGCCGCGTGGGCGACGATGGATGCCGGTCCGCACGTCAAGGTGCTGACCACGATCGCCGACGCCGAGCTCGTCTCGCGCGCCCTGGTGGATGTCCCCGGAGTCACCACGGTGAGGATCAGCGGTCCGGGCGGTCCGGCGACGATCGTCGATGCCGCCAACCTCGCCGCGCCGCCATGATCTCCACCGCTCCGGGCAAGCTCATCCTGACCGGCGAGTACGCCGTCCTCGGCGGCGCGCCCGCACTCGTGATCGCCGTCGATCGCCGCGCGATCGCGAGCCACGGAACAACGCCGTGCAGCTCGCCGTTCCTGTGTGCGGTGGCCGACGAGCTCTCCGCACGACGCGGCCCAGACGACCGAGCGGCCCGCATCGCGCGCTCGATAGCCGTCGACAGCACGGCATTCTACGACGGGACGATGAAGCTCGGGCTCGGCTCCAGCGCGGCGGTCACGGTGGCCGCCACGGCACTCGCGCTCGCCGAGACCGAGGCGCCCGGAGCTCGCGACCAGATCCTCTCGATCGCGCTCGCCGCGCATGCGAACGCGCAAGGATTGCGGGGAGCGCGCGGCTCGGGCGCGGACGTCGCGGCCGCGGTGTACGGCGGCACGATCGCATTCGAGGCCGGTCAGGTCGTGCAGCTGCGATGGCCCCGCACGGTCCTGCTGCTGCCGTTCTTCACCGGTCATTCCGCCGATACGGTGCAGCTCGTCGGGCAGGTCGCCGCAGCCCGCCGCGCCCGCGCAGAGGTCGAGCAGGCGCTTCAGCTCATCACCGACGTGTCGCGCGCGGCCTGTCTCGTGCTCGCGGGGCCCGCTGACGTGGCGCACGGCGCGCTGATCGACGCCCTGTCGAGCGCGAGCCTGGCGACCGACCAGCTTGCCGCCGCGACCGGCCTCCCGCTCGTGCCCGATTGTGTCGCGACCGCACGCGCGGCGATGAGGTCCCTGGGCGGGACTGCCAAGACCACCGGCGCAGGAGGTGGGGACGTCGGGATTGCTGTGATCCCTGCCACCGCCGACGCAACGACCGCGACCCGCTTGCTCATCGAAGCGGGGTGCCAGCCTCTGGGCCTGTCCCTCGACGCGACCGGCGTGGACACTCGCCCCATCGCGCAGTAGAAAGCTAAGTTCACGTGCCCCCTCGTTCCTCCCGGATGTCTGGCTTCTACCGGCTCGGCCCTGCCGAACGGCGACGCCGGCTGCTCGAGGCCGGCGGGCTGCCGGCAGACGGGTTTGCCGCCGTCGATCCCGGGGCGCTCTCGCTCGAGGCCGCCGATGGCATGATCGAGAACGTGGTCGGCACCTACGCGCTGCCGTTCGCGGTCGCGGTGAACTTCCTGGTCGACGGGATCGACGTGGTCATCCCGATGGTCACCGAGGAGCCGTCGGTGGTCGCCGCGGCATCGAACGCGGCCCGGATGGCGCGACCAGCAGGCTTCTCGACGACCGTGTCGGCGCCGATGATGATCGGCCAGATTCAAGTCACCCAGGTCCTCGACGTCGAGGCGGGTGCCGGAGCGCTTCGGGCCGCGGCCGAGCTGCTCGTCGCGGAGGCTCGCCGGCTCGTCCCGCGCCTCGCCGAGCGGGGTGGCGGGCCGCGCGCGCTCGAGGTGCGCACCTTGGCGCGTTCGGGTCCTGACGGCGGCGTCCTCGTGGCCCATCTCCATGTCGACTGCCGCGATGCGATGGGCGCGAACCTCGTCAACACGCTGTGCGAGGCACTCGCAGAGCGCGTGGCGACGATCGCGGGTGGCAAGGCCGGCCTGCGGATCCTCTCCAACCTCACCGACGGCCGCACCGTCACCGTGCGCTGCTCGATCGATGATGTCCAGCTCGCCGATGGCGTCGCCGGTGCGGAAGTCCGGGCCGCGATCGCGGCCGCCTCGCGATTCGCCGAGCTCGATCCGTATCGCGCCGCGACGCACAACAAGGGCATCATGAACGGCGTGGATGCGGTGCTGCTCGCGACCGGCCAGGACTGGCGAGCGGTGGAGGCCGGCGCCCACGCATTCGCGTGTCGGGAAGGTTCGTATCGCCCGCTCGCGGTGTGGCGCGAACGGCCGGATGGCACGGGCCTCGAGGGCGAGCTCGTGATGCCGCTCGCGGTCGGCACCGTCGGCGGAGCGGTTCACGGCCACCCCAGCTCGCAGCTCGCGCTCCGCCTCGCCGGGGTCACCAACGCCGATCGCCTCACGTCACTCGTCGGTGCCACGGGGCTGGCGACCAACCTCGCCGCGCTCCGAGCGCTCGCGACCGAAGGCATCCAGCGCGGCCACATGGCCCTCCACGCTCGCGGCCTCGCGCGTGCGGCGGGAGCCACCGGCGAGCTGGTCGATCACGTCGCCGCCGAGCTCGTCGCCACCGGCGAGGTCAAGGCCGACCGCGCCCGCGAGGTCCTCGCGCGGCTGTGCGATGGTGTCGTCGATCCAACGTTGCCGGGGCGCAAGCGCTCCGGAGGGGAGTCTCCGTGATCAATCGCCTGGGAGTCGTTCGGTCACCCGTGCTCGCGGTTCCGCTGCCGCCGACGCTCGAGCTCGAGGCCTGTTACCGCTACTGCGAGGCGCTGTGCCGCGCGCGCCACCACAACTATCCGGTCGGCTCGATGTTCACGCGCTCGGCGCTGCGCAAGCACATCTTCGCGTTGTTCGCGTTCGCCCGCGTCGCCGATGACTTCGCAGACGAGCAGGCCTACGAGGGCCGCCGCGCCCGCGAGCTCGATCGCTGGGAGGAGCAGCTCCACGCCGCCTACCACGGTCACGCCGAGCATCCGGTGTTCGTCGCGCTCGCCGACACGGTCAACAAGTTCGGGCTACCGATCACCGAGTTCTCGATGCTGCTGTCCGGGTTTCGGACCGATCTCGAGCGCCGCCGTTACTCGACGTTCGACGAGCTCCGCAGCTACACGCGCCAGGCTGCCGAGCCCGTGGGCCGCTTGCTGCTCTACGTCGGCGGCTACCGCGCGCCCGAGCTCCAGGCGTACGCCGAGGATCTGTCGAGCGCGCTCGCAGTCGCACGGCTCATCCAGGACGTCCCCGCCGACTGGCAGCGCGGACGCGTCTACCTCCCCGCGGAAGATCTGCGGCACTTCGGGGTCACCGAGGCCGACATCGCGGGGCGTCACGTCACGAAGGCGGTCGGCGCGCTCGTCCGCTACGAGGTCGCGCGCACCCGTGCCCTGTTCGAGCGCGCGCGGCCGCTGGTCGATCTCGTCGGCGCGGACCTCGCCGTCGAGCTCGCGCTCATGTGGCACGGCGGGATGCGAATTCTCGACAAGATCGACGCGGTCGGCGCGCGCCTGTTCGCCGAGCGTCCGCAGCTTGGCAACATCGACAAGGCGCTCGTGCTGGCCCGCGCGGTCGCGTGGCGCGGCAAGACGCTGCCACCCCGCACGCTCCACCTGCTCGAGCGACTGATCGAGCGCTAGCGCACGAGCCCTGGGGCTAGGCTGCCGCGAGTGCGATCTTGTCGACCACGTCGGCCTGGTGCGCGCTGATCGAGACCTTGTTGATGCAGACCGGCATGCCGACGAGCCGGAGCCCGACCTTGTAGTCGTCGCCGTCGTCCTTGAGCCACACGCCCTGGGCGCGGAATCGATAGCTGGAGTCGCCATCCTCGATCACGATCTCGATCTGCTCGCCGCGTGCGACGTATGGCGCATTGCGGCACACCATGCCTCCCGGGCCGATCTCCACGATCTCGACGCGATCGTGGATCCGGTCGCCACGCATCACCGCGGAAACCTTGACGGTCTCGCGGCGGAACCGGCGGCCGTGCTTGGTCCGGCGGTCATCCTGGATCGGCGCGAAGATCGACTCGATGAGGGTGACCTCCTCGATGTCGTCCCACTCGAGACCTGTGCCCAGCTCGCACTTCCCGATCAGGGTGCGGTACCGGTAGATGACCTCGACGAGCATGACTTACGAGTTAGCAGGGTCCGTGCCACCTTCCACGATCGGTCAACGACCTGAAAGATCGATGGTGACTGCCTGGATGGTGGCCCTGGACGCCGGGTGTTCGGTCACCAGGGCGAGGTCAGCGTTACCCCCAAGACACGGGTGCCGCTGTCGTGGCGTAACTTCCCACGGGCCATAGCGGTGGGCCGGGGTGCGCGGTATCCCACCCCCGGCATGGATCTGTTCGCCCAGAGCGCCAAGCGCCGCCTCGTCGGCCAACCGCTCGCCGAGCGGATGCGACCCCGCAGCCTGGACGAGCTGGTCGGCCAGTCGCACCTCGTGGGGCCCGGGCGCATCCTGTCCGGCCTCGCCCCGGGGCGTGCCATTCCGTCCGTGATCCTCTGGGGCCCGCCCGGGAGTGGCAAGACGACCCTGGCCCGGCTGATGGGCGAGACCCTGAAAGCCGAGCTCATCGGGCTCTCCGCGGTCGATGCCGGCGTCAAGGAGGTCCGAGAGGCCGTGGCCAAGGCGGCCGCCCGCCGGGATCAGTTCGGGGCGCGCACCCTGCTGTTCATCGACGAGATCCACCGGTTCTCGAAGACCCAGCAGGACGCCCTGCTGCCGCACGTCGAGTCCGGCACCGTGACGCTGATCGGCGCGACCACCGAGAATCCGAGCTTCGGCGTGGTCGCGGCGTTGCTGTCCCGCTGCCGCGTCGTCCGGCTTGAACCGCTGTCGGAGGTCGAGCTTGGCCAGCTCGCCGAGCGCGCGATCGGTGACCATGAACGCGGGCTCGGTGCGCTCGCGGTCACGCTCGATCCCGACGTCTCGGCTCAGCTCGTGGCAGCCGCGGGGGGCGATGCGCGCCGGCTGTACTCGGTGCTGGAGGTCGCCGCCGATCTCGCGCACCGCGCCGTCCCCGACGGCGTCGCCGCACCGATCTCCGCCGCGCACATCTCCGAGGCGGCGCAGGGTCGGAACTTGCTGTACGACAAGGCCGGCGACGAGCACTACGGCGTGGTCTCGGTGTTCATCAAGAGCATGCGCGGCTCGGATCCAGATGCCGCGGTGTACTGGATGACCCGGATGATCGAGGCCGGTGAGGACCCGCGCTTCGTGCTGCGTCGGATCGTCATCTTCGCGGCCGAGGACATCGGCAACGCCGACCCCCAGGCGCTCGGCGTTGCGATCGCGGCGCTCCAGGCATTCGAGCTCGTCGGCCTGCCCGAGGGCGTCTTGCCGCTCACCCAGGCGGTGACGTACCTGGCGCTCGCACCGAAATCGAATCGTGCGCTGACCACCTACGCGACCGCGCGCAAGCTCGTGCGCGAGCACGGCACGCTACCAGTCCCGGCCCGGTTTCGGCCCGGGTCGACCGCGCTCGACCGCGCGCAAGGCCATGGTCAGGGCTACAAGTACCCGCACGACTTCGAGGGCAACTACGTCCCTGAGGACTACCTGCCTGATGCGATCGTCGGCCAACGCATCTACGAGCCAAGCGATTCGGGTTTCGAGCGCGAGCTCGCCGCCCGGCTCGCCGCGATCGACGCGAAGAAGCGCACGACCCGGTAGCTACTGCGGGCTGACCAGCAGGCTACGCGAGGCGAACCCAGCGAGCCTTGGCCGCGTCGATCTTGCCGCTGAACGACTGCGGGAAGTGGTGCATCACGTAGGCGAACGCTTGCTGGATCAGCTCGCGATCGACCTCCGTGGGCACTTCCATGTTCTGGTCGTTCGGATCGGGCCTGATACCGAGACGAACGATCTCGGTCAGGCGAAGGACATGGAGTCGGTTGACGAACAGCGCGTGCGCGATGCCGAGAAACAACTCTTCGATTCCAGGGTCCATTGCCGCCATGGTGAGCAACGTTACCTACCACAGCGCGAGAAGCGGTCCAAGGCTCATGATGGGCCGTAACTCCACGTCGGGGCCCCCGGAGCCCCAGAACAGGCAGTTACCCCCAGAGTTCGGCACGGCTGATCCGCGCAAACGTGGGCGTAAGCGTAAGCGTAAGCGTAAGCGTAAGCGTAAGCGGCCCTCCCCCCAGATTCGCTTACGCCGACGCTTACGCTTACGCCTACGCCTACG
>JAGSPR010000202.1 GCA_018262455.1 Deltaproteobacteria bacterium | reverse complement strand
ATTTCGCCTCGCTCGGCGCCAACTGGGTGCTGTGGCTGCTGAACGTGCTCTCGATCCTCTCGATCGGCGTGATGATCGATCGCTTCTTGTGGTTCCGCGGCCGCGACATCGATACCGACCGCTTCAACCGCGAGCTGCGCGGCGCGTTCGAACGCGACGAGCTCGATCGGGTGTCCGTGAAGTACCGGGAGAACCCGGCGATCCCGGTGCAGGTCGCGCTGCGAGGCCTCGCCGAGCGCATGCACGGGGCCGACGCCGTGGCCGAGGCGATGCACGGCGAGCGGGCGCGGTGGCGGCGGACGGCGGATCGCAACCTGATCGTCCTCGGCACGCTCGGTAACAACGTCCCGTTCGTGGGCCTGTTCGGCACGGTGCTCGGCGTCATGAAGGCGTTCCTCGAGCTCACCGCGAAGACGCCCGAGGCCGAGAAGCGCACCCTCGACACGATCGCCGAGGCGCTGTCGGCCACCGCGTTCGGTTTGCTCGTCGCGATCCCGGCGGTCGTCGCCTTCAACTACTTCTCGCGCCGCCTCAAGGTCATCATGGCAGGCGCCGACGAATGCGCGCACCAGGTGCTCTCGCTGGTCCACGCGCAGGCCCATGCCGGCAAGCACGCGGTGAAGGCCGAGCCCAGGGTCGATCCGACGTCCAAGGTGGAGCCAGGCGATGGCGAGTAGCCTCTACAAGGACGACGACGACGCGGCGATCACCGACATCAATGTCACGCCGTTCGTCGATGTCGTGCTCGTGCTGCTCGTCGTGTTCATGGTCACGGCCAAGCTGATCGTCGCGCGCGGGGTCGAGATCGACAAGCCGAAGGCGGCGACCGGCGGTGAGGTCCAGAGCACCCTGCGCGTCTCGGTCAACGAGAAGGGCCAGCTGTTCGTCAACGGCGATCCCTTCAATGACGATGCCAGCGCGCTCGCGCGGATCAAGGCCATCGCCGCCACCTCGGACAAGCCCAAGGCCATCATCGCTGGCTCCAAGACCGGTCCCTACCAGAACGTGATGCACGCGATCGATCTCGTCCAGCAGGCCGGCTTGCCGATCGCGCTCGAGAACGAGCGGCCCTGAGCGCGGTCCGCGCGTGACCCCGCCGGGGGGTCTGCTACGCTCAGGTCCGTGCGCTGGGACTCGCCGATCGTGCTCGTGCTCGCCGGCACGCTGGCGATCCACACGATCTTCGTCGTGTCGCTCGACATCGCCATGGTGACCCACCCGCCCGACGTGGCCGAGGTGGCGCCGCACCTCGAGTACTTCGAGGTCAAGGTCGAGCCGGTGCTCAAGCCCCCGCCGCCCCCGGTCCAGGCGCGGGCCGAGCCGCCACCCTCGCAGGACACCACGGTCAAGCCGCGGCCCCGCACCACGAGGCCGGCAGCGGTGCGCGCATCGACCACGGTGCAGCAAACCGAGGTCCCCGTCCCGAGCGAGGTGACGTCCGGCGGAGATCCCACGATCGCCATGCCGGACATCGCGGTCTCGGCCACCGGGGTCGCGGTCGGAGTCGGCAAGCGCACCACCGGCCACGTCGGTCGCGGCGGGACCGGTGGGGGCACCGGCTCCGGCGAGGGGGCAGGCTCGGGCGATGTCCCGGTACCGGTCTCGGTCGCCGCGATCAAGACGCGTGCGCTCCCGAAAGGCGACTACGGCTACTTCGAGGCCGGCAAGGACTACCCGGCAGAGGCACGCAGGCTCGGAATCGAGGGCCCGATCCAGGTCCGCCTGGTGGTCGATGACCAGGGCAAGGTCAAGGCGACGGTCCTGCTCAACCACCTCGGCCACGGGCTCGACGAGCTCGCGCTCGAGCGGGCTCGCAAGATCGAGTTCCAGCCCGCCAAGGACACCAACGACAGGCCCGTCAGCTCGGTCGTCGTCTGGACCTTCAACATGACCTTACCCAAGTAGCGGCGAGCCGCCCCTACCCCGGTGCCGCATGTAGGTATCGGCCGGGTACTTTCCGCGTGCTCGGCAACCGGCGTAGAATTACGCCAATGCGCAATCCATGGGGGATGAGCGCTGTCCTGGTCGCGCTCGTCGCGATTCCGGGAACAGCTCTCGCCCAGCAGGCTCCGTTCGACCCCGCGATCGACGTCCAGACCTTCGAGTACGCGATCGGACCGAAGTCGTTCTTCACCGTGGCCGACGCAGACGTCGCGAACAAGAAGCAGCTCGCGGTGGATGCGCTGTTCACGGTCCTGACGAAGCCATTCAAGATCTACAACGTCGACCCCAGCAACCCGACCATGGTCGGGTCCGAACGCGTCACGGTGGTCGACTCGCTCACCGAAGCGCAGCTCACCGCCGCGTACGGCCTCACCGACAAGATCCAGCTCGGGATGAGCTTGCCGGTGATCTTCGCGCTCAACGGCGATGGCCTCGATCCCGACACCGGCACGGCGGCGATGGGCGGGCTCAGCGTCACCGGGCTCGGAGATCTCGTCGTCGAGGGCAAGATGCGCCTCTACAAGAAGGGCGCATTTCGCATCGGTGGGATGGGTGGCCTGTCGCTGCCGACGAGCTTCGGCAGTGGAGGCTCGAAGTTCATCGGTGACAACCTGCCGACGCTGCGCGCACGCCTCGCGCTGCAGTACGAGCTCGGCCCGCGCGTCTCGGTCGGCGCGAACGTCGGCGTGCTGCTCCGCAAGCCGCGCACGATCTATGACAGCACGATCGGCGAGCAGGTCACCTGGGGCGCCGCCGCGGCGTTCCGCGTGACCCAGCGGTTTTCGCTGATCGGAGAGAGCTACGGCCGCGCCGGCTTGCCGAGCTTCAGCCTCGACGCCAGCCCGCTCGAAGCCGAAGGCGGCCTGCGGATCTACGCGACCCCGTCGGTCGCAGTCGTGGTCGGCGGAGGTGCTGGGCTCGTGCGTGGCATTGGCTCGCCCGAGGCGAGGTTCTTCCTGTCGGTCGGGTACGCGCCCGACGTGCGTGACTCCGACGGCGATGGCGTGCCGAATGGCCGCGACAAGTGCCCACTCGTGGTCGAGGACTTCGACGGCTTCCAGGATGACGACGGTTGTCCCGACGACGACAACGATGGCGATCGCCGCCCGGATGCCACCGACAAGTGCCCCAGCTCGGCCGAGGACATCGACGGCTTCGATGACGATGATGGTTGTCCCGAGCTCGACAATGACAAGGACGGCATCCTCGATCTCTCGGACAAGTGTCCGATGGATCCCGAGGACGGCCAGGCGCCGTATCCCAAGGATGGTTGCCCCGCCAGCAAGCGCGACTCCGACGGCGATGGCATCAACGACGCCGTCGACAAGTGCCCGATCGAGGAAGAGGATCTCGACGGCTTCGAGGACGGCGACGGCTGCCCCGAGGCCGACAACGATGCCGACGGCATCCCGGACGCCACCGACAAGTGCCCGGTGTGCGCCGAAGACAAGGACGGCTTCCAGGATGACGACGGCTGTTCCGAGCTCGACAACGACAAGGACGGCATCGCCGACTCCAAGGACAAGTGCCCGATGGAGCCCGAGACGCTGAACGGCATCAAAGATGACGACGGCTGTCCCGATACCGGTGGAGTCACCGTCGTGCAGCTCGACGGCGATCGCCTCATCATCGAGAAGGTCCCGACCCTCGCTGGCGGCAAGCTCTCCGCCGCGGGCATCATCATCGTCGATCAGATGGCGCTCGTGATGGTCGCGCACGACGAGGTCACCAAGTGGCTGATCGCGCTCGCGCAGCCAAACGCGGCGGACGCGACGCGCCTCGCCGATGCGGTGAAGGCACGGCTCGTGGCGAAGGGCGTCGCGACCGAGCTCCAGGTGCTCGGTGCCGCCGGCTCGGCGAAGATCGGTGGCGTGGTCCAGGAGCGTGGCGATGCCGCAGCGCCCGTCTGCCCAGCGGGCCGCGAGGCCAAGCAGCGCCCCGAGGCGACCGCGACCGTCAAGACACCGCCTCCCGAGCCGGAGTCGAAGCCCACGGACAACAAGCCGGCCGACAAGAAGCCGGCCGACAAGAAGCTCGATGCCAAGCCCGACGACGGCGACATCGAGATCGATCAGTAGCCCCGCTCGGCGAGCTCGGCCCGCTCGGCGCTACGGGCGAGTGCCGCGCAGGACTTTCGGCGGCGCGTCGGGAGACAGCTCGAGCACCTCGATCGGGCCGCCGTAGACCTTCGCGAGCCCGACATCGATGCGCCAGATCCGGTCGTCGCAGGCCACGTTGATCCCACGTGGCTGCACGGTGTGGCCGACCACCATCCGGTGGGCGCCAAGCGCGTCGAGCGCCGCGCTGACCCGAGCGCAGTCCGCCTGCTCGCGCCCGATCTCGCGCGTCCACACCGGGCTGTCGTCCGCGGTGAGCGTGGGCGGAGCGGCCTGGGGGCCACCCGCCTGGCCGTCGAGCCAGCACCGCGAGGACTGGTTGACTTCCTCGACCTTGGTGGCCCAATCGCCGAGCACGCCGGCATGCGCGAACACGGTGTCGCCCACGATCGCGATCACCGCGTGCTGCGCGATCCACCTCGCGTACACGCCACCCGGGGCGAAGGCCGCGAGCCGAGCCCGCGTTCGCTCGGGTGCGTTGGCGAGCTTGCTGGTGTCCAGCCCGGGCACGTCCTCGAAGTCGACGAGCCCTCCCGGGGTGACGTAGCGCAGGTCCCCGGCGGCGTTCATGAGCTCGTGGTTGCCGATCAGCATGATCATCGCGCCGCCGGAGGCCTTCGCCTCCCCCTCGAGACGCGCGACGAGGTCGAGAATCGCCTGCTCGTCGTCGCCGCGATCGAGGATGTCTCCGGTCTGGACGACCACGAGCTCGCCCCCGATCCAGTGATCTCGATCGTCGATCGCGCCTGCCGCACGCAGCGCCGCACGTGCACCCCCGAGATCTCCGTGGAGATCGCCGATCGCGACCAGGCGTCGCGGCATCGGCCGCCGCACCGCGACCGCCGAGAGCGAGCACTTCGCAGGCGCGGCCGGCGTCGCCGCGACCGGATCGCTCACCGGCGTCGGCGGTGGCTGCGTGGCAGAGCTCTCGGGGTGGCCCCGGTCACAGCCACCGGCAACCGCGAGCACGACCAGCAGTTGCGAGCAGTTCACGATCCCTTCATACCCGACGTCGTGGCGTGGTGAAACTCGAACATGTAAGCGTGCTCCACGAGGGCCGTTCGTGCAGCATATGCGCCCGATGCTACGCCTCGCCGTTCCCCTCCCCCTGGTCGCCGCGTGCGCTACAGGAGCACTCCACCAGGCAACTCTCGCGGGTCAGTGCGCGGCCGGCGACCAGGCGTGTGCCCGGCGCCATCCGCTGGCGCCGCTCGCGATCGGCACCCACTTCTACCCGGACGTGTCCGCCGAGGTCGCCGGCAGCTCGACGCCGACGTTGCGACTCGAGAGTGCATCCCCCGACGTGCTTGCGGTGGAAGACGGAATGCTCGTCGCGCACAAGCCCGGCGCGAGCGCCGTCTTGATCACGACCGATGACGGCTCGGTCGTTGACTTCGTGCACGTCTGGGTCGCGCCGGTCACGAAGATCACGCTCGCGCGCCGCGATGGCGATCGGATCGGTGGCGCGATCGGCCTCGCGGTCGGCGAGGACCTCACGATCCAGCCCACCCTGTGGAACGGTGCACAGCGGCTCACCGGCGACGGCGACGTGATCTGGTCGGTGTCGGATGACCGGACGATCTCCGTGCTCAGGGACGGTTCGTCGGATCGCCGACGGCTGCGAGCGCGCACACCCGGCAAGATTACGGTCACGGTGGCGCTCGGCGACATCAGGACGACCGTCGACATCGAGGTCGTCCAGTGAGCCGGCTCGCAAGCGTCTTGTGCGGCCTCGTGGTCGCCTCGGTCACGGCCTGCGCGCCGACGCTCAGCGCCCAGTCGCCGGCGCCTCCGGGGCGCTCCGCGCGGCTCGACGAGGTCCGCGGATTCTGGGGCATCAAGAGCTACCGCCTCGAGCTCTCGCAAGGCGTCGCGCTCGCCGTGACTTGCTACCAGACCGGTCCCTGCGAGCAACTATCGGTCATCTCCGACGACCCCAAGATCGCCGAGGTCCACGCGGCTTCGCTCGGGACACTGCAGGTCAACGGGTTCGCGGGTCAGGCGTCCACGGCCGCGGTCGTCATCGTTGGCAAGACCCCGGGGCTGACCAGGCTGCACCTGCACAGCAAGGGCGGTGGACGCGAGATCGCGGTCAAGATCATCGCGCCACCCGAGCCGACGCCGGCGGCCACCGTCGCGCGTTGAGTCGGCGCGCTACGCGCTGCCGAGCCGGACGAGTCCGCGGACGAGCTTGATCACGCCGACGACGATCGGCCCGTACGCGACGATGTACGTGCCGCCCTGGCGTGATGCGCCCCCGTACGTGGCGGCGGTGATGCCGATGCCGACGATGAGCAGGATGATCCCGAACACGATGTCGGTGGTCCCTCTCGAGCGAGCCTCACGGCGTTGCACGTCCGCCAGGTGTTCCATCATCGGTTCATGAAAACCGCGATCATGAGGCGTGCTCGGAAAGGTGGGAGGCAGGGGCGGAAGCCCCTCACCCTGATGCCGCTCCTGCATCCGCCGCGCGACGTCCTCGAAGGCCATGCCTCGACATACCGAGCCCAGCCAGAGGCCGTCAAGCAACTTCGTATGTCCAGCGATGTTCAGGCCGAAGGCGGGACGTTCGCCACGAGCCCGACGACGACGGTGATGTTGTCATCGCCACCCCGATTGTTCGCGAGCTCGATCAACGTCGCCGGGAGCCGCCGGTACCAGGTCATGGCCACGATCCGCTCGAGCTCCCCGTGCTCGATGTAGTTCGACATGCCGTCAGAGCACAGCAGAAAGCAGTCTCCCGCCGAGACCGGCACGCTCTTCATGTCGGCCTCGATGTCGCGCTCGAAGCCGATCGACTTCGTGATCACGTGGCGGAACTTGCTGTTCTTCGCATCGGCCTCGCTGATCGTGCCGCTACGCAGCTGCTCGGCGATCCACGAGTGATCGTCGGTGAGCTGCTTGAGCTGACCATCGCGGAACATGTAGCACCGGGAGTCCCCGGCGTGGACCACGTGCGCGCGCCCGCCGTGCACGAGCAACGCGGTGAGCGTGGTGCCCATGCCGCGGAGCTCCGGCTTCTGCCAGGCCGCTTCGAAGATCGCCGAGCTCGCACGTCGCACGACGTTGCGCATCAGCTCGAGCGCCGGGGAGAACCCGAGGATGCGGGCGACCGGCGTCTGCTCGTCTCCGAGGGTGACAGGCGCGATCGACGCGGCCGCGAGCTGGCGCGGCGAGGTCGGCGTCATCGCGCCACCCGTGGCCGAGTCGACGGCCGGCATCTCCTCGGTGGTACGCAGGCCCACCGCGATCTGATCCTCCAGCGCCTGGTCGAAGTTGCCGCGGGCCGCACCCAGTTCGCGGCCGAGGTACTCGACGGCCATCCGGCTCGCCGTCGCGCCGCCTTGATGACCACCCATCCCGTCCGCGACCGCCATCACGCCGGCCTCGGGATCGACGAGGTAGGAATCCTCGTTGCGCTCGCGCTTGCGCCCGGGATCGCTCTGCCCCCACGCCCAGAGCCTCACGAGTGCGCCGCTTCCGAGCCCAACCAACCTTCCCGATCGATCGAAATCATACGTACTCCGCGCTGCGTTCGCTCAGGTTGCCGTCCTCGCAGCGCAGGAGCTTGCCCTTGCCCTCGATCTTGGTCAGCAGGCTCACCGGGCGGGTCCACAGCTTGCTCGCGTTGCGCAGCGTGTCGCGAGCCTGCGCGCCATCGAGGTCCGTACCCTCATGGATGTGTCGCAACAGGAGCTCGCTCTTGTTGTCGAAGTTGCCGTCCTCGACCTCGATGACCGGCTGGCCGCGGTTCGTGAGCATCCGCAGCAGCTGATCCTTCACCTTCTTGAACTCGCGGCTCATGATCTCCCAGTTGCCGCTGCGCTCCGAGAAGCCGAACGAATAGAACTTCTGCTCGATGCAGAACTCGAGGGTGAAGAACTCGTCGATGAACGTGATGTCGTTGTAGAGCTTGCGGACCTCGAAGATCCGGGCCGCGCCGAGCCCGGTCCGCCGGTCCCAGTTGCGCTTGAGATCCATCGAGTCACACTCGTCCCACTCCTTGCCGAACTGACCGCGGTTCCAGCGATCCTCGATGCTGCGGAACAGCTCGACGCCGAGCTTGTAGGGGTTGAGCCGGCCCGGCGACACCGCGAGCACGCCCGAGTTGGCGTCGGCGTAGTCGATGATCTCGGACGCCTGGAGCGCCTTCTCCGTGAGGATCCGGGAGTGCCAGTACACGGCCCAGCCCTCGTTCATGATCTTCGTCATCGCCTGGGGCGCGAAGTAGTACGCCTCGTCGCGCACGATCTCGAGCACGTCGCGCTGCCAGTGATCGAGCGGCGCGTGCTCGATCAGGAACGCCAGCACGTCGCGCTGCCGTTGCTCGGGGAACCGCCGCTTCTGACGCTTCTCCTCGTCCTCGCGCTTCTTCTTCTGCGCGGCGAGGTACTCGGGCGGGTTGATGAACGACTCCATGTAGCCCTTGGCGCGCAGGCGCCCGGACTTGTCCTGCTGCTCGTCGTCGTCAGACTCCTCGACCTTGTCGCGCTGCCGCATGATGTACGGCGACATCGGATCGATCAGGTTCTCGAGCGAGAGGCAGGTGTCGATGAAGTCCTCCACGACATCCTGACCATGCCGAGCCATGTGACGACGCACGCGCGAGGCGTGGTTGGCCATCCCGTCGATCATCTTGCGGTCGGTCTTCGAGAAGAAGTAGTTGTGCTTGAAGAAGTCCACGTGGGCGCAGACGTGCGCCATCACGATCTTCTGATCGGTGAGCGAGTTTCCCTCGAGCAAGTAGGCGTATGCGGGGTTGGTGTTGATCACCATCTCGTAGATCTTCGAGAGGCCCCACTCGTAGCTCTTCGAGAGTTGCTCGTAGTCCATGCCGAAGCGCCAGTGCGGATAGCGCGTCGGGAAGCCGCCGTATGCGGCGACCTCGTTCATCGTCTTGTAGTCGAGGACCTCGTACAGGATCGGAAAGAAATCGAGCCCGAAGCGCTTCGCATGCGCCTCGATCTCCTCCTGCATGTCGCGCAGGTAGGCGGGGAACCGCTTGATGGTCATCGTAGTCCGGCCTCGGCCGTCTCCAGGCTCTCCATGATCAACGACCCTTCCCGAGGAACTCCTTGATCGAGTCCATGATCGCCTCTTTGCCTTTGATCTCCGAGGTCACGACGCGCTCGTCCTCGTCGAAATGCTCGGTCAGATCCTTGATGAACTGGCCCGAGCCATAAGGCGACTCGACCTGACCGTACGAGAATAGATTGACGTGCGGCAGGACCTCCTTCTTGAGGAGCTCGACGCAGGTGTGCGTGTCGTCGACCGACCAGTTGTCGCCATCGGAGAAGTGGAACGGATAGATGTTCCACAGCTCGGACGGGTACTCGTCGTCGATCAGCTTCGCGCATAGCTTGTAGGCCGAGCTGATCATCGTACCGCCCGACTCGCGGGTCTTGAAGAACGTATCGCGATCGACCTCCTTGGCCATCGCGTCGTGGATGATGTAGCGGCTCTCGATGCCGTGGTACTGCGAGCGCAGCCAGGTATCGATCCAGAAGCTCTCGATCCGGACGATCTCCTTCTGCTCGTCGCCCATCGAACCCGAGACATCCATCATGTAGATGATGACGGCGTTGCTCTGCGGCAGCGGCACGCTGCGCCAGCTCCGGTAGCGTTTGTCGTCCTTGATCGGGACGATGACCGGGTTCTTCGGATCGTAGGTCCCCATGGACATCTGGCGCCGGAGCGCCTGGCGGTACGTGCGCCGGAAATGCCGCAACGACTCGGGGCCGGTGGTCCGGATCCCCGAGTACTTGTCCTTGAACGCGACGATCTTCTCGGTGCCCTTGGGCTGGATCCGGGGAAGCTCGAGCTCCTCGCCCATGATCTCGGCCAGCTCCTGGATGGAGATCTCGATATCCAGCAGATGATCGCCGGGGCGATCTCCTGCCTGGCCCGCGCCCGGCTGCTCCTCGCCATCCTGGCCGAGCGCATCACCGACATCCCCGCTGCCCTGCCCGACGCCACCTTGCTGCTTGTCGCCGTGCTTGAAGTGCGGGATGTCGACCGACGGGATCGGGATCGAGACCGTGTCCTTCCCCTTCTTCGCGATCATCTCGCCTTGCGAGATGTACTTGCGGAGGTTCCCCTTGATCTTGCCGCGGATGATTTGTCTGAACCGGCCGTGGTCGAGATCGATCTTCTGCGACATGCTCGATCCTCCTCTTTGGCCTAGATAATCACGTCGGCGACGTCGCCGCGTTCGTTGACGAAGCAGAGCCGGCCGCCCTGGCGCTTCGTGCGTTGCACCATCTCGAGCAGGCCCAGCGCGCGGGACATGACGCCGGTGGCATCTTCAGTGTCGAGCTCCACGCAGAGCCGGGCCAGCAGCTCGGCGAGCGTGTGGTTGAGCTCGATCGCCACCGGCCCCTTGCCCATCGGATCGGGCATTACGACTTGACGTCTCCGCGGGCGAAGATGCTGGCGACGAAGTTCAGCACGTCGGTGGCCGAGACCTCGTCATAGCCAAAGTTCTTGATGAGGCGCTGCTTGACGACGTCGATCTTCGCCTGGGTGTCGCGGTCGACGACGCTCGAGACCAGAGAAGTCAGCTTGATCGAGTCCTTCTGGTCCTCGAACAGCTTGCCCTCGAGGGCCTTGTGCAGGCGCTCGTTGGTCTTGTAGTCGAACTGCCGGCCCTCGATCGCGAGCGCGCCGATGTAGTTCATGATCTCGCGGCGGAAGTCGTCCTTGCGGCTATCGGGGATATCGATCTTCTCCTCGATCGACCGCATCAGGCGCTCGTCCGGCTCCTCGTCCTGACCGGTGTACGGATTCTTGACCTTCTCCTTCTGGGTGTAGGCCTTGATGTTGTCGATGTAGTTCGCGCAGAGCTTGGCGATCAGGTCCTCGTCGGCGCTGATCGCGCGCTGGACCTCGTTCTTCACGATGTCCTCGTACTCCTGCTTGACGACCGACAGCATCTCGCCGAACCGCTTGCGCTGCTCATCGGACGAGATCAACGAGTGGCTGCGCAGGCCGCTCTCGAGCTCGTTCAGCACCATGAACGGGTTGATCGCGCCGTCGGCCTTGTCGCTGACCAGCGCGTTCGCGATCTTGTCCTGGATATAGCGCGGCGAGATGCCATCGAGGCCCTCGCGCTGGGATTCCTTGCGCAGCTCCTTGATGTTGTCCTGCGTGAAACCCGGCAAGGTCTTGCCGTCGTACAGCTTCGCCTTCTGGATCAGCGACAGCGAATGCTTCTTCGGATCCTCGAGCCGCGTGAGCACGGCCCACAGCGCCGCGACGTACAGCGTGTGCGGCGCGATGTGCTTGCCGACGCGGTCGTGCGTGAAGTCCTTCGTGTAGATCTTGACCTCCTCGGACACCTTCGTGATGTACGGGATGTCGACCTTGATCGTGCGGTCGCGGAGCGCCTCCATGAACTCGTTGTTGAGGAGCTTCTTGTACTCGGCCTCGTTCGTG
>JAGSPR010000201.1 GCA_018262455.1 Deltaproteobacteria bacterium | reverse complement strand
GTGCTCGAGCTCGGCCTCGGGATGGATCTCGATGCCCTGCGGGTACCGCGGGCCGGCGAGCGCGGCCGGGAACGTGCGCCGATCGATCCCGGGAATCTGCGCCCCGGTGAAGCCGACGACCTCGATCGCCGGATCGTCGCGCAGCACGGTCGCGAAGTCGTGGAAGTCTCGCCCGGCGGCGCCGAGAACGAGGACGCGGGTGGCGACCATGGAGGCACGGTACCGCGAGCGCCCCGCACCGGGAGCGAACAAGCGCCTCCAGCGTGCCCGAGTCGCAGCAGGCAGAGTACAACGAAGGGGTGCTGCCGCAGATCCTCCCGAACTGGCGAGCGAAGTTCTACGCGGATGGAATCGGACTCTTCCCACCCGAGGGCCGGAGTCGCGGTGGCGTTCGGATCCGCGACCGCCGTCGTCCGCTGCATGCAGCGAAGGATCTCGTTGATGACCTGATGGTCGAGATGAACCTTCCCGGCCTGAGCCGATCGCCCATCGAACGAATCACCACGGCGGAAGGCGAGTACGCCGCGCTGGTCACGATCTTCGGCACGAACGGAGCGAGCTTCGAGCGCAATCTCGGCTTCATCTTCGGCGATGACTTCTACACGCAGATCGATGCCATCACGACCGTCGCAAGCGACCTGCCATTCTTTCGCAAGGCAACGCGCGAGCTGGCCTTCTACTACTCGATCGGCCTCGGCGAGTTGCGCCGGCGACGCTACTACTACGAACCACCAGCCGGTTGGATGGGCTATCCGCGGGGGTTGATCACCGAATGGTGCCCGCCTGGGTTCCCCAACCACAAGGCCTCGATCTCCGCGTTCCCGGCCCGGCCCGTCGTCGAGACGCCGGCCGGGCTCCTGGACCGTACGCTGCACGAGCTGAACTGGTTTGGCTTTCGCCGGACGCAGGTCGACGAGGCGGCGCCGATCTTCAACCGGCACAAGCTCGCCGGGCTGATCTGGCGGGCGGCCGGGACGTATGAAGACGGGCCCCTGATCCATCACGACATCGCGGCATTCCAGGACGACCGCTTCTACTACGTGGCGCGGCTCGAGAGCACACCTCCTCGACTCGAGGAAGACCGCAACACCTTCCAGCTCGTCGTCGATAGCATCGAACCGCTCCCTCACAGTCAGCCTTCGGTGATGGTTCACGACGAGTCGATGCTGAACTGGGTCACCTGAACCCGATGGTCACGCATCGTTACAGCTCGAGTCTGCGCGAGGTCAGCGTCGAGCAGACGTTGGCGCACGCACAGCGGATCGCACCGCTGGTGGGCATCACGCGTGTCACGGAAACGACGTGTCTCGATCGGATCGGGGTTCCGGTGTTCGCGAGCATCCGACCACGTGCAATGCCGGGCTCGCTGTGCGTGAGTGCAGGAAAGGGCTTGACGGCCGATGAGGCGCGCATCGGTGCTTATATGGAGGCCATCGAGCTCGCGTACGTCGAGCCGCATCGCAGTCAGGTCCAGATGTTTCGCGGCGTGGCCGGCGACCTGCTCGATGCCGCCGCACGACCGGAGGCTATCTTCGAGCTCTGCCCGGTGACGCCGATCAGCGCCACCACGCCGCTGCCTTGCTGTCATGCCTTCGATATCCGGACGGGCGAGCAAGTCGTCGTCCCGGCAGAACGCGTGCTGTATCCGATCCTCCCGCGGGACGGAGGTGGCCTGTTCGGCTCGGACGGGAACGGTGTTGCATCCGGGAATACGCTCGACGAAGCGACTCTCCACGGCATGGCCGAGGTGATCGAACGTGATGTTCAGTCGTTCATGTTTCCGATCGAGGCGCGATCGCATCGCGTTGACAACGCCACGCTCCCCGAGCCCTTGAAGACGCTCGCCGCACGTCTCGATCGCGACGGCTTCGACCTGTACATCCGCTACGCCCCCAACGTCTTCGAATTGCCGTACTTCACCGTGGGCCTCATCGAGCGCGGAGTCGAGTTCGCGGGACATCGCGGTGATGGGCTTCACCCCGCGAGCAGCATCGCCGTGACCCGCGCGGTGTGCGAGGCGATCCAGTCTCGCCTCACCGATATCCACGGCGGCCGTGATGATCTCTCGATGCACCGCTACCAGGAACGACCACCCGCGTGGGCAGCGGTCGAGCGCACCGCAGGGATGAATCGGTGGGTGGATCGGATGTCGTCGACCGCGTCGGGGACGATCTCGTTCTCCGAGATCCCCGATGGGGCGGCGGATGCACCGGACGTCCCATCCGGAATCCGCTTGCTGCTCGAGCGCCTCGACCGGGTCGGCTGTTCTCGCGTCTTCCGAGCTGTTCACACTCCGCCGGACTCACCCCTCGTCGTCGTACGGATCATCGTTCCCCGCCTCGAGTGCTATCTCGGGGAGATTCCGCGGGTCGGCCCCCGCCTCAAGGAGTACTTCGAGCATGGACCCCAGGTGCTTACTCTACGCAGGCCCGACGCTCCATAGAGCGATGGCGATGGCGCGGTTGCCGCTCGGCGACCTGGCGATCCTCCCGCCGATCCGGCGCGGGGATGTCGATCGCGCGATCCGCTCCGCGCGGGAACCCGGTGTGCTCGCCATCGTGGATGGATACTTCCATCTTCAGGTGCTCGCCGTCGGCCACGCCGAGATCCGCCGCGCCCTGAGTGCGGGCTGGCAGGTGTGGGGAGTCGCGTCGATGGGCGCGATTCGAGGATCCGAGATGCGTGACATGGGGATGCGTGGGTGGGGGCGCGCCTTCGAGACGTACTGCGCCGATCCAGCGTTTCGAGATGACGAGGTCTCGCTGCTCCACGAGCAGGACCCTCCGTATCGCGAGCTCAGCGAGCCCTTGCTCCATATCCGGGCGGCGCTCGATGATCTGGTCGCCGATGACACGCTGACCCCTGCCGTCCGCGATGCGATCGTCTCGGATCTGATGGAGCGGTGGTTCGGGGAGCGAACCTTGGTGCTACTGCGCAAACTGCTCCAGGACCACCAGGTGCCGGGAGAACGGCTGGCCCCGTGGTGGGCTGGGTTCGACAAGTATCGTGTAAAGGCTCATGATCTCATCTCATTCCTCGCTGCGAGACCGTGGCTAGATCGACGGGGAGGTTCCCCCCCGATTCCCGTATAATCGGGACCATGGGAACCGGTTTTGACATGGCCGAGAGCGGCTTCTGGGGCGCCATCGGGCCGATCCCGATCGTCGGCAACGTCGCCAGCGGCGCGCAAGCGGCGTATCACGCGGGTTCCGCCGTCTATGACGGCGTGACGGGTGATCGCGACGGCGCCGTCAACCACGGCACGCAAGCACTGTGGAGCGGCGTCAACGCGATTCCGGCGGTCAACACCGCACTCGGGACGGCGAACCTCGTCGCATCGGGACTCGGGGTCACCGGCCGCGGAATCGTCGGTGCGGCGGGCGGTGATTCGTCTCAGGTTCCAGGTGATCTCGGTGACCTGCTGGGCACGGCCGCGGTCGGTGCAACGAACGCCATCTTCGGCGCGGATGATACGAACTGGATCGCTCCGGGCAACACTCCGACCGGCACTCGTGGCGGAGAGATCGGTGCCGGGATGTCGGCGGTTGGGGCCGGCCTGGGGTCCGGCCTGGGCGGCATGTTCGGACCACTCGGATCGATGGCGGGGAGCGCGGTCGGCGGCTGGGCTGGAAACAAGCTCGGCAACTGGTTGGCAGACGATCCGAACGCACCGACCAGTGGCGCAACCCCGGGCGTGGTGGCCAGCGCAGGGGCATCCATGAACAAGTCGCTCGGCGGCGCCGGCTCGGGCGCGATCGGCGGTGCGGCCCTCGGCTCGCTGCTGCTGCCCGGCATCGGCACGCTCGCAGGCGCGGGCCTCGGTGCAGGCCTCGGCGCGCTCGACGAGGCGTACAATATCTTCTAGTCGCGCTTCGCGAGGGTGATCACCCCCACGACGCACAGCACGACACCGAAACCGAGGAAGATGGCGGACGTCACGCCATCACCGAGGTTGTCGCGGATCCCGCGGAACTTGGTCGACTCCCAGATCCAGCTGGGGCGCAGTACGCCGTTCAAGAGCGCAAACACGCCAACGACAGCGAAACCTACGCCCATCAGTACGTCGCGCACGCTCATGGCTCCATCGTAGCGCACGGGCAGTCGCAGCCGACTGAACGATCCGCTCTGCTGGTACGGTATCGGCATGAAGCTCGTCCTGACCATTCCCGATTCGTGGGTCGTGCGAACGCAGGGCGAGCAGCAGGTCGCCGGCGTGTCGCCCGATCTCGTGCTCGCGTGGGGCTGGTTAGTTCCGTTCCCCGATCAGCCGGCTGTCTGGGTGCAACGCGCGATGCACGCCGACGTGACCGCTCCGGCGATGGTCACGGCCGGGGCGGCCGAGACACGGGCGACCCGGGATGGCTGGACCCTGAAGCTCCTCGAGGCCGAGGTCAGCCTCGCTGGCGCCCTCGCCGAATATCGTCTCGGGGCGTTCTATCAATTCCTGGAGTACGGCGCGGTTGCGCTGGTTCGCGCGAGACACCGCGAGGCACTCGATGCGGTCCGTCCACAACTGATCGACGTCCTCGAGACCGGGCGCCCTGATTGGCAGGCCGACCGGCTTCCGGTCAGCCTGCATGACCTGTTCGTCTCCTGACTACCGCACGACCGCGACGAAGCTCCATGCGTCGACCCGGGTGTTCGACATCCGCGCGCTCGATCGCTGCAGCCACACCGGCACCCACGCTTCATCCTGCAGCTCGAACCCATGCCGCGCGAACACCTGTCGCGCCTCCTCGACGGTCCACATCTCCTCGGGCATGTAGAAGTGATACCCGAGCGGGCCGAAATGGATGAAGGCCCCTCCGGGCGCGAGAACGCGGCGCACTTCACGCAACAACGCCGAGAGCGGCACGACGTCGGTGAAGAACGCCGACACGACCAGATCCAGACTGGCGTCGGCGAATGGCATCTGCCGCGCATCCGCGACGCAGTAGTCGATCGGAGCCGAGCTCTTCGCGCTCGCCGTGATCGGACGCGCGAGTCCAGCCAGGTCGTAGGCGATGCGCTCGTTGATCTCGAAGAGTCGAACTTCGCCGTCGTGTAGCGCGAGATGGCTGAGCGCCATCATCAACGACACATCGAGTGCGATCAGCTGCTCGACCTCGCCCCGGAGGTCCGACGCGAACCTCGCGAGGCCCGCGCCGAGAAACGCCGCTCGGCGCGGCGCAGGAACGCGCGCACGGATCCCCGCTCGGAGCGTGGCGATGATCGTCTCCACGTCCTCGCGACAGTCCTCGGTCGTGCTCCAGTCCTGGCGCACGAAGTCGAACACGTCGACGAGGTAGCCGAGGCTCGGATCGGGGCGAGGGGACACCACCTGCGGCTGGGGCGCGTCCTGCGGGACGAGTCCGACGAGCTCGGCGCGGCGGGCGAGCAGGAATCGCGCATTCTCGATCAGCGCCGTCCGCAGGAGCGCGAGCGCCTCGTCGCGCTCGGTGCCGCGCGCGAGGAGCATGTCGAGGTGCTCGACCTTGCCGCGGTGCTCCCCGATCAGCCGCTCGAGACTCGCGAGCGTACGCGCGACGTGAGCCAGTGGCTCGTCGACGAGGACCGGCACTCGGTCGAGGAGCACCGGATAGGACCGGCCGCAGGCCAGGCACACGACGGATGACGGAGTCTTGGCGGTCAACGTCGCGCGACATGCGACACACCGATATCCAGCCGCCCCGGGATCGAACACGCGGGATGATGGTAGCGCGCGGCCGCTGGGCATTGGTCCCAAGGACCGCCTCGGCTGAGCGTCGGGGTCCGGAGCGCGAGGTGCTACGGTGCGCGAAGCATGGTGCATACGATCGTTACTCATCCGGGCGGGGCGCACAAAGACGACCTCCTCGCCGTCTGCGTGCTCGCGGCCCTGCACGGCTGTCCCATCGTCAGGCGCGAGCCAACGCCCGAGGAGATCGAAGATCCGCAGGTCGCCATCGTGGACGTCGGCGGGGTTCACGACCCGGCGCGATCGAACTTCGACCATCATCACTTTCCGCGCGAGCACGCCCCGACCTGCGCGCTGAGCCTGGTCCTCGATCACCTGGGGCTCTACCAGGACGCCCTGCAGTTCTGTGACTGGCTGGAGACCGCCGAGTGGTTCGACTCACGTGGTCCCAAGAAGACCGGCGACTGGTTGGGCGTACCGCGTCGCGCGATCTCCCAGCTCAACTCGCCGATCGACATCACACTGCTGCGTCGCTTCGCACAGGCGACCCGGATCGAGCCCACGGATCCGCTCTACGCGTTCATGAAGATGATCGGAGACGACCTGCTCGAGTACCTGCGCATCGCCCGCGAGCGGCTCGACTTCATCGACGCGCGCGTCCAGCGCTGGACGATCCCGTGCGGCGAGGATCTCATCGAGGCGCTGTTCTTGCCTCGCACCGAGCCCGGCGCCGACGAGCCGAGCTCCATGGTAGGCAGCTACATTCGCGCGCAGAAGCTCGACGGAGTGATCGCCGCCATCGTGTATCCGGATCGACGCGGCGAAGGCTTCGGCATCGGCCGCTACGAGGATCATCCCCGCCTCGACTTCTCGCGTGTCGAGAGCGAACCGGACGTGCACTTCGCCCACAAGAGCGGCTTCATGTGCAAGACCTCGTCGAGCGACCCGGCGCGGCTCAAGGAGCTCGTGACGATCGCCTGGCGTCGCTAGATCGCGGCTCGGTGGCTCGCACATCTGGCGGCGATCAGCGGCCGCCGAAGCCCACCAGCAACGGCAGGTCCAGGGTGACGCCGGCCGAGACCATGAACGCGGCCCCACCTCCCTCGAGTGAGCGGAGGCCGACGTCGGCGTGCGCGCCGAGCGCGAATGCGCCGTGCGCGCCGACCCCGGCGTTGCCACTCGACGAGCCGGCCGACACCCCACCGACGTGGTGGCGGACGGCGACGCGCAAGGCGGCGCCGCGTGCGGGTTCGCCCTCGTCGGCGAGCCAGAACAGTTCGATCCGACCACCGATCCAGAGGTCGCGGCGACCGCCGACGGTGAGGCGCCTGGCCAGCGCGACATAGGTTCCGTGTGCGACCGTCCCGGCCTGCCGCTCGATGAGATACCCGGCGCCGAGGTCGACGTCGAGCCGGTCGAGGCGGTCGGCCGCCTTCGCGTGGGCGCCGGCCGATCCGGACACGCCGCCGCCGCGCGAGCCGACCATCCCGCCGATCGCCGACTGCGACGGTGGCAGGCCAGCGACGCACCCGGATGTGATGACGCCGAGAAGGATCGCCAGCCAGATCGACGCGCTCACCGGAACCGTCCGCTCTGGATGCGGACCTTGACCGCGCCCCCCCACTGATCCGCGTGCACCATCACGCCGTCGTCACGCAGCTTGTCGCGCTGGTGGTGGACCTCGACGGCGACGCCGAGTCTGGTGGTTCCGAGCGACCACAGGTACTCCGCGCCGATGCGCTGCTGGCGCGCGCTGATCTCGATCGGCGATTGGCTTGTGACCTCGAAGCCGTGCGCGTAGGCGCCGGCGTAGACCGACCAGCACGGCGTGCCGTAGCCGAGCTGAACGTCCGCGATGCCGCCGATGAGGCCGCCACCTCCACCGCCGATACCGAAGCCGGCCACCGCGGTCGCGACCGACACGGGACCGAGCTGGAGACGCGGGCGCACGTAGGGGAAGCCGCCGGCGATCAGGATCTTCTGTTCGCGATCATCGGAGAGCTGGGCGTAGACGGCGCCGGCCTCCACGGCGAACCACGACGCAAGGTTGTACGAGCCGTGGGCTTCGATCTGGAAGCTCTGCCGGTTGGCGGCCGCACCGATCGTCGCCGTTCCTCCGACGACGCCGCCGCGGCCCGGAGTTGTGGTGGCGCCTGCTCCGAGGCCGAGGGGCGGCGCGGCGCACCCGAGCAGGGCGAGGCACGCGAAGAGGCGCAGGGAGACGGACATGAGCAAGCTCGCTGCAACCACGGCGCCGACTCGGCGTGTCGCCAGCGCGCCACGCGGCAGGACAGGCGTGTCGCGGTTCGGGCGCGCGAGGCGATGCCCCGGTGATCTGATCGTGCCAGCACGATGTCTTGCGGCGCGGTCACGTGGTGTGACAGCGCCGTCCCGTCACGCGCACGCCACAGCTCGCGACACTCACGCCAGGGTGGTCACGGCCGCAGTCCGTATCCCGTGCAGAACAGCGATCCTGCGATCACCCCTCCGCGGCTTCACGACGGTTGCCGACCGGGCTCAGGACCGGACTCAGGAGCCACGCGAGCCGAAAGCGCCACGTCCGTGCGAAGGCGTTGGTATGCTGGACGCGTGCGCCGCGCATGGATCGCTGTCATCGCCTGCGGCGCGTGTTACGCGCCGACGATCGCCAACGACGTTCCGTGCGAGTCGGCGTGCCCGGAGCCCCAGGTGTGCGTCGATCACGTGTGTCGCGCACCGGGCTACGTGCCGCCCGACGCAGCACGCGACGCCCCGGCGGATGTGTCGATCGTCGACTCCGACGGCGATGACGTGCCGGACTCCGTTGACGATTGCCCCTCGGTCGCGAACCCGGACCAGCACGACGAAGACGCAGACGCGATCGGCGACGTCTGCGATCCGTGCCCACACCTGGCGGGCGCCGCGCTCGACGCCGACGCCGACGGCGTCGGCGACGCCTGCGATCCGCAACCGACGATCGCCAAGCAGCGCCTGAGGTTCTTCGATCCGTTCACGTCCGCGCTGCCAGTGTGGGATCCGGCGAGTGGCCTCGCCGTGGTCGGCGACCAGATGCGGATCACCGGCTCCGCCGATACCCGGCTCGCCGTGACGACCGGCGAGACGCGGATCATCACCGCCGGCACGATCACGGCGGTCAGCGCGCTGACTCCCCACCAGCTCGTGATCGCGTTCGGCTTCAACAACGGCGGTGCGAACTTCCACTACTGCGAGACCTACGACACCGGGGGAAGCAGCGGGCTCATCAAGATCACCGAGGCCGCCAGTGGCACGTACACCGGACGCGACTCCACGTCCTATCCCGGCATCCTGCCGATCGGCGCGTGGTCGATGCAGATCGACGAATCGGTCGCCGCACAGCGGATCGATCTCGCGGCGCGTCTCGGCGGGATGGCCTACCCGGCGCTCTCGGCGAGCACGAGCGCGGCGCCGGTCCTGACCACCGGCAGCGTCCTGGTCGTCAGCGCCGAGCACATGGACATCTCGTTCGACTACTTCGTGGTGATCGAGACCCTGCCGTGATGAAGGTGGTTGTCGGCTCCCCAGACAAGGGTCCCCGCATGCGGTGTGCGACCCCATGGTTGTTGGTGGTACGTGCCGCCTGCCGCGCGTCGTGGACGGTGTCCGAAACCGGCCCGATCGTTCGCGTGCTCGACCGTCATGCGCGGGCACGCGGACACGCGGGATAGGCAGCCGTGTCGCATGCGGGCCTACCTGGTTGTCGGTGCCCCTCTCGGCGCTAGCCGTGCGCCGAGGGCTACAGGTTCTTCCGGTGCGGCCGAACGTACTCCTTGTGAAGCGAACGGATGAACGCGGTAGTGCAATGCTCGTCACGGTCATCACGATCGCATCGCTGCTCAGCGGGGCGGCGGCGCTGGCGTCGCTGCAGCTGGCGTCGACGCGCAGCACAGACCTGACGAAGTCGGAGGTCTCGGCGCTCTATTGCGCGGAGGCGGGCCTGGCCACGGCGCGCGCGACCGTCGCGGCAAGCTATCCACTATGGAACGAGGCGCTCGCTGGGGAGCTCGAGCCGAGCTGGCTCCTGGCGATCGATCACGATCTCGACGGCGACTCGGTGGACGACTTCGAGCTCCGGCTGCGTGATAACGCGGACGAGGCGACGAACGATCCGACGCGCGACAATGATCTGACGGTGTTCATCGTGTCGAGATGCACGAAGTACCCGGAGACCCCGGTCCAGGTCACCGAGCTCGTTCGCCACAACGGCGGTGGCAACTGCTACCAGTCGCAGTACGGCGGCTGCGAAGGAAACGCCAATGAGAACTAAGGTCGGCATCCTGGTCGTCATGCTCGCCTCGCTCGCACCGTCCTCGTCGGAGGCGAGCGCCTGCGTTCCCGGCTTCGACTTCGCGATCTTCGCGAAGAACTCGGTCCAGATCCAGGGCAACGCCGGCACCGACAGCTGGAACTCGGACGTCGGCACCTACGCGACGACGAACTCGTGCGCCGACGCCGACATCGGAACGAACTCGACCGGCGGTGGCGCCGTGCAGGCCCAGGGCGCCTCGACCGTGATCTGCGGTGATGGGCTCTCGGGCGCGGGCAGTACGCCTACGAGCGTGTTCACCGGTAACGGCACGTTCACGGGCAGCAAGCTCGCGCAGACCACGAACCAGGCGCTGCCGAACATCACCGTGCCGATCCTCGCGAACGGCACGCCGTTCAACCCCGATTACCAGAACACCAACGCGACGCTCGCAGCGGACAGGACCTATGGCGACCTGAAGTGCAAGAACGGCAGCGTCACGCTGAGCGCCGGGAAGTACGTGGTCAAGACGATCTCGCTCACCTCGAACTGTCAGCTCAAGATCACGTCGGGCCCCGTGGAGGTGTACTTCACCGACAACCTGCAGATGCAGGCCGGCGCCGTCGTCAACGCGACGAACGTCCCTGGCAACCTCGTATTCTACGGCGGCTCCGCCGCGTCGGCAGTCCAGGTCCAGGGCGGCGTGTCGGCGAACTTCGCGATCTACGCCCCGAACGCGTCCTGCCAGCTGCAAGGCAACGTCGCGATGTATGGCGCCCTCGTCTGCAAAGATGTCCAGAACCAGGGCAACGCGCACATCCACTACGACGTCGCGCTCCAGAACCTCGCCGGTGGCGGCTTCACGTGCCCCGCGACCGAGATCTCTCGCGCGACCCCGATCGTCGCCGAGGTCGACGCGGAGACCGCGATCGTCCAGGGCACGTTCGAGAAGGCCTCCACCACCGCGAAGACGATCACCACGACCGCGGATGTCGCCATGTTCACGTTCCCCTACCTCAAAGGCCACATGCGCGCGCGCACCGCCGCGAGCGTGACGACGTCCGAGTCGACCTTTTCGGCGGGCACGGTGCTGTTCGATGCCGGCGCGACCGGGAAGATCCCGGCGGCGAACAACGGGGGCTGCAGCACGTTCGACGGCACGTGCCGAAACCTGTTCACCGTCACGCAGACCCCGGGCGCGAACGGAACCTCGTTCCACCCCCCGCAGGTCCAGTTCAAGGACAGCAACGCCAGCACCCTCGGCGCACTGATCGCGCCCGCCGCCATCGTGACCGGCATCACGGCGACGCACTGGCAGACGATCGTGCGCACGGTGCTCGCCGGCAAGCTCGGCGGCGTCGATCGTTCGTCGGTCGCGGTGATCACGCCGAGCCCGCTCGCGGGGTTGTCGACGCGACCCACGATCGCGTATTTCGGGGCGACCGACGGCATGCTCCACGCGGTCTGCGCGAGCACCGGCGGCGCGACGGAGTCCGACAGCAACATCTGCCCCAGCCTCGGCACGGAGCTGTGGGCGTTCATGCCGCGCGTCCAGCTGCCGCTCGTGCGCCGCAACACC
>JAGSPR010000200.1 GCA_018262455.1 Deltaproteobacteria bacterium | reverse complement strand
ACGCAACGCCGACGCGCAGCGGCTGTCCATGATCCGCGCGCTGACGTGGGCGATGGTGTTCGCCAGCCTCGTCGGCTTCATCGCAGGCCTCGCGAGCACGGCGATGTTCGTCGTGCGTCAGGAGCCCGAGGATCCGCTGCCCGTCCTGCTGGCGGGCTTCGCCGAGTCCACCACGAACCTGATGCTGGGCGGCGGGATCCTGGTGATCACCTGGATCCTCGTCGCCGTCGGCGTCCGTCGCATGCCCACCGACCACGCGTAACAACCAAGGAGACCGTCATGAATCGCTTCCTCTCACTCGTCTGTCTGCTCGCCCTTCCCGTCGCCGCGGCGTGCGGCACCACCGAGGCCGCACCGGCGCAACCGTCCGCACCGAGGGCGCAACCCGCTACCACGGAGCTGCACGCGCTCTGCGTCGAGGTGCTCACCCACAACCGGACCTGCACCGACACCTACATCCCCGCGCTCGTCGATCTGCGCGCGAAGTACGACGTGCCCGCCGGGATCGCCGCCGAGGTGAAGGCCGATCGCGATGGCATGATCGCGGCCGCGAAGCAGGAGTGGGCCACCGACTCGGCCGACGAGGCGATCGCCGCGACCTGCACGAAGATGGCGTCCGCGCTCGATCAGCCGCCGCCACATGACGCCGACGCCGCGCGGGCCTGCCTGACCCAGACGGACTGCGCAGCGTACACCGCGTGCATCATGCCGTTCTTCGAGAAGCGCTTCGCGAAGTAGCCGGGAAGTTGCCGGTCTGCCGGGCCGCGTGTTACCCGGAGAGACCGGCGTGGTCCGGCTGACCGACGATGACCGAGCCAGAGCCCGCGCCAAAGACCGAGCCAGCGCCCGACGAGCGCGGAGGGTCCACCGGGGCAGGACGCGGCGTCCTGTTCATCGCGTTCGCGAAGTTCTACTTCATGGCGTCGGGGCTGTTCGTCCAGATCCGGCTGCCCGCGATCCTGTCGCGCGGCGCGTTCGGCAGCTTCAGCCTGGTCTCGAGCATCGCGTCGTTCGTCAACAACGTCGTGGTCACCGGCACGATCCAGACCGTGTCGCGGTTCTCGGTGCAGAACCCGGGAAAGGCTCGCGAGGTCCAGGCCGCCGGGCTACGGATGCACGTCCGGATCGGCCTGCCGATCGCGGTCGCGTTCATCGCGCTCGCCCCGCTGGTGTCGTGGCTCGTGCTGCTCGACACCAGCAAGACCGCGCCGCTGATGCTCGCTGGCCTCATCATGGGCGGCTACTCGTTCTACGCGGTGTTCGTCGGGACGGCGAACGGGCTGCACCAGTTCCACAAGCAGGCCGGTCTCGACATCATGTTCGCGACCCTGCGCGTCGCGGGCCTGATCGGGATGGCGATGGCGGGGCTCGGGGTGGTCGGCGTCATCGGCGGCTGGGTCGCCGCGGTGGGCGTGATCCTGTGCGCCGCGATCGTGTGGGTCGGGCTGCCGCGGACGGGCGCGCGCGAGCGCATGCCGGTTCGCCCGCTGGTCCGCTACTTCATCGGCGTCGCCGTGTACCTGACGCTGTTCAACGCGTTGATGTTCATCGACACGATCCTCATCAAGCGGTTCGCCACCGTCTACTTCTCGGAGCATGCGCACGAGCTGGCCGCCAGCATCGATCGCGTGTGGCCTGCCGCGACCGGCACCTCGTCATGGCCAGTCCGCGTGAGCGGGTACTTCGCCAAGGCGACCGACCTCGCGGATGTCCAGAACGCGTACTACGCGGCGGTGCAGAACGTCGCGCGGTTGTCGTACCAGGCGATCATCGCGGCGACCTTCGTGATCTTCCCCCTGATCTCGCGATCGACGTTCACCGAGGACAAGGAGACCACGCGGGGCTACATCCGCGTGACCTCGCGGTACTCGCTGGTGTTCGCGATGGCGATCTCCGTCGTCATGGCGGCCAACCCGGCGGACATGCTCGGTCTGGTCTACGCGCAGGACTACGTCGAGCTGGGCGCGACCGCGCTCGTGCCGCTCGCGCTCGGCAACGTCGCGTTCAGCATGTTCGCGATCAACGGGACGATCCTCAACAGCGCGGGCCTGACGCGCCCGGCGGTCGTGGTGGCCGCGATCGCCGTGACGGTGTCCATCGTCGGCAACTGGATCGCGATCCCGATCGCGATCGAGCACGACTGCACGCTCGAGGTCGCCGCGTCGGTGAGCGCCGGCGCGATGGGGGTCGCCGCGGTCGCGTCGGGTTGGATCATGTACCGAAAGCTCGGCGCCTTCGTGCCGCTGGCGAGCTTCGTGCGGATCGCGATCGCGACCTTCTCATCGCTCGCGGTCGGTCGGGTGGTCCCGTTTCACGGCAAGCTGATGACCCTGGTCGAGGCCGTGATCGTCGGGCTGACGTTCCTCGTCGTCTTGATCGCGACCCGCGAGCTCGGGCCGCGCGACCTGCAGGCAATCAAGGCCGTTCGCAAGAAGCGAGCCGCCGGAGGAGCTGAACCATGACCCGCACGCTAGCCATGCTCGTCGTCGCCACGCTCGCGGCCTGCGGCGCCGCCCAGCGGGACGCCGACACCCTGGGCGACTCGATCCGCAGCTTCAACGATGGCGTCCGCTGGGGCCGCTACGAGGTCGCCGCCGCCAAGATCCCGGCGCGCGAGCGATCCCAGTTCGTCAACGACATGGACGAGCGGTCGGACGACATCAAGATCTCGGATTACGAGGTCGTCAACGTCGATGCGCGAGGCCCGAAAGCCGCCCGGGTCCACCTCAAGCTGTCCTGGTACCGGGATTCCGAGGGGACGCTGCGGGAGACCCACGCCCTCCAGACCTGGGAACGGCATGGCAAGCTGTGGTTCATGGTCCAAGAAGCAAGGGTTCGTGGCGCCGAGATGCCCGGGCTCCCCGAGCCATCCACTGACTGATCCGCACATCTTTCGGGTCGATTCGCCGCCTACACCCAGGTCGAGGTAACATTCCATCCGAGGTGTCGCAGAGCGACTTCGTCACCCGCGGTCAGGCGCTGGTTAGCGCCGGGCAGTACCAGGAGGCCGTCAAGGTCTGTCGCCTGGGACTGCTCGGAAGGCCTACCACCGTCGAGGGCAGAGTCGTGCTCGGTCAGGCCCTGCTGGCGCTCAAGCGCTACGACGAGGTGCTCGCCGAGATGCGGGTCGCGCTCGAGCTCGATCATGGGTCGACGCCGGCGCAGGTCTTGAAGGGCGAGGCGCTGCTGCGCAAGGGTGATCCGCACGGCGCACTCGAGGTGCTGCAACGTGCTCGGACGCTGTCTCCCGCCGATCCGAAGATCGCTGGCTTGCTCTCCGAGGTGCAGCACGCGATGGGGCGGCCGGCGGTCACGGCGATCCATCCGGCGGTCGGGTTCGTCGGTGGCACCGAGAGCACCAAGCACTACCCGCGTCCCACCGAAGGGACAGCGGACCAGGACCTCGGGGAGGACCTCGGGGACACCGTTGGCTATCCCCGGCCGGCCTCGCTGGCCGTCCCACAAGCCAAGCCGAAGCCTGTCCGCCCCGCCGCGGTGAGCGCCCCCGCGAGAGGTGATCGCTCGGGTACGGTCGAGGTCGACCCGGACATCGATGGCGTCGAGCTCGACGACGATTTTGGTGACGTGGCAGCCCCGCCCCGGCTAGGCAGGGCTGCGGGTCAGGATGCCAGGAAGCCCGGTCAGGTCGCATCGCGATCCGCGCCAGCGCCTGGCAAGCCCGCGAGCAGCGCGGGGCGCAGCTCCTTGGGCCAGCAGCGGCCGGTCAAGCCGCTCCAGAAGGCCGACATCTCGTCCATCGAGCTCGACGACGACGAGGTCATGGACGTCGAAGAGACGAGCGCCCACCAGCCGGCGCGCAAGCCCGAGCCGGCGCGCAAGCCCGAGCCGGCGCGCAAGCCCGGGCCTGCCACCGCGGTCCGGAACGCCATCAAGCTGCCTTCGGGGCCGCTCGATGCCTACCCGGCCCCGGCGGCGAATCGGCCAGCCGAGCCCCCGGCCGCTCTGGCGCCGCCTGCCCACCTCGCGCAGATGCTGGCGAACGCCCCGCGCATGACGCAGATGGGGCCGCCGCCGCCGCTCCCCCAGCCGCCGCCGCCGCCGCCGCGCCACAATCCGCTCGGGGGGGCGCCAACCGTCGTCTCGGCGTTGCCGCCGCCGCCGCTGCAGTTCGCGCAGCCGATGCCGTACTCGCCGGCCGCGGCTCGACCGACGGAGATTGGCCCTGCCCAGCAGCCAACGGCGGCAGCGGATCCGCGCAGGCCGAACATGTTTGGCTACGAGAGCGCCGCGTCGATCGACCCGGCGAGCCTGTCGGGTGTGAAGGGACCACGCACCGGGCAGCGCCGTGCCCGGCCCCGGTTCCAGCTCGTGATCTGGATCCTGATCGGTGGGCTCGTGATCGGCGGTGGCGTGTTTGCCGGGTTTCAGATCCGCGCGATCCGCCTTCGCAAGCAGATCGGCGAGCGTCGCGACGAAGCGGTCGCGCTCGCGAAGGGGGATACCTGGAAGGGCTGGATCGGTGCACGCGATCGGCTCGCCGGCATCGCGCAGGCCTCGTCCACGCCGGACAACCTGGCCACGCTCGCACGGACGCGGGCCCTGGTCGCGTTCGAGTTCGGGGACGGCGTCGCCGACGCGCGCGCGGCAGTGGAGGGCCTGGCAGGTCAGCCCGGCCTCGATGCCGATCTCGCGGCAGCCTACCTCGCGCTCGCCGTGTCCGATGCGAAGGCGGCGCGATCTGCGGCGGATCGCGCGACCGCGGGATCCCCCACTGACGCCGCGGCCCAGTATGTGAGCGGGCAGGCCGCGCTGCTCGCAGGTGACACCGCCGAGGCGATCAAGAACCTCACGAAGGCGTTCGAGCGCGATGGTCGTCCGATCTACGGCGTCGGGCTCGCGCATGCCTACGCAGAAGCCTCGCAGTGGAAGGATGCTCTCACCACTCTCGACAAGGCGACCGCGGCGTGGCGAACCGCGACCGCCGCCGACCAGTCATCGTCTCCGGACTATCCGGCGGCCGTGATCGAGCGCGGCATGGTGCTCGCGGTCAGCGGGCAGATCACCCAGGGCGGTCCGCTGGGCAACGAGGTCCGTGGCAAGCTCCAGAAGGTCGTCAGCGAGGGGCAGAAGTCGCTCGCCGATCAGGCGGGCGGGGTCTCGCCGGCGCAGGTCGCATTCGCCGACCTCGCGCTCGCGCAGGTCGACTTCGCTCGCAACGACCTCACGGCGGCGCAGGCCGACGTCCGCGCCGCGCTGGCGGTCCACTACGACGAGCAACGGTTCGCCGAGCAGGCGGTCGAGACGCTCTACATGCTCGGCGAGCTCGGCGGCGCGCGCGCCGCGGCCGAGGGAGCCCTCAGCGGTTGGCCAACGAGCAGTCGTGCCCGGATCGGCATGGCTCAGATCCTCCTCGCGCAGGGCAAGCCCGCCGACGCGCTCGATATCATCTCGAAGACCTCGGGAATCAACGAGCTGGCGGGGGCGCTCTCGGTGCGTGGTCAGATCGAGCTCACGCTCGGCAACCTAGATGAGGCTCGCACCGACTTCGAGGCCGCGCTCAAGCGCTCCAAGAACTTCGAGCCCGCGCTGGCGGGGCGACTCTGGGTCCACGTGGCGGAGGGCTCGGTCGGGGAAGCCATTGCACGGATCGAGAAGCTCGAGCCGCCGTTCAATCCGAGCGTGGCGAGCCCGCAGCTCGCGACCGTCTATGCCGCGGTGCTGCGCGCCCAGCAGGACCCTGGCTTGCGCGACAAGGCCAGGGCGATCCTCGAGCGCGTCGTCGCAGGTCCGCCGGGCGTCGATGTGCCACGGGCGCAGCTCGAGCTCGCGCGGATCTACCGCGACATCGGAGACATCCGCTCGGCACGCACCGCCTATGGTGAGGCGAGCCGGCGAGGGAACGACGACGCCAAGCTCGAGGGCGCGCTGCTCCAGATCGAAGACCGCGACCCATCTGGCGGCCGCGACACGCTCGATGAGCTGATCAAGAACGCCGGTGATACCCCCTCGTCGGCGCTGTTGCTTCATGGGGCACGGGCCCGGATGCTCGCCGGCGACCACAAGGGCGCGGAAGCGCTGCTCGAACGGGTCGACAAGATGACTAAGGTCACGCGCTGGATGCTCGATCGCGAGCGCGGGCGACTCGCCCTGCGCAAGGGCGACTACGCCGGAGCGACCACCGCGCTCGCCAGGGCGCTCGAGACGTGCGGCGATGACGCCGAGACGTTCCTGCTCGCGGCCGACGTGGTGGCCGCCGACGACAAGCAGGTCCGGCTCGGCGATCGCGTGAAACAGCTCGCGCCCAAGCAGCTCAAGTCCCGGCCCGAGGCGCAGATCGTCGCCGGCAAGCTCCTGCTCAGCAATGGGGACGAGGCCCTCAAGGCCTACGAGACCGCGCGCATCGCGCTCGAGGTCGAGAAGGCCTCGCCGCGGCGACTCGCTCAGGCTCACCTCGGGCGCGCGATCGCCGCGTACAACAAGCAGGACGATCCGGCCGCGAACGACGCGCTCGATGCTGCGCTCGCGTCCGATCCTTCGCTCTACGCCGCCTATCTGTACGCCGCCGACATCGCCAAGGAGAAGGATCCAAAGCAGGCGCTCGGGCTGGCGCAGAAGGCCGTGCAATACAATCCCGATCTCGTCGACGGCCACCTCATGGTGGGCACCCTTGCGGCGCGGCTCGGCAACCGCAAGCTGCTCGCGGAGACGATCACGCGGGTTGGCGATCTGGCTCCCAATAGCGATGCGCTGCGCCAGCTCCGCGGCTTGTAGCGGGCGGAAGGCGCGCTACTGCAACGCGACGACGACGGCGACCGCAGCGCCCGCGGCCAGCAGTAGCATGATGATCACGATCAGCGCCCATGGCGGCTTGCCGGCGGCCCGCTTGTGGACACCGGTGCGATCGGGCTCGAGCATCTGCTCGAGGGACTCGATGTCGCCCGGCGCCTGGGCTCCGCCTGGTTTGCCTCGATTCGGCGGTCGGGTCGGGGTCTGGTTTCGCTTGGCCGGGGTCTGCTGGGTCGATAGCCCGAGCTCGCCGGACCACCCCGCGGTGTCGACGAACAGGCTGGGATCGAGGCTCATCGAACCCTGATCCCCTTGCGCGGGGGCTTCGCTGCCGTCGATGAGCGACGTCATCTTCTGCATCTCGTCGAGGATCAGGCCGTCGATCAGCGAGTCCTTGGGCGCAGACGACCGCTTGCGCATCATCTCGACCTGCGTGTCGCGCACCAGGTTCGAGATATCGCGTGCCGTGACCTTCATCCGGCGGCTGAACAGGTACTGGGAGAGCGCGTCGCCGAAGTCGTTGGCGCTCTGGTAACGATCATCGGGGTCGCGCGCGAGCGCCTTGCGCACCACCTGCTCGATCTCGGGCTCGATCTCGGGGTTGAGTGCCGCGATCGACGGCACCTTCGCCTGGCGCACCAGCTCGACGGTCTGGTAGTCGGTCTCGCCATAGAACAAGCGACGGCCGGTGAACATCTCCCACATGATGATCCCGACGGCGAACACGTCGGCGCGGCAGTCGACGCTGAGCCCGCTCGCAGCCTCGGGCGACAGGTAGCTGAACTTGCCTTTCACCACGCCGGGATCGGTGGACTCGATCTGGCTGTTGGCCTTGGCGAGCCCGAAATCGACCAGCTTGATCTCGCCGTTCTTGGACAGCAGGATGTTCGGCGGCGAGATGTCGCGGTGGACGATCCCGAGCGGCTCGTTGGTCTCAGGATGCTCGAGGCTGTGGGCGTACTGGAGCGCCTTGCAGCATTCGATCATCACGTAGATCGTGTGGCCGATCTCGATCCGCTTGGCCTTCTGCTTCTGGCGCTCGATGAGGCCCTTGAGGTTGCACCCATCGACGTACTCCATGACCAGGAAGTACGCGTTGTCCGGCGTCTTCGAGATGTCGAAGACTTGAACGATGTTGGCATGTTGGAGGAACAGCGAGAGCCGCGCCTCGTCGAGGAACATCGCGACGAACTTCTGGTTCTTCGTCAGGTTCGGAAGGATTCGCTTGATCGCGACGGCCTTCTTGAACCCCTCCATCGACTCGGCGACACCACGGAAGACTTCCGCCATGCCGCCATGGTCGAGCCGCTCGGTGATCGTATAACGGTCGCGCATCCCCGACGGCAAGAATAGTACCAGAGGTTCCGGAGAGGTAGCAAAGCGTGGCGCGATAGTCAGTCACGACCTCGGCGGGGACCTCTGCCAGCGCTATTCGGGCTGCTCGTCCGCCTCAACCTGCTCGCGCGCGGACTTGCATTCGAAGCACAACGTGGTGACGGGTCTGGCCATCAGCCGTTTGAAGCCGATCGGCTCCCCGCATTCCTCGCAGTCGTCGAGGGTCCCGGCCTCCAGGCGCTGCATCGCCTCCCGGATCTTGGCGAGCAGGAACGTCTCGCGGTCATGCAGCCGGAGCTGGGTCCCGTAGACCTCCTCCTCCGTGGCCTCGTCCATCGAGTCTCGCCCGATCCGATCCCGGTCGCGGTTCATCGTGAACTCGAGCGCGTTATGGGCCTGGTCACCGAGTCGGGTGAGGTCCGCTTGCAAGCGCGTCTTGAGCTCGGTGGTCTGCTCGGGCGTCAACATGGGTTGAGTCTACGAATCGCACCCCGGGCGTCAATCGACAGCGACGATCCTGGCCAGATCATTTTCGCGCCGTCCGTGCGCGTACGCCCGCTGAGCGCTTGCGACGCGCGAATGCATGTGGACGGGAGGTTATTTCACCGCCAGCTCCGGCGAGAAGCCACCCTGGTTTCAGGAGCCTGCCCGACGCGGGGTCACGCTGGCGCGGAATGGATCGATACCAACCTGCGTTCGTTTGACACAGCCACTATCGAGACCCCCAGGAGCCGCCCACGTGACGAACCTGACCCGCTGGAAGCTTGCATGTGCGTTCTTGGCCGCCACGACCGGCTACGCCGCGTTTGGTCGCAGCACCGGGTTGGACAACACCCCTGCTGCACGGGCGGCCGGCGCCCGGAGCGGGTCCATTCCGCAGCAGCTCCGCAGGCCCTTGCGGGTGAGCGCCGAGCTCGCCGGGATCTCCAAGTCCGACCTGGTCGATCGCTTGCTCGCCGCGCGGACCGTCAAGGATGTCCAGGTGCTGGCCGAAAAGCTCGGCGCGGTGGGCGATGACGGAACGATCCAGTCCGTGATGCCACTGCTCCAGGACAGCCGCCGTGGGGTCGCGGAGGCCATCCTGGGGGCGTTCGGCCATATCGGCACCGAACACGCCGTGGAGACCCTGGTGTCGTACGCAACCGACGACCGTCCCCAGGTGCGGAACGCGGCGATCGCGGCGCTGGGCTCCACCCAGAGCCAGGGCGCCGAGCAGCTGCTGGTCGAGCTCGCCCAGAAGTCCGGTGACCCGGGACAGGCCTCGGCGATCAGCGCGCTCGGCCAGCTCGGGACCGACCGGGCGGTCGAGGTCCTGAAGAAGCTCGCCACGACCAGCGACTTCGCGATCGCGAGCCGTGCGGTGTACTCGCTGGGCGCGATCTCGACTCCCACGGCCAATGCCGCACTTCGCAAGATGATCGACGCTCCCGACGCGCGCGTCGCGGCAGCGGCGCTCGCTTCGATCGACACGATCGATGAGGCGCTCGTCGAACAACTCACCCGGATCGTCAGGTCCGGAGATCCCCAGCTCGTCAACGCCGCCCTCACCGCGCTCGGCAAGGCCGGTGAGGTGGCGTTGCCCGCGCTACGCGAGGCCGCGCTCCACGGCAGCATGAACACCCGGTGGGCCGCCGTCACGGCGATCGGCGAGGTCGGTGGGCCGAACGCGCTCGAGTTGCTCGGCGAGATCCTTAGCACCGGTGATCGCGGTGCCGCGACCGCTGCCGCCGCTGCGATCGCGAACATCGGCGGCGCCGAGGCGCGCGAGCTCCTGATCAACGCCGCGCTCTCGGACCGCGCACAGCTCACCGGCGCGCTCGCCCAGCTGTCTCAGATGGAGGGCGAGGACGTCGACGCGGCCCTCATGAAGGTCGTCAAGGAAGGCTCGAGCGCGGATCGCCGCGCCGCGTTGCCCCGCCTCGTCAAGTCCGGCAACCCCGACGCGCTCGCGATGGCGATCGACCTTGCGGGCAAGGGGGCGCGCAATGAGCGGATCGAGGCGATGCGGATGCTCGCAGATGCCGGATCGCCGAAAGCCTGGGATGCCCTCATCGACATCGCCGGCAAGTCGCGCGGCCAGACGCGGGTCAGCGCGCTCGACATGCTGGCGCAGGCTCGCCCCGCGGATCCGTCGCTCGAGGGCCTGCTCAGCGACTCGTTGTTCTCGGGCCGCCGCGACGAGGCCGCGTACGCGGCCAACGTGCTGGGCCGGATCGGCACCGAGCAGGCCCGACAGACGCTGGTGACGGCGCTCTCGGGCCAGGACAAGGAGCTTGCGGCGGCCTGTGCTGGAGCGCTCGGCCAGGTCGGCATGACTGACTCGGTGAAGACGGCGCTGCTCTCCGCGGCGCGCGAGAACCCCGGCGTCAAGATGCAGGTGATGAATCAGCTGATCAACTCGGGCGCGCCCGAGGGCATTGCGCTGGCCGAGGAGATGCTGTCGGGCAAGGACGCCGCTGGCGCGAGCTCCGCGATCTGGGCCCTCGCGAGCAGCGGCCGCCCGGAGGCGAGGCGGCTGATCGAGCGTTCCCTCGGCTCGAACGAGCCCAGCGTGCGGATGGCCGCGATCACGGCCCTGGCGCAGAACCCCGACGAACACTCGACCGACACGCTCGTCCGGCTCAGCCACGACAGCGATCCCCAGGTCCGAGCGACCGCGCTCCAGACGCTCGGTCAGGTCGGCTCCGACAAGGCGCAGCAGGCGGTCATCGATGCGACCCGCAGCGGCAAGCCCGAGGACCGCATCGCCGCGATCAACGGGCTCGCGTCGATGGACGACCCGCGGGCGAGCCAGCATCTCGCGACGCTGATGCGCGACGCCGATCCGAACGTGGCGCAGCTCGCGGTGAGCTCCGCTTACAACGGCGGGCCGGAGGTCGACGCCGCGCTCATGCAGATCGTCAACGACCCGAACGCAAAGGACGACATCAAGGCCTCCGCCGCCAACCAGCTGCGCGGGCGTGGCACCGATCTCGATGACGCGACCGATCAGGTCGTCACCAAGCTGGCGGGCCCGGCGCAGATCTATGGCGGCTATGGCTACGGCGGATACGCGGGCGGCCTCGATGGCGGCGAGGGCGGCGAGTAGCGGGCGAGCCGCCGTCAGGCTGGGACGTAGACCCGAAACACGGTGCCTCCCGTCGCGGCCTGGTCGACGTCGATCCAGCCATCGTGTTCCTTGACGATGCCCGAGCACACGGCCAGCCCGAGGCCGGTGCCGCCCTGTCCCTCCTTGGTCGTGTAGAACGGGTCGAAGATGCGTCCCCCGCGACGCTCGGGAGCGACTCGGCGCGGTCGAGGCGCGTCTTGACCTTGGCGACCGAGAACTGCCCCGCCAGCAGCTCCATCGTGGTCACCGCGAGAGCGTTGAGGTTGACCGCGCCACGATCGGTGGTGCCGACCTTGCGGCGGCTGAAGTCGAGCAGGCGTTGGATGATGCGGGTGATCCGGGCAGTCTGCTCGGCGACGATCCCGGCGTTCTTCGCGACCGCCTCGGGGTCCTTGGACTTGCGCTGGATCGAGCGTGCCCGGCCGGCGATCACGTTGAGCGGTGTGCCGACCTCGTGGGCGATCTCGGCGGCGAGCTGACCGATCGTGGCGAGCTTCTCGGTATGCCCGAGGCGTTGCTCGAGCGAGAGCTTGGCCTCGTTCTGGCGCTGGGTCTCGCTGCGTGACTCGCGGAGCGAGAACGTCATCTCGTTGAACCGGGTCGCGATCGTGCCGATCTCGTCGTCGCGCTCGGACAGGATCACGTGGGACAGGTCGCCCTTGGCGACGTCATCGATGCCGCGCAGCAGCTTCGTGATCGGCCGGCTCACGAACCGGCTCGCGAGCGCGCCGACCATGATCGTGGTGACGAGGACGATCAGGATCACGAGGACGAGCGCGCGGACCAGATCGTCCGTCGTGGTCTCGATCACGTCCACCGGACGTGCGATCTCGAGCATGCCGACCACCAGCCGCTCCTCATCCCGGGTCGGCACCGAGCGGATCGGGATCGCGTAGTAATACTGGCCGTCCTCGATGTCGGCGAACGACAGCTGGGGGACATCGAGCATCGTGCGGAGCCGCTTCAGCTGGCCGGCGCTGACCTCCTCGCTCGGAAGGTCGAGGTTGCGGGTGCGTGGGAGGACGAAGACTCGCCAGCCGCCGGTCGCTCGTCCGAGGTCGCGGACCTGCAGCTCGGTCGGCGCCCGAAAGCCGGACGCCTGGGTCTCGAGCCCGGCGCGCAACGTGTTCGCGACTGCCTTGGCCTCGCGCTCGATCGCCATCCGCCGCTCGGTGGTGCGGTTCCGCAGGTCGAAGCCCGCGTAGGTGCCGGCGGCGATCGCGACGACCACCGCGGTCGCGACAGTGATGCGGGTCGCAACCTTCACGTCGCGGAATGATAGCCGCGATTGGCGTCAGTGCGTCGTGGTGCTGCCGGCTGCGGCCGGGGTAGGCACCAGCTCGGGGTCGGCGGCGGCCGCGACCGGCTCGGACCGCTCACGGCGGACCGCGGCCTTCACCGTGCCGTCGCCGGCGGCCGCGGTGATGGCGCTGCGCTGGTCACGGATGTTGTCGATCGGCTTGGCAGGGCCACGCTTGGGCTTGTCGACCACGCGGTCGGCTTTCTCGGGCTTGTCGAGCTTCGCCTCGCGCTCGCGCTCGAGCTCGCGCTCCTCCCGGCGCTTGTCGCGCATCCGCCGCAGCCCACCGACCATGATCTCGGCGATCAGCTGGTCGTACTCCATGCCGACCGCTTGCGCGATCAGTACGAGATCCGAGTACCCAGGCGTCAAGCCGGGCAGGGGATTCACCTCGAGCACGTAGATCCGACCTTCCGCATCCATCCGCAGATCTACCCGCGCGACGTCCCGGCAATCGAGCGCCCAGAACGTGGCGCGCGCGATCTTCTCCATGGCCTTCTGTTCTGCCTCGGTGAGCTTCGCAGGGCACTCGTAGTAGACGTACTCCTCCCACTCCTGCTTGACCCCGTAGTCGTAGACCGGCCGCGGGTTGTCCTTCTTGAACTTGATCTCCATCGGCGGCAGCACGCGCGGCCGCTTGTCGCCCAGCAGCCCGACCGTGAACTCGCGCCCGGCGATGTACTCCTCGACCAGCGCAGGTTGACGATAGCGCTCGACGCACACCTTCACCGCGGCCCGCAGCTCCTCCTCGGTATCGACCACGCTGGTCGACCCGATGCCCTTGCTCGAGCCCTCGGCGTTCGGCTTCACGATCAGCGGGAACTTCATGTCGGACGATAGCCGCTCGCGCGCAGACTCCATCAGCTGGAACTTCGGCGTCAGGATGTCGTGCTGCATCAGCACCTTCTTGCCGAGCGCCTTGTCGAGAGCGATCGCCAGGGTGGCCGAATCCGAGCCGGTGTACGGGATGCCGAGCAGCTCGCACAGCGCTGGTACCTGCGCTTCACGGTTCCGGCCTTCGACGCCCTCCGCGATGTTGAAGATCAGGTCGACGTCGGCTTCGGCGAGCACTCGGGGCAGGTCCGGCGTGGCCTCGAGGTGCACGACGATATGACCCTGGCGAGCAAGCGCGTTGGCGATCGCGATGATCGTCTCCGGCGGATCCCACTCGGCCTCGTCATCGCCCTTGTCGCTGCGTTTGACGTTGTAGGTGAAGCCGACCCGAATCGGCTGCGCCTTGCGCTGCCGGGTCACCCCGAGCTGGCTCGCGGTGGCGAGGCCCGAGCGCAGCGCGGCCGCATTCAGGATCGCGGCGATCGTGGAGTTGTAGGTGAGGCCCACCTGCGCGGTGGCCGCGAACAGCGACGAGCTCGAGTTGAGCGCGGGCAACGCGTTCGCCTCGAGTAGGTAGATGCGGCCCTCCTGGGTGACGCGATAGTCGAGGCGCGCGACATCGCGGAGCCCGAGCGTCTTGATCACCTCGCTCGAGATCGAGCGAACCCGCGCGGCAACATCACGCGGGATGTTCGCGGGGCAACGGTACTGGACCTTGCCGGGCTCGACGTTCTTGAGCCGGTAATCGTAGATGTTGAACGGACGCTCCGCGGCGGTCTCCATCGAGACCTCGACCGGCGTGAGCAGCCCGTTGTCGTGACCGACGCCTTCGATGAAGCCGACCGCGACATCGAGACCGTCGATGTACTCCTCCACCAGGACGCCGTCCGGGTACTGGCGTAGCGCGACCTTGAGCGCCGCGGACAGGTCGCGTTGCTCCTTCACGACGGACGAGCCCAGGAATCCACGTGCCACGTCGGCGTTGTAGATCCCCTTGCTCGAGCCCTCGTGGTTCGGCTTCACGATCACGGGGAACGCGAGCCCGGCACCGCGCTCGATGATCGCCTCGAAGTTGCGGGGCGTGACCAGGACACCGCGCGCGGTGTCGAACCCGGCGCGCTGGATCAGCAGCTTGGTCAGCCACTTGTCGAGGGTGATCGCGTTCGTGTACGCGTCGCTCCCGGTGAACGGAATGCCGAGCTCTTCGAACAGGGCCGGATAGAATGCCTCGCGCATCCGACCTCGTGTCGTGGTGTCCCCCTCGGCAGTGTTGAAGATGATGTCTGGATCGATCGCCTCGAGGCGCTCGAGCAGGTTCGTCGCGGGACCGGAAACTTCGACCTTTTCGACCTCGTGCCCGGCGGCCTCGATCGCTCCTGCGATCGCGCTCACCGTCTCCGCACTGTCGTACTCGGCTTCTTTTTCGGTCTCGCGGACGTCAGTCAGCCGGAGATTGTGGGTGAACGCGACCTTCATGGAGTGAACAACCTGTAGCAAAGCGGTGTGACAGCCAAACAGTCAAGCGAAAGTCGCTCGTTGCAGCGGCACACCGATCGGTCCCGTCATACGTCATAACTAGGTATGCGGTCTTCCCGCTCTCCCCATCTCCTCGCCCTGTTGGTCGTCGTCGGTGCGTGCGGTGGTGCGCCATCGCAACCGACGTTCCCGACGCGACCCACACCGGCGATCCCGGCAGACGATCTCGCCACCGCGAAAGGCAGCGCGAAGTCGGTTGACGCGGGCGATCCCCGGCTGGCGGTCGGCGTCAAAGATCCCCGCGTGGTCGATCTCGACATCATCCGAATTCGCGCGACCCCCATCGGCGTGGGTGGAGATCCCGAGATGTCTTCGGTCGCCACCGCGGATCTGTTCCGGCTCGCCAACGAGGCCGCCAAGGCCGGTCAGACCAAGGACGCGATCGGGCGCTATCGCCAGATCATCACCGAGTTCCCCGACTCGCAGTACGCGCCGGTCTCGCTGTTCAACATCGCCGCCATCTACGATGGGCAGGGCGACCTGTCCTCGACCATCACCACGCTCCGCGAGCTGGTCGGCGGTTACCCCAACGCCCGCGAGTCGATCGAGGGCCACATGTACATCGCCGCGCTCCAGGCGGAGCACCGCCAGTTCCCGGAGGCGGCGGACACGTTGGCCGCGGTGCTGGTGCGCCCAAACCTCACGTTCGCCGATCGGGTCGAGGCCAACGCCCGGCGTGGATACGTCCTGCTCGAGCTCAAGAAGTACGACGAAGCCGATGCCATGCTGCTGGCGGCGGTCGCCGAGTGGCGGCGCGCGACGCGGATCGACGATCCCTACTACATCGCGATGGCGAACTACTATCGAGGCGAGCTCGCCCACCGCAAGGTCGCAGAGGCTCCGGTCCGGCTGCCCGACGACCAGCTGGTCGCAGATCTCGAGACCAAGCGCGTGCTGGCCGTCGAGGCGTACGACCGTTGGAAGGAGAGCCTGAGCTACAACCACGCCTACTGGGGCACCGCGGCGGGCTACCAGATGTCGCAGATCTTCGTCGAGCTCTGGGAGGTCACGGTGAAGGCGCCGTATCCGCCCAGGCTCGCGGTGAGCGCACGGCCGCGTTACATCGTCGAGCTTCACGACCGCGTTCGCGGCCACCTCGAGAAGGCGCTCCAGGGCCACCGGATGAACCTCGAGCTCGCGAAGGCCTACGGGGTCGGCACGACGTGGAGCAAGGGCAGCGAGCAAAGCGCCGTCCAGGTCATGCAGCTGCTCGCCCAGGACACCCCCGGACACTTCGTGACCCCGGCGAACTGATCTCTCGGGGGCGTGTACTGCCTCGAAATCTCAGTTTCTCCGTTGACGACCACAAACCCGTCGTCTATATGACTCCCCTCTATCCGGGCCAGGGGACCGATCAACGAACAATCCTGCTGGCGTAGCTCAACTGGTAGAGCACCTGACTTGTAATCAGGAGGTCGCGGGTTCGAGTCCCTCCGCCAGCTCCGACGAGATTCTGATTCTGTAGAGACCTGACAATATTCTTGGAAGGATGCCCGAGCGGCCAAAGGGAGCAGACTGTAAATCTGCCGTCTTAT
>JAGSPR010000199.1 GCA_018262455.1 Deltaproteobacteria bacterium | reverse complement strand
TGTTGTCGTTGGTGAGGTTCCGGCGTCAGAGTGCGGTGAGGAAAGCGACCAGGTCGGACTCCTCGGCTGGCGTGAAGCTGAAGCCCAGGGCGGCCTCGTAGTGGTGGACCACGTCGCGCAGGGTCGCGGCGGCGCCGTTGTGGAAGTACGGCGCGCGCGCGGCCAGGGCACGCAGGCCCGGCGCCTTGAACCGATTGACGTCGCGCCAGAGGCCGGTGATCAGCGCGCGGCCGGGATCGGTGGTCGTGCGGACCTCGCCGGTCGCGAGGTTGCGGACGGTGTAGAGCGGCAGGTCGGCGGTGCGGCGCTCGCCTGCCGAGACCCCGACGTCGAAGAACACCGGGTTCAGGCTGGTCCCGACGTTGGCGACGCTGTGGCAGCCGCGGCAGGTGGCGCCGGTCGGGCTGGCCTTGTCGTTGAACAGCGCCTGGCCGCGAACCACCGCGAGGCGCGCGCGCTGCTCGTTGCCGGTCGGCGCAAGATCGGCCCAGCCGTCGAACAGGGTCATCCGGCCGGCGACGCGCGGCTGCGTGGCAAGTGCGGTCGCGCCGCCCTGGGCGCCGCGCTTGTCGAGCCGCCCGGCCACGTTGGAGATCAGCTGCGCGGTGGTCAGCGAGGACTCGAACGCGACGATCTCGGCCCGTTCGGCGTCGGTGAGCGGCTGGTCGGCCTCGGCGTGGCCGAGCGTGGCGCCGTTGGACTGGGCCAGCAGCGCGGCCTCGACGGTGGCGCCGGCGACCCGGCCGTCCCACATCACCGCGGGGATGAAGCCGAGGTTGGTCGACGGCAGCGGGCGGCGGAACAGCGACAGCTCGCCGGCCCCGGCGAAGCCGTAGGGGTCGTCGACCGCGACGAGCTCGAACTCGGCGCCCGCCGGCATGCCGATGCCGACGCGGATCGTCCCGCGGTGGAGCAGCATGGCGTAGGCCGCGCGCCGGGCCGCGACGGTCGAGACGTCGGCCAGCGGCGAGCTGGCGCCGTCGACCGGACGGAACAGTGGGTCGAGGCCGTCCGAGTCGTCGAACCGCTCGGCCAGGGTACGGACCGCGATGCCCCAGCCCTCGCCAGGGTCGTGGCAGGTGACGCAGGTCCGCCCGTTGGTGCCGTAGTCGGTGAAGAACCCGCCCTCGAGCGCGACCCGACCGGCGCTCGACACCGAGCTCGACGAGCCCGACGGGTTGCGCATCGGATGGTCGCCGTGGTCGCCGTGGTCGCCGTGGCCGCCGTGGCCGGGTGCTCGGCGCGCGGTGGGGTCCGCGGACGCGTCGCCCGCGTCGTCAGCGCCGACGCAAGCGGGCAGCCCCAGGGCGGCGGCGAGCGACGTGACGGCTGCGAGGGGGCTCAGGAGGAGATGGCGAGAGCGCATCTCCACACCATGCAAGTTTCACTGAGCAACGTCGGTGAGGTGACTTACATCGACGTACGTTTTCCTTCATGCCGTCATCCCCGAGGACGATCAGGCGGAAGCTCGGACCGGCGACGCCGTCGCGGCCGCCGGGCGCAAGTCGGCGCAGGCCCTAGAACTTGTAGGTGAGCCCGAAGCGCGCGTAGATCAGGTAGTCGGTGTCGGGCATCGAGCCGGAGAACAGGTTGGTGAACAGCGCGCGCTCGTCCCTGCCCTGGAACGGTGCACCTTCGACGATCCCGTAGACGTTCCACCGCTGCTGGAGCGTGATCTCGGCCGCGATGCTGAGCAGGAAGCGGGCACCGGCATCGCGGTCGAAGAACTCCCTCCCCTTGTTGCCGGTGAGCTTCTCGGCCCGCGCTTGATCCTGGACGCTGAAGCTTGAGGGGTCCAGCCCTTCGATCACGCGCTTCTTGTAGCCCTCGCAGGTATCGGTCGCGCCGGTGGCGTCGAAGTTGTTCGCGGCGTCGATCGCGGGGCAGTGCCGATCACTCCAGAACTGGAAGTATCCGCGGCCGCTGATCGTGACGTTCGACAGCGCGGTCAGCGACGCGATGCCGCCCGCCTCGAAGGTGAAGCCGTTGCGCTGCGAGTCGTCGAACAGCTTGCTGCCCCACCACAGGTTCGTGAACACGCCGGCCGAGAACGGCTCGTTGTTGACGAGCATCGCGCGGCCGCCGAGCCCTAGCTCGCTGCGCGCCAGCATCGTGCGAATGGCCACGGTGGCGTCGAACCCGAACTTCTTCGCGATCCGGCCGGCACCGACGGTGATCCTCGCGTTGAGGAAATAGGGATACCCGGCGTCGAAGTCGACGGTCGAGCGGCCACGCGGCAACGTGCGGGCGCCGAACGAGGACAGCCCGCGCTGCTCGTTCTCGAGCTCGGTCTCGCTCTTGCCGGCGATCGCCAGCTCGCGCGAGATCGTCGCGGTCTTGCCGCCCTCGATCATCAACGTCTGCTCGAACGGCGTGAAGCCGGGCATGTCGAGGTGCAGCACGTTCTCGCCGACCTCGGCGTCGGTGTCGAGCGGCGTCTTGCCGACGACGAGCCCGTTGATCGTCACGGTCGCGCCGGTCGGCGTCGACAGGATCCGGATCCGGCCCACCGCCTTGAGCTCGGCGGTGACCGTGATCGTCTTGCCGGCCTCGACCTTGACCTTCGTCTCGAACTGCTTGAAGCCGGTCAGCCGCACCACCACCGGGTGCTCGCCCTCGCCGAGTCGCTTCTCCTGCGGCACCTTGCCGGCGAGCGCGCCATCGATGAACACCTCGGCCTCGGGCACCGTGGACGTGACCTTCAGCGTGCCGGTATCGGCCGGGATGTCGGCCTGGAGCTCTTCCTTGACCGTCTGCGACGAGCCGGGCGCCACCGTGATCGTCTTCTCGGCCGTCTTGAAGCCGGGCGCCTTGATCTGGATGATGTGATCGCCCGCCTTGATGTCCTTGATATCGACCGGGACCGGCCCCTTGTCGATGCTGTCGATGAACGCGCGCGCGCCCGCGGTGTCCGACATCACGCGGATCACGCCGACGCCCGCGGTGAGCTCGGCGCGGATCTTGGTCTGCTTGTTCGCCGTGACCTGGATGGTCTTGGTCCACGACTGACCGGCCTTCTTGACCTCGATCACGTGGACACCCTCGATCACGTTCTCGATCGTCGCGGTCGTGTTGTCCGGGTGCTTGTTGTTATCGATGTAGACCTCGGCGTCCGGCAGGTCGGCTTCGACGATGACCGTGCCGTACTTCTTGATCTCCTTGAGCGCCGGCGTGAGCACGATGCTGGGGGTCGTCGTGAGATCGACCCACTGCGACAGCGTCTCGAAGCCGTCCTTCTTGATCTCGATGAGGTGCCGCGCGGGCGTCGTCGGGATGACCAGCGGGCCCTGGATCTGTCCCATCGGTTGACCGTCGACCGTCACGGTCGCCCCGATCAGGTTCTTGTCGGCATCGGCGCGGACCTCGATCTGCGGCCGCCGCGTGAGGGGCACGAACAGCTCCTGCAGCTTGCGCACCTTGGCGACCTTGAACGTCTTGGTCGCCGGCTCGTACCCCGGCGCCTCGATGATCACGGTGATGTCACCGGCGTTGAGCATGCCGCTCCACGGGGTGACGCCCACCGAGGGACACTGCTTGCTATCGATGTAGACCGCGGCTCCGGGTGGGGTCGAGTCGACCTTCACCTTGAACTTTCCCGGCTTGCTGTTCGGGCAACCCGGCTGAGCGTGGGCAGTGCTGGTCGTGACAGTCACCCACGCCAGCAGCACTGCGAGCGGGAGGAGGAGCACACGCAATCGATCAATCCTCATCGGTACCCTCGATAGCAACGGACGAACACGAGCCTATCAGCACTCGCGTCCACGCGCGGTGTCCCGGGCGCGTTTTCACGGCCTCGGTCACAGCATCGGTCACAGGATCTGGCACCTACACGATGCGTGCGATGAGTCCGCCGATCAGCGCGATGCCGGCGAGCACGCGGTAGATCGCGAACCCGACGAGGTCGTGCGAGCCGAGCCACTTGATGAGCCACGCGATCGCGACGTAGCCGGTGATGGCTGCGGTGCCGGTGCCGATCGCGAGCGCCGGGATCGCCTCGCGCCCCAGGAGCCGCATCGCATCGCGGGCCTCGAAGATGCCGGCCCCCGCGATCGCAGGGATCGACAACAGGAACGAGAACCGGGCCGCGTCGCTGCGCGAGAACCCGAGGAGCAACGTCATGCAGATCGTGGCGCCCGAGCGTGACACCCCCGGCACGAGCGCCAGCGTCTGGGCGAGCCCCACGATCAGCGCGTCGCGAAACGTGATGTCCGCGAGGGGCCGCGTGGCGTCCCGCCCCGACGCGATGCGATCGATGATCGCCATCCCGATCCCGACGGTGATGAGCGCGATCGCGATCACGTACAGCGAGCGGAGGTCGCCTTCGATGTGCTTCTTCAGCACCAGCCCGACGATGACGATCGGCACGGTGCCAGCGGCGAGCAGCCAGGGCAACCGGCCATCCGGGCTCGACGGATCTCGCACCATCGCCGCCGGTAACGCGGCCAGGTCCTTCGCGAAGTAGACCAGCACCGCCAGCAACGTGCCGAGCTGGATCACGGCCGTGTACGCGGCCATGCCCTCGTCGGACTGGCCGAACAGCGCCACCGCGATACGGATATGCGCGGTCGACGAGACCGGAATGAATTCGGTCAAGCCCTGCACCACTCCGAGCAGGGCGGCGAACCACAACGCCATGCGAACACGCTAACATTGATGGGTCGTGAGGCGCATCGTCTGGCTCGTCGTGATCGCAGCCTGTTCGAGTCATCCAGGTGAGCCCTCGCGGCCGCATGGCTCGGCGGCGACGCAGGACCCGCGCGTTGCGCCCGCCAGCCCGCCCTCGGAGCACGAGTGCGAGGAGCTGATCGCGCACGCGGTCGCGATCGGCATCGCCGAGCTCCGCGCGACCCGGCCGGCGAATCAGCTCCCCACCGAGGCCGAGCAGACAAGCCTCGCGGTCGACCTCCGGACCCAGTGGTTGGCCGGTTGCCTGACGCTGACACCCCACGACTATCGCTGTGCGGTGACCGCGACGACGCTCGCCGGGTTGACCGGGTGTCAGACCACGCCGAGCAGCTCGACCTCGAACAACAGCGTCGCGCCGGGCGGGATGAGCCCGCCGGCACCGCGCGCGCCATAGCCGAGCTCCGCCGGGATGAGCAGCGTGCGCTTGCCGCCGATCTTCATCGTCGCGACGCCCTCGTCCCAGCCCTTGATCACGCGACCGGTGCCGATCGGAAACTCGAACGGCTGGCCGCGATCGTGCGAGCTGTCGAACTTGGCGCCCTTGGCGCCGTTGACCCACAACCAGCCGGTGTAGTGCATCACACACTTCTGACCGGTTTTCGGGCTCGCACCGGTTCCGACGACCGTGTCCTCGTAGCTCAGGCCGCTGGGGCTCTCGATCATGCCCGCATCCTACACGGGGATCGACGCGTCAGAGCGCGCGGGCGACCGATCTCAGGGTCTCGGCCGCACCGTCGCGGATCACGGCTCCATGCCCCGGCACGATCATCGTCAGGTCGGGAGTCGCGAGCCGGACCAGGTGCGCCGCGAGCGCCCGCTTGTCGCCGACCATGACGAGCCGGGCGATCCGCGTGACCTTGGGGCCGCCACCCGAGCCGAGCAGCGACAGCGCCGCGCCCTTCCAGCCAGGCAGCTTGCCGTTGTTCTGCAGGACATCATTGAACACGAGCGTGATGCCACGGCCGCGGTGCACGAGGACCCCTTCGCCGGGCACGCCATCGAGCGGCGCATAGGTCACCGTGGGATCGGGCGGCAGCAGCTCGGGGCCACCGTCGACGCGCCCGCGCTCGCGGATGCGTGGCGTGACCTGTGGCATCGCGATCACCGTGCAGTCGGGATAGCGAGCATTCCAGGCCGCGAGATCGAGGCGGTGGTAGGCGCCGGGCACGATCAGCCAGCGGATCGGCCCGATCGCCTCGATCGCGACCATGGTCGGCTCGTCCGCACACACCGCGTTGTGGACGAGGACGCTCCCGTCTGCCCGCCGTGCGATGACCATCCGACGGACCATCGGCAGGCCCGCCAGCTCGGCCTCGACCTGCCAGAGCCCGTCGGCGAGCGGTTCGAGCGGGGTGTGGTGGGCAGGCCGCCAGGCTCGGTGATCCATGGCGAGGCAGCTTACGCCTCGGCCCGCGGGGGATCCGCGGTGAAGCCGGTCGGTTTCGGCCGTGCGGGGACGGTGTACGATGATCTTGCGTCGCCGGGAGGACAGCCCGGCAGCGCCATGGGGAGACCGGATGTCGAAGAGTTGGCTTGCGTGCGTCGTGCTGGTGATCTCGGCCTGGACGAGCACGGCATTCGCGTCTCTGTCATCGACACCGCCGCCCGGCGACGTCGACGTGGGCGACGTGGAGGTCAACGCGTTCAACACGGCCCTCGGCACGGTCAACGCGAGCTCGCTGCTCGGCGATACCCTCGATCACTTTCACCTGACGGGCGCCGCCTGCGGCAGGTTCACGATCACACCGGCGATCGCGCTGCCGCACACGATCACGAGCGCCACGCCGATGGACTTCAGCGTCCGGTTCTCGCCGACCGCGCGTGGAACCGACACCTGCACGGTGGCGTTCCACGATGCCAGCCACGGCTCGATCGGCACGGACTTCACGATCACCGGTCACGGCGTCGCCCAGGAGATCGCCGCGCCCGCGACGCGCTCGTTCGGGTCGGTCCGCGTCGGCAACGCCGCGGTGCTCACCGTGTCGGCGAACCTCGTCCTCGGCAACGTGGGCGACCCCGGGCACGACCTCCAGATCGACAGCCTGACGCTGACCGGCAGCGGTGACTTCACGATCACCAGCGCGCCCTCGCTGCCGGCGGTGGTGAGCCCAGCGGGCACGGTCACGGTCGCCGTCCAGTTCGATCCCAGCACCCCAGGTCTTCAAGGCGCGACCCTCGCCATCGCGAGCAACGACCCGGTGACCCCGGTGACGACGGTGACCCTGTCGGGGACTGGCACCAGCGCCGTGATCGGCGTGACCGACGTGGCGTTCGGCGTGGTCAACCTCGGCCAGACGTCGATCCAGCCGATCGCCGTGACCAACACCGCGGCCGCGCCGGTGGGCCCGCTCCGGCTCGCGAGCGCCTCGATCATCGGCGGTGCCGGATGGTTCACGTTCGAGAGCAACGGGTTCTCGTGCCTGGGCTCCACGTCCTGCACGTTCGGCGGCGGCATCTTCGCTCCCCAGTCGATCGGCGTGCGCTGTGCACCGCCGGCCGGCTCGACCGGCACGATGACCGCGACGGTAGCGTTCGCGAGCGACAGCGACGCCGGCGGCGAGAACGTGTCCGCGCTGTCATGCGAGACCACCAGCTTTGACACCACGGTGACCACGCTCGACTTCGGCGACCTGCGGTTCGACGCCATCGTGTCGAGGACGTTCTGCATCCAGAACACGAGCCAGGCCCCGGTGCAGATCAGGGCGCCGCTCGCGATCACGCCGGGGGCAGGCACCACGACCGGCGAGCTCACCGCGAGCACCACGGTGAAGCGGCAGGCGGTGTGCGGCGTCGGCGGCACGAGCCAGACCTTGCCGCAGACCCTCAACGCGGGAGAGTTTCTCGAGGTCACCGTCGTCGCCAACCCGAACAACCGGATCGGCGCGCTCGACGCCACGCTCACGATCACGAGCGACCTCGCGGTCAATCCCACCCGCGTGGTCACGCTCGTCGGCAACTCGACCACCGCCGGGCTCACGCTCACCCCCGGGTCGACGCTCGACTTCGGGGTACTCGACCTCCAGGCCGCGCCGTCGACCCGGAACATCACGATCACGAACACCGGCGTGGCCGCGCTCGGGCTTGCCGGCTTTGCGCGCAGCGATGCCGGGAGCCCGAACCCGCACTTCACGTTCGCCCTCCCGCCGGACACCTCGCTCGCCGCGGGCGAGACCCTCACGATCGCGGTGACGTACACCCCGACCGTGGTCACGACGCCCGACGAGGCGATCGTCCTGTCGAGCACGATCGCCGGCGTGCTCGGAGGACCCACGAGCCAGACGATCACGATCCGGGGGCGTGGGATCGATCGCGAGATCGCGCTGGCTCCGGCGCCGGTCTTCCCGGACACGTTCCGCAACCCCGGCGACGCAGCTCCCGTCCGGCCGGTGACCGTCACGAACCTGGGCGCGGCCACGCTGCACATCACCGCGACGATGCTGACCACCGCCGATCCCGAGATCTGGACGCTCGTCGACCCGGACCCGATCGAGATCCCGCGCGGCGCGAGCGTGGACTTCCTGGTGCGGTTCGCCCCGAAGCTCGTCGGGACGGCCCCGCCGGCGACGCTCGCCTTCACCAGCGACGATCGCGATGAGATGGTGGCGCTCGTCGAGCTCTCGGGCAACGGGATCGATCGCAACGTCGCGTTTGGCGCGCGCGAGATCGACCTCGGCCTCACCGGGATCGGCATCCCGATCACCGTCGAGGACGCGCTGGTCGTCGCGAGCATGGACCCGGACAATGGGTTCCTGATCCGCAACATCGCGATCGTGGGAGACGACGTGTTCAGCGTCGTCGATTCGCCGCAGAACCTCGAGCTGGCGGCGTCCACGACGCATGGCTTCGCCGTGACCTTCACGCCCGAGTCGGAGGGCGACTTCGTGGCGACCGCGCAGGTCTTCCTCGACAAGGATCCGGTCGCGCAGGCCGAGATCACGATCAAGGGGCGCGCGGTGTTCGTCGATGCGCATGGCGGAGGCGGCTGCGCCACCGGCGATGGCTTCGGCAGCGGCGCGATCGTGGTCGTCGCGATCGCGATCGTGGGGATGCGCCGGCGTCGCCACGTCGTGACCGGGGCGAGCGGGCCCGGGGCGAGCGTGGCGACGGCCGTGTCATTCGCGCTCGTGTCATTCGCCCTCGTGCCGGCCGTGGGCGCCGACAACGTGGCGCTCTCGGTGTTCGACCCGACGCCGGCGACCACGGGCACCGGCTTCCAGCTGCAGTCTCCCGAGGTCGGCAAGGATGGCGACTGGGTCGTCAGCGCGATCGTCTCGCATGCCACCAATCCGCTCGTGCTCGACGCCGTGTTCGACGGCAAGGTCATCAACGACGATCACGTCATCGAGCGCAGCACCCTGCTCGAGCTCGGCGGCGCGTACGCGTTCCTCGGAAGGTTCGAGGCCGGGGCGCGGATGCCGATCTACGCGCAGGACGGTCAGCCGCTGGTCGACTCGAGGACGATGTTCTCCACGGCGCCGGCCTCCGGAACCGCGACCGGAGATCTCACGCTGCACGGCAAGGCGCGGCTGTGGAGCAAGGCCGGCTTCGCCGTCGCGAGCGGGCTGCAGCTGACGCTCCCGACCGCGACCGAGCGGGCGTTCACCGGCGTCGACAAGCCGTCGGCGCGGCTGCTCGCGCTCGCCGCGTTCGTCCCCGACACGTGGGCCCACCGGGTCACGCTGTCGGCCAACGCGGGCTTCGTGCTGCGCGCGACCTCGCGCTACGCGAACCTCGAGCAGGGAAGCGGGGTCGCGTGGGGACTCGGGGTGTCGGTGCGCGCGCTCGATCGCGTGTGGGTCGCGACGGAGGTGTTCGGCGACGCGGTGCCGTCGGGACACGCCGCCGAGATGGGCGGCGCGACCACGCTCGCTCCGATCGAGTGGCTCGCCGGCGTTCGCTATCAGCCGGACCATCGGTTCAGCATCGGGCTCGCGGGTGGTCGCGGCCTCACCCGCGCGGCAGGCTCGCCCGAGCTGCGAGGCGTGCTCTCGCTGGCGTACGCACCCGGCGCGCCGATGATCCGCGCGATCCATGAGCCCGGCCCGGCCAGGGTCGACGGCGACCGCGACGGCGACGGGATCCGCGACAGCGCCGACCAGTGCCCGAACGAGGCCGAGGACGCCGATCTGTTCGATGACAGCGATGGCTGCCCCGACCTCGACAACGATCAGGACGGCGTGGCCGACGCCGACGACAAGTGCCAGCTCGACCCCGAGGACAAGGATGGGTTCGCCGACAGCGACGGCTGTCCCGACCCCGACAACGACGCCGACAACGTCCCCGACGCGCACGACACGTGCCCGAAGGTCCCCGAGGACAAGGACGGCTTCGAGGACCTCGATGGCTGCCCCGAGCTCGACAACGACCGCGACGGGATCCCCGACGCGATCGACAAGTGCATCAACCAGCCCGAGACCATCAACGGGATCCAGGACGACGATGGGTGTCCGGATCAGGGCGAATCGATCATCATCCTCAGCCCCGATCGCATCGAGACCCTGGACGCGATCCTGTTCACCAGCGGGACCAAGCTCGCCGGGGCGAGCTTCAACGTGCTCGGCCAGGTCGCCGCGACGCTGCGCGCGCACCCCGAGATCGTGCGGATCCGGGTCGCCTGCCACGTCCAGCCGTCCCAGCATGCGGACCGGGATCAGGAGCTGTCCGACAAGCGGGCCCAGACCATCCGCGACTGGCTGATCCAGTGGGGCATCGACGCGAGCCGGGTCGAGCCGCGCGGCCTTGGTGGCAAGCAGCCGCTCTCGCCCCCGGAGCAGCGGGGGTCGGCGGCGATCAACGATCGGATCGAGCTGATCATCGTGGAGCGGAAGTAGCCCGCGCCAGCGCCACGCCGATCACGCGCACGGCACCCGCGGCGTGCAGCACCCGGGCAGCCGCGGCCAGGGTCGCTCCGGTCGTCACGACATCATCGACCAGCACCACCGAGCGGCCCACGATCGACCGCGGATCGCCGACGGCGAAGGCGTCGCGCAGGTTGTCGCGGCGCTCGGCCGCGGTCAGCGTGCTCTGCGGCGGCGCCGCGTGGACGCGCCGCAGCGCCGGGACCGGCGGAGAGATCGCCGCGAACCGGCAGGCATGGACCGCGAGCAGCCACGCGTGGTCGTAGCCGCGGCGAAACCGGCGGCGCCAGTGGAGCGGGATCGGGACGACGACCGCGCCCGGTGCAGCGGCGGCGGCGACGAGCGGCGCCCACAGCGGCGCGACCTCACGCGCGACCTCCATCCGTCCGGTGAACTTGAGCCGGCGGATCGCGACCGCGAGCTGGCCGCCGAACCGCCACGGCGCGACGATCCGCTCGAGTGGCAAGGGCGCGCGCATGCACCGCTGGCACGTCACCGCGTGGTCACCAGTCGGCTCGGCGCACCGCGGACACGCCGGTCCGAGCTCGTGGAGCGAAGCACTGCAGGGCTCACACAGCGTGGTCGCGGGATCGCCACAGGCCGCGCATTGAGGGGCGAACAGCCAGTCGAGCATGCGGACCTTTCGGACCTCGGCCGGCCGGGTTGCGTGCTAAAGCACGACGGCGAGCGAGCCGATGCACGACCCCTGCTATGTCTACGATCCGGGCTTCATCGACGCGGGCGCGCGTGGCGAAATCCTGGCCTGGCTCGCGACGTTACGGCCGCTCTGGGAGATGCGGTACTCGACCCTGCGGCCGCTCCCGGCGGGCCGGCCGCAGCGCTCGCTGCTGCGCCCGGTGTACTGGCTCGGCAACTGGCAGTTCGCCTGCCTGGGCTACTACGAACCTCCCCGACGCGCGCGGCGTCCACCGGCTTGCCGGCTTCGAGCCGGTCGCCGTAGAAGTTGACGAGGCAGGTGTTGAGGTGCCAGCGCCGGGGCACGGT
>JAGSPR010000041.1 GCA_018262455.1 Deltaproteobacteria bacterium | reverse complement strand
ACGACGTCCAGAACGTCTACTCCAACCTCGCCTTAGACCGTCAGGGCGGTGCGCGGTGGGACTGCTCGAACCCTGCGCGCATCGCTCGCACCTTGTCGAGGGTCGCGCGGCGGACGCCTTGGATCGCCAGATCGTCGAGTGATCGAAACGAGCGCGATCGGCGGGCGGCGTCGAGCGCGCTCGCCTCGCGATACGTGACTCCGGGGATGGTCATGAGCAGCTCGATGGGTGCGGCGTTGAGGTCGAGGACCAGTGGGCGCTGGCGGAGGCCGAGCACCGGGAGATCGATGCGCAGTGCCTCGTTCTCGATCCACAGCGCCGGACCGACGACCTCGGCGAGCGACTCGGGATGCTCGGCGAGCCGCTGCACCGCGGCCTCGAGCTCGGGAGTTGCGCTGGCGAGGCGTTGCTTGAAGCTCGGCTTGTCGACCCGGTGCCCCGCGGCGTGAAGCTCGGCGTACAGGCGAGGCGCGTCGCGAACCACGAGGGTGTGATGAAACACCTCCATCGCGATGCGCGCGATCCGCGAGCGTTCTTCCGGCGCTGCCTCGCGGATCAGGGCTTCGAGGAACACGAGCACGGCGGGCGTCGCGCTCGCCCGGTGTTCTGTGATGTGCGCGAAGGCGTCGAAGAATGCGGCGTATCGCTTCGGATCGGGAAGCGGGGGATCTCCCACGGCCCCCGGCGGTCCTGCCGGCTCCGGCGCGGTCGCGAGGCGGTAGAACAAGGCGGCGATCACGCCCTCGGATGCGACCATCTGATCGAGCGAACGGACGAGCGCCGGATCGAAGGTCGTGTCGGTCCACCGCGCGAGGACATCCTCGGCGTTCGGCGTGCGATCGTGGATGTACGATTCGAGCGGGCGGGGCAGGTACGCGAAGCAGTTGTCCTTGATGCAACCGTAACGCCGGTAAGTCTGTGCGTAGTTGAACAGATCGGTGACCGGCACGAAGCTGTCGCCTTCCGCGAGGGGGCCAGCGACCGCGAACGCGTCACGGTGCCAGCTGGCATAGGTCTCGACTTCCTGGCGTCGATCTCCGGCGAGGGTCTCGAAGTGGATGCCCCAACCTTCGCTGAAGGCGACGACGTGGTTGGTGATCGCCCCCGTCGTGTGCGGCAGGGTCTGGGGCAGCTGCGGTAGATCGTCCGGCAACGACTCGGCCATCAAGACGTGGCCATATTCGTGCGGGATCAGGATCGACGCGTGCGCTGGATCGATCTCGACGTACCAAGCGTCGGCGAGCTCGACCGTCTTGCCCTCGCTCGCGATCGCGAGGCCGTGGTGCGGTCGGTTGCCGCCCGGCGCGATCACGAAGTACGCCGGGTGATCGAGCTTGCGAGCACACGCCACGTCGGCGCCGCAGCGTCCTCTCGCCCGGCGCTTGGCCTCCTCGCCCACCGCGAGGACCCAGCGGAGGAACGGCCGGGCCAGCACCGCCTCGATCGCCGCACGCTGCGCGTGATCCGCCGGCAGCGGCCGAAACACGGCGAGCTGTCCCGCGCGAGGCAGGTCAGGCGCAGGTTCGAGCAGCACGTACGCGGGAGGAGCGACGGCCCGGTGGGGCGCGGGCGGCGATCCGGGAGGCGTGGGCGGCGCAGCTACCGGCACGGGCGCGGCCGCGCAACCGGCCAGCAGGCAGAACGAGACGAGCGATCGTGGCATGCAGCGCCTCCGAGCACACATCGAGCCGGAGGTCGTGCGCGGCCAACGTGCTGGATGATCCCGATCTGGCTCGGCGTGCGACAGGTCGCGCCCCGGTCGCATGCGACGGCCAACGCCGCCGGCTGAGACCGTCGCGTGCTAGCGCGACAGCTCGCTGATCAGGCCCGCCCAGTCCTCGACCGGTGCCGCGAGCCGACCCTCCGCGCGATCGGCGCGGCCTCCCCCTTTGCCACCCAACCGAGCCGCGAGCTGCTTCCAGAGCGCTCCGCAATCGAGCGTCGATCCGGCGGCGCGGAACATCAGCACGGTGGTGCCCTCCGGATCGGAAGCACACAGGATCGCATCGCGGCCGCCGGTCACCAGCTTCGCGCCGACGCTGCGCAGCAGCTCTGCATCTCCCGGCAACGCGGCGATCACCGGGCCCGTGCCAGCGAGCTGCTCGATGACCACGTTCGCGAGCCGTCCGCGCAGGGCGGTGAGCTCGGCGTTCGATGCGTCGGCCACCCGGCGCAGCTTGTCGATCGCCGCGGGCACCTCGGCGGGGGCGCACGAGAACTGCGAGGCCAGCCCGCGCAGCACGAGCTCGCGCGCGAACAGCTCGGTACGACCGCGACGCGCGGTGGTGAACGTCACCCGGGTCATCCCCTTGTAGCGCTCCGACGACGTGATCCGGATGCTGCCGAGCTGCGAGGTCCTCGCGCAGTGCGTGCCGCCGCACGGCGAGAGATCGAAGTCGCCGATCGCGACGATGCGGATGTTGGCGGTGACCTTCGGATCGCGCCGGAGCTTCATCGCCGCGAGCTCGGCCGGCTCGGGAAACCAGGCGCGGATCCCGAGATCGTCATCGATCAGGTCATTCGCCAGGTCCTCCGCCGCGACGAGCTCCAGCTCGGGGATGCGGTCGCGGGCGACATCGATCGTCAGCGACGACTCGCCGAGCCGCGCCGAGGCTGTGGGCGCCGCCGCGCGATCGAGCAGCGCGCCTGATAGCAGGTGCTGCGCCGTGTGCTGCGCCATGTGCTGGCGGCGCCGCGCCCAGTCGAGCTCGCCGGCCACCGTGCTACCGACCGCCGGCGCCTCGCCCGCGAGCAGGTGGAGGATCGTCGCCTCGTCCTCCTGCGTGTCCACCACCGCCACGCCTCCGAGCGTGCCCCGATCGCCGAGCTGGCCGCCGGCCTCCGGATAGAACGCCGTCTGGTCGAGCGCCACCGCCGGCTGGCCCTTCCATGTCGTGACCGCCACGACCGTGGCCTCGAAACCCCGCTGATAGCTATCGTGGTGATACAGCCGGCGCGTCGTCGTCATCGCAGCTAGCTCTAGCATGGCCGCCGATCGACCGAGCGCCTACGGCGCGCTCGCAGCTTCGCCGGGACTGATCGTGATCACCCACGAGTCGCAGCCGCCGGGGCCCTGGTCGCCTCCGATCCGGCCATGGACCGGGCAGCTGTCGTCGCGCTCGTCGGTCCGCAGGATCTTCGCACCGACGCGCTTGAGCTCGTCGATCACCTCGATGTCGGGGAGCGTGACCTTGCCGTACAGCTTCGGTCCGCTCGACACGAGCGCGAGTTGCGGATGCACCGCGGCGAGGAAGTCGCGCCGGCTCGACGTCTTCGAGCCATGGTGGCCGACCTGCAGGATGTCGGCGCGGATCTCCTTGCCGTGGTGATCGATCAGGAACTCCTCGACGTCGCCGACCGGGTAGCTGGGATCTTTGCGCGGGCCCGACTCGGCATCGCCGACCAGCAGCAGCCTCGCGGCTCCGAGCTCGACCGCGATCACCACGGAGTTCTGATTGGGGTCCTTGAGCGCCTTCGGCTCCGCGTGCAGGATCGTGAACCCCGCGTGCTCGCCGAGCTCGACCCGGTCGCCTTCACTGAACCGGGCCCACTTCGGGAGCGTGATCGCGAGCTGCTTGACGCTCACGTTGTGATCGGGCGGCACCGACGCGGCGCTGTGGTACCGGGTCGCCGTCGAGCGGCCAATGCCGGACATCAGCTCGCGATAGAACACCGTCTCGTTGACCCGGCCCGAGTCCCAGAAGTTGCCGACATCGTAGCAGTGCACCACGAGGTCGAGTGCCGAGGCGTGATCGAGGTGCGGATGGCTGAGGACCACGTGGTCGAGCTTGACGCGCGTGCCCGGTGGCGCGCCGTGCTCGACGCACAGGTCATCGCCGGAGGCTCCGAGCGTCGCCTCGAGGTAGGCGACCACCCGCATCGGCTTCTCGTCACGATCGTTCGTGCCGCCGTCGTAGAGCATCGCGAAGTCCGAGCCCCGGACGAGCACGGCGAGCCCGGTGCCGACGTCGATCAGGTGGATCTGGTACGTCCCTGGCGAGGGCGCCGGCGGCACCTCGGCGGCGGTCTCGACGCGCTTCCACGTGATGTTCGGCGCGCCCGGGGTCTCGGGCAGCTTGCCGGAGCCATCGGGCTCCTCGATTGGCTGGGGGCGCTCGGGCGGTAGCGGCGCGGGGCAGCCGGCGAGGAACACCAGCACGGCGAGAAGGCGGACCATGTGTGCCCATGGTCGCACGGGTCAACGCCGGGTTGCCGCTACTGCGTGACCGGCTCGACCGCGCTCTGCGGCACCCAGCCGACGATGCCGTTCGCGAGCTGGATCCGCGTCCACTCGGCGCGGCGCTCGATGATCGTGACCTCGGCACCGCGCGGCAGGGCCTGGGTCAGCGCGGCGGGGGCGCCGGCGCTGTCAGCAGCGCGCAGGACCACGCCGTCCATCACGACGGCGTCGCCGGTGTGGCGACCCTCGAACACGACCGACGCGAGCATCGCGATCCAGACCGCGAGCGGGACGAGCGCGAGCACGCCAGTCCCGCGCCGCCGTCGGCCGCTCCGCGGCATCAGGATGAGGATCGCGATCGCGAACGCTGCCGCGCCGACGAGGAGCCGGCGGGCACGCGGCCAGCGGTGGAAGAACAGCAACGTGTCGGTGGCGGTCGCGGTCGCCGAGGGGCGGAAGCTCTCGGACTGGCGGGCGCGCAGGTATCCGAGGTTGCGGAGCGCGCGCGCGTTGCCACCGTCGACGATGAGGGCGCGTCGATAGGCGAGGGTGGCGGTCGCGACATCCCCCGCGCCGAGCGCTGCGTTGCCCCAGTCTGCGAGCAGCTCGGGCTGATCGGGATGCGCACGCGCGGCCTCGCCGAGCGCGATCGTGGCGCGCGCGAACGCCGCCTTGCGCGCGGTAGGGTCGCCGGTGTGTTGCATCGCGTCCTGGTATGCGGCGCGACCGTCCGAGAGCACATCACCGCGCGGCGGCGAGATCGCCGACGTGTCGGCGCGCGCCGAGCCTCCGGCCGACCCGAGGAGCATGCCGAGCACCATCGAAGCCACGGCCCCGGCGTTCGTGCCGGCGCGCGCACGACGAGCGTCAGTGGCCCATCGGCGAAGCAGTCCCGCCGAGTCCGATCGCAGGTCGGGCGACAGCGGCTTGCCCGAGGCGTCGGGCGCAAAGCTCTCGGTCTCGAGCTTCGCGAGCAGGGCGGCGTGTTCTCCGAGCTCGCGGCCGAGGACGCGCGCGAGCTCGCGCAGCGACGCGGCGAGCGGGCCGGCGACGTCGCGAGCGGGCGCATCCTTGGCGCGATCGAGCAGCTCCTCGACGCGCCTGCGGGCGGCCCGCGCCTCGGACGCCTCCTCGCGCGACCCGGCGGTGCGCAACTGCCAGCTGCGGAACGCGAACAGGCCCAGCGGGACGGCATAGAGCAGCCCGACGAGGAGCCACAGCAGCGCGCCGCCGAGCGGTCGAGCGTCGACCTGGGCATCGCTCGAGAGCGCGAGCTCGGCGGTGACGAGGGTCGTGTCATCGACGGGATCAGCAGCCTGCGGCCGCTTGATCCCGCCGACCACGTCCTGGGCGCCGACGATGGTGCCGCCCTTGACGGACAGCGCGATCGGCTCGGAGTGGATCGTCTGGTAGCTGGCCTTGCGTGGATCGAAGTACGAGAACGCGAGGGCGGGGACCTCCGTCGCTGGCCCGGTGACCTGCGCCACCACGGTGAAGGTCTTGGTCTTGCCATCGGCCGACAGCTCGCCGGTCGGCGGCTCGGCGGGAACCATGAAGCGATCCTTCGGTAGCCGATCCGCGCCGTCGAGCTTGCCGAGCGAGAGCGTGTCGAGGCGCTGGTCGCTCTTGACCTGGATGTCGAGCTGCACCGGCTCGCCGAGCGAGACCACCGAGCGGCTCGTGCGCACCTCGATCGAGAACTGCTCGCCCACCGCGCCGACGAAGCTGGTCGGGCGACCGGTCTCGGGGAGCGCCTTGACCTCGAGCGTGCGCGCGATGTCGGACGCGCGGAACAACCGGGAGTCAGATCGACCGAAGAAGTCGGCGCGGCCGACCGGGAGCGCCGCGATCACCGACGCCGGCGGAAGCTCGACCTTGCCGCCGGGCGGGACCGTCTTCGGGGTCGCGTAGAACGTCACGGTGAGCCGGTTGACCTTCGTACCGTTTACGGTCGTGGCGTCGAGCTCGTACGGCAGCGTGAGATCCTTCGCGCCTGCGGCGAATTGCAGCACCTTGCGCGAGCCCGCCGTCACCGGCGGCCCGCCGATCGTGAACGTGTCGAGGCTCATCATCGGCACCGTGAACGACTGATCCTCGGGCTGGTTCTGGAACAGCCACACGAGCTTCACGGGCACCGTCTCGCCGGTGAACACCGGGCGGTTCGGCAGCACGAGCTCGACGGTCATCTCGTCCGTCGTCGGGACGGTGTCGACCGAGGCCTCGCCCGCGGCAGCGGTCGCGGACTTCGAGCCCTGGGACACCGTGAGCGCAGGGACCCGGAGCGTGCCCTCCTTGTGAACGAGCACGCGCCAGCGCAACACCCAGGTCACGCTCGTCGAGTCCTGCCGCCGGCCGTTGATGATCTGGATCGAGCGCGAGACGTTCGGCTGCGCGCCGGCGGGGGTGACGGTCGCCCCCGCGATCTCGAGCGTCGGCTGGTCCGGCGCCGGTGCCTCATCGAAGCCATCGACGACGACATCGATGTTGAACGGCACATCGGTGTGCGGCCGGCCGCCCTCGAGTCGATACTTCGCACGCACGGCCTGCGCGTGCGCGATCGCGGTCGATCCGACGATCGCGAGCACCACCAGGATTTCCGTCCGCGCGCGCACTACCAGTCCTTCTCGACCGGATCGGACGCGGCGTCGCGATCGCGTCGTTTCTTCTGCTGGGCGGCGTCATTGTCGCGGGCGCGCTGACCTGCGCCGGCCTGCGGCTGTTGCGGCGGCTGTTGGTGCTGTTGCTGTTGCTGTTGCTGCTGCTGTTGCTGCTGTTGTTGCTGCTGTTGTTGCTGCTGTTGCTGCTGCTTGTTCTGTGGTGGCTGCAGCATGCGCAGCGCATTCTCGAGGTGCTCGATCGCCTTGGCCTGGCTGCCGAGCGCCGGCTTGAGGCTCTCGCTGGTCTTGGTCGCGTCGCGGACCTTGACGAGCCCGGTGTGCGCGTCGCCGATCTCGCCCTGCGCGAGGCGAACCTCGGCGGCCGCGGCAGCGAACGTCTTGGCGTCAGGTGCACCGGGCTGGGCGGGCTGTGGCTGCTGCTTGCCGGCGGCATCTGCCTGCGCGGCGAGGGCCTCGGTGATCGCCTTCGCCATCGCGCCGTGCTCATCCTCGCGGCTCACCAGGCCAGGTAGCTTCGGGGCGCGCGCCAGATCATCCTCGCCGCTGATCGCCGAGGTCTGATCGCGGGTCTCTCCCTGGTCGCGGATGAGCTGCTGGAGGTGCTCGATCACGGAGAAGAACAGCTTGCGGAGCTCCTCGAGCCGGGCCTGAGCCGTGGTCGATGGCGGCACCGGGTCGGCGCCTTTGGCCCCGGCGAGCGCCTTGCCGAGCTCGTCGATCGCGACCTGGGCCTGGGCGCGCAGCTCCTCGGCGCGCGCGAGCTGCTGCTTGCCGGCCTCGGCTTGCTTCGCCGCCTCGGCTTGCTTCGCATCGTCCGCGCTCCCAGCGCCACTCCCACTGCCCGGGGCCGGTGGCGGCGGCGGCTGGTTGGCCACCTCGGCTGCCTGATCCGCGATCAGCGTCTTGAGCCGCGTCATCCGTTCGACGTTACGCGCGACGCTGTCCCGTGTCTGCTTCGCGCGCTCCGCAGCCGGCAACTTCGCGGCCTCCGGCGACAGCAACGCCCCGACCTGCTGCTGCTCGGCGTACGCGAGCTCGATCGTCTGCTTGAGATCGGAGAACTGCTCGATCGCGCGCGCGAGCGCTTCGAGCGCGGTGTGTTCGTGGTCGAGGGCCTGGGTCAGCTTGGCCTCCGCGAGCGCCTGGCGCGCCTGATCCATGGCGGTGCTGGCCTGGGCGACCGCGGGCAGGGCGTCGCGCACCCGCTCGAGCAGCTTGGCCTGCTTGGGATCGGGCTCGGCCTCGGGCTTGGCGGTGGGCGGCGGCTCGGTCACGGCCGCGAGCAGGCGCGCCTTGACCTCCTCCACCCGATCGCGCAGCCCGCCTTGCCGCTCGGCGAGCACCGGCGGATGGAGCCACCCCGGGATCACGCCGGCGTTGGCGTCGAGCTGCGCCCCGCCGCCGCCGGTGACGGTGTCCTTGATCAGCGCGAGCTCGTCCTGCGCCACGTCGCGCAGCACCGTGACCGGATCGAGCAGCTGCTCGCGCGCACGCTTGAGCGCGACCATCGCGGCCTCCGCGCGAGCGACGCCGTCCTCGGCGGCGAGCTCCTGGAGCTTGCGGCGCGCTTCGGAGATCCGGGTCCGCGCGTCGAGCAGGTAGATGTCGACGCTCTTCAGCTGGACCACTCGCACCTTCTCCTCGTCGCTCCGCTTGTCCTCGGGTTTCTTGCCGATCGAGTCGATCTCGTCGGCGGCGAGATCGGTGATCACCCCGACCTCGGCAACCAGGCCGCGTTCCCGGTCCGCCAGGTGCGACAGCGCGCCTTGCTGGGCGAGCGGATCGGCACCACCGGTCTTCTTGATCGCGAACCAGGCCTCGCGGGCCTCGTCGAGCACGCCGCGCTGGTCGCGGATCGCGGCGTCGAGCCGGGCCTCCAGCTTGCCCTCCGCCTTGCGCAGCTCGTCGGTCAGCGCCTGGACGCGGGCGCGGACGATCGCGAGGTTTGCCTGGGTGTCGGGATCCCCCTTGCGCAGCCGCGAGGCGTCGGAGAACCACGACGCGGACTGCTGCGCGAGCTCGAGGGCCTTCGCGAGGTCCGCCTCCTGCCCCTGCTTCACCTTGTCAGCGTGCGCCGCGAATGTGACGCCGAGATCGTAGGCCGCCCGGAACCGCAGCTCGGGATCGACGCCGGCACTGCTGCGGGCATCGAGCAGCAGCTTCTCGGCGGTCTCGTGCTCGCCCTTGCCTAGCGCCTCGATGCCCTGGTTGTACTTGTCGCGGGCCTCGCGGTGCTCGGCGCCCAGGCAGCCGGCCCACACCACCAGCAGCAGCAGCACGACGTTGCGCTTCACGGGGTCCTCCGCTCGCCAGCACCCGCGCCGACCCACAGCGCCGCGACGAGGCTCAGCAGCGAGAGCAGCACGTACCACTGGAAGCGCTCGGCGGGGATCCGGCGGACCGAGGCCTCGGTGGCGGCGCGCACGATCGGCTGGACGTGGCTCGCCATGATCGAGTCGAGATCGATCGCCGACGTGCCGGCCGGGATGTAGGCGCCCTCGGTGATCAGCGCGATCTTGCGCAGCTGATCCGCGTTGAGCTTGCTGATCACGGGCTTGTCTTTGTCCATCAGCGTCGTCTTGGCGCCAGTGCTTCGATCGGTCAGCGTGATCTGGCTGCCGGACTCACTGCCGAGCCCGACCGCGACGATCTTCACGCCAGCGTCGCGCGCGGCCTTCGCGGCCTCTTCGGAGTATGGATCTTGATCGTCGCCGTCCGTGATCAGCACGATGAGCTTCGCGCCGGGGCCGGCCGGGAAGCTGCGCAGCGCAACCTTGATGGCCTCGCCGATCTTCGTGCCGCCGCGCCTCGCGCTGCGTTCATTGACGATCGACAGGGCGGTGCGAAAGTACGAGTGATCCGGGGTGAGCGGGCACGCCGGCACCGCGCGGCCGGCGAACGCCACGAGCCCGACGCGATGGCCCTCGAGCCGATCGACGAGCTGTCCGATCTCGGCCTTGGCTCGCGCCAACCGGGTGGGCGCGGTGTCCTCGGCGAGCATCGAGCGCGACGTGTCGAGCACGAACACGACATCGGCCGCCGCCTGCGAGGTCAGGACGGGCTCGGTCTCGCCGGGCACCTGCGGCCGCATCGCCGCACCGACTGCGGCCAGCATCGACAGCAGGAGTCCCGCGCAGGCCGAGCGCGAGGACGATGCATGCCATCGCCGCCGCGAGGAAGTACACGAAGTACTGGTGGTACTGGGCGAACTGCTCCCCCTCGAGGCTGGTGCGCTCGAGCTTGTCGATCTGCGCGTAGATGCTGACGAGGCTCGCGTTGTCGGTGGCGCGGAAGTACTGGCCGCCGGTCTTGTCGGCGATCTTGCGAAGCGTGGCCTCGTCGATCGAGACCTGGGTCTGCATCAGCTGCGTCCGGCCGTCGCCGACGTCGACCCGGATCGGCGCGATCCCGGTGGTGCCCGCGCCGATCGTGTAGACCTTGACGCCCGCCTTCTGGGCATCCTCGATCGCGGTCTCCTCGTCGATCTCGTGGATGTTGGATTCGCCGTCGGTGAGCAGGATCGCGATCTTGCTGGCGGTCTTGAACTCGGCGAGCCGCTCGAGCGCGAGCTCGAGGCCGGCCCCGATCGCCGTGCCATCCTCGGCCTCGCGCGCGAACTCGAGCTGGCTCGCCGCGGTCACGAGGTTCTGGTGATCGAGGGTGAGCGGGCTGCGCGTCTCGGCGTAGCGGGCGAACGCGATCAGGCCGATCGCGTCGTCGTTCCGGCCCGCGAGTCCCTTGCCGCCGAGCACGAACTGCTCGAACACCTGCTTGACCGCATCCAGCCGTGTCAGCTCGTGGTTGTTCTGCGAGAGATCGAGCGCGCGCATCGAGCCGGAGACATCGACCGCCATCATGATGCCGATGCCGTCGCGGCGGATCCGCGCGTTGTCGTCGCCGCTGCGTGGGCCCGCGAGCGCGATCGCGAGCGCGATCACGGCCAGCCCGGTGAACACGTCGGGGATCCACGCGAGCTGCGCCCGCCACGTGTGACCACCAGCAGGCAGCGCGCGCAGCGATGAGAACAGCACGCGCCCGGTGCCCTGGCGCGCCCACCACACGGCCGGCACCGCGAGCAGCGCGAACAGCATCAGCCACTTGTTCGCGAACATGTCGTCGAGAGTCATGCGGCCCTCGCGGTTTCGGCTTCGCGCAGCCGGGTGTCCTCGACGAAGCCGTTCGCCGCCTCGAGGGTGGCCAGCGACTCGGCGGCATCGGGGCGATAGCCCGCGAACTTCACGCGGTCACAGCGCTCGAGGAACGACGACAGCATCTGGCGGTGGGGGCCCCGCAGCTCGGGGCGAGCCGTGGCGACGAGCAGGAACTCCTCGGTCGTGAGCTCGGGGGCACGGATCTCGTAGCGCGACTCGAGGTAGCGGCGGACGATCGAAGACAGCTGGACGAACCAGCCATCCGCGGTCTCGGCATCCGGTGCACCGCGCGACTGCAGCGCGCGCAGCTGGGCGACTGCCTCATCGTAGGCCGAGCGCTGCTGTTCGAGCCGCTTGCGAGCGCCCATCGCGCGGAACGCGATCACCGAGCCCGCGCCGACGAGCACGACGAGGCTGGCGAGCCCGACGACCACGAGCCAGCTCGTGCCACCCACGTCGGGATCCAGCGCGCCGGCGGCGGGCTTCAGGGGCGCGGACGCGGCCTCGGTGGGGACCGGCGCGATCTCGAGCGGCACCTCGTCGGTGAGCAGCTCCTGCGGCCTGGACTTGTCGCTGCCACGCCCGTCGATCACCTCGAGCCGGAGGGGCGGGACACGATGCCGTCCGCTGGTCTGGGCCTCGAGCGTGTAGGTCTGCTCCTGCACCAGTCCACCCGAGGCGGCGCGGTGCGAGTCGCGGGCAAACCCGATCACGCGGAACCGCCCGAGCCGCTGATCGCCGGCTTCCTGAAAGGGCGCCTCGATGCTGACTCCCGCAGGCGCCTCGACCTCGAGCCGGACATAGATCGAGTCGCCGAGTGTCGGCTTGGCCGGCCACACCTTCACCACGGCCTTGACCGGTCCGAGCTCGGAGGTCTTCGCGATCGCGTCCTTCGCGGGCACGATCGCCACGGTCTCGTCGGACTCGCTGGGCTCGTCGCTGACGCCGCAAGCGCCCAGCAGGACGATGATCGCGAGCCGCTTCATCGGTGCAGCCTCCGCTCGCGCTCGCGGAAGAACTTCAGCAGCGGATCGACCATCGAGCCCGATGCGTCGAACACGATGAGGTCCATCCCGGTCGCGCGCAGCTGGGCGCGCAGCCCTTCGGTGCGTTCGGTCGCGCGTGTCGCGAGCTCGGTGCGGAACGCCGGCGATCGGGTATCGATGAGGCGCGTGGTTCCCGATTCGGCGTCCTCGAGAGTCACGAGCCCGGCGGGTGGCATCACGGCCTCGCGGGGATCGGTGATCAGCGCGGCGACGACGTCGTGCTTGCGGTTCGCGTGCCGCAGGACCTGCAGGTATCCGTCGTCGAGGAAGTCGGACACCAGAAACAGCACCGCGCGCCTCGGTAGGACCTGGCGGCAGAACTCGAGGGCGGCCGCGATGCTGGTTGCTCGCCGGGGCTCGGCGCGGGTCGCGGTCTGCAGCTTGGCCCACCACCGGCGGATCGCGCGCGGCAGCGGGAATGGTGTCCGGCGCGCGGACAGTCCACCCGGTATTGCTTGACCACGCGCGAGCACCTCTCGGACCACCCGGAGCGCGTGCTTGCCGCCCTTGCGCGGCGGGATGTAGAGGTCCGCACCGCCGTGGAACAGCAACAGCCCGATCTTGTCACCGTTGTTGACCGCGCTCATCGCGAGCAGGGCCGACAGCTCGACCGCGGCCTCGAGCTTGCTGCGGCGACCGCTGCCGAAGTCCTGCGACGCCGAGACATCGACCAGCAGCATCACCGTCAGCTCGCGCTCCTCGACGAAGCGCTTGATGTGAGGCTCGCCGGTGCGCGCGGTGACGTTCCAGTCGATCGCGCGGATGTCGTCGCCGGGGACGTAGGGCCGCACCTCGTCGAACTCCATGCCGCGTCCCTTGAACACGGACAGGTACGCACCCGCCATCACGTCCGCCACCTGCCGACCGGTGATGAACTGGATGCGCTTTACCGCTTGAGCGATCTCCGCGGGGAGCACGGCAACCTCACTTCACGGGACGGGGACGTTCTCGAGGATCTGGGCGATCACATGATCGGTGGTCTTGCCCTGCGCCTCGGCCTCGTAGCTCACGAGCAGGCGATGGCGCAGCACGTCGTGCGCGATCGTCTTGACGTCGTGCGGCGAGATGTAGCTGCGACCCGACAGCAGCGCCTGCGCCTTGGCCACCTTGATGAGCGAGATCGTGGCACGCACCGAGGCGCCGTTATCGATCAGCGGCGCGAGCGAGGCGAGCCCGGCGGCCCGCGGGTCGCGCGTGGCCGCCACGAGGTCGACCGCGTATCGCTTGACCTTGTCATCGACGAACACCTGGCGAACGACATCGCGCGCCGCGAGGATCTCGTCGGTGCCCATCACCTTGGATGCGGTCGGCTCGGCGCCGGCGCCAGCCATCCGGTCGATGATCTTGAACTCCTCGTCCTTGGTCGGGTAGCCAACCTTGACCTTCAACATGAACCGATCGAGCTGCGCCTCGGGCAGCGGATACGTGCCCTCTTGCTCGATCGGGTTCTGGGTGGCGAGCACCAGGAACGGCTCGGTGAGCTTGAAGGTCTGGTCGCCGAGCGTCACCTGCTTCTCCTGCATCGCCTCGAGCAGCGCCGACTGGACCTTCGCGGGGGCACGGTTGATCTCGTCCGCGAGGATGAAGTTGCCGAACACCGGGCCCTTCTTCACCGTGTAGGAACCCTCGCGCGGGTTGTAGATCTGCGTGCCGACCACATCACCGGGCAGCATGTCGGGTGTGAACTGGATGCGCGAGAACGTGCCGTCGAGCGCGTCCGCGAGCGTGCGGATGACGAGTGTCTTCGCGAGCCCCGGCACACCCTCGAGGAGGACGTGGCCTCCCGCGAGCATGCCCAGGAGCAGCCGGTGCAGCATCTCGTCCTGGCCGACCAGGACCTTGCCGACTTCGGCCTTGAGCGCGGAGAACCGACCCTGGAACTTGGTGACGTCTTCGGTGAGGCGATCGGACATATGGAAGGCAGGCGAGCAAACCGCTCGTTTGGCGGCGTGTCAACCGGCCGAGGCCTCCGGTCATTCCCGCGCTGCGACACTTGATTCGCGCCGCATGAGGCGTCGCGGTCCTCCCGGCGTGACAGGAGTTTCGATGAGTTGAGCGCCTCGAGCGCTGGCACGGCGCTTGGTGGTGAGTGAGCTCGCAGCTGCGAACGGGGGTGCGCCGGGATCGCTGTTGCCCAAGGAGTCCATGTCCAAGCTAGCTGCCCTCATCATCGTCTCTGCCTGTGCACCTTCGTCCACGGTCGGCTCCCGCATGCCGGCGGAGGCTTCGCCGCACGGCAGGATCCAGTTTGATCCCCATGCGACCGGCGATGCCGCGCCCGCGAGCTTCCCGGCGGCGCTCGAGCTGTCGGTCCCGGCGGTCGATCGCGTGGCCCACCTCGTCCGGGCGCGGCTCGGAGAGACCGCGACCGCCGAGCTCGAGCTCTGCGTCTCGCCGGATGGCCACGTCGCCAAGGCCGAGCTCGTGCGGGGATCGTCGCTCGCGGCCTTCGACCGCGCGCTCGTGCACGACGCCGAGTCGTGGCAGTTCGCGACGTTGCCCGGGCCCGCGTCGGTCCAGAGCTGCCGGCGTACGACGATCGCGTATCGCATCCGGTGACGCAGATCTTGACGACGGTCGCCGGCTACGCGAGAGTCGAGCTCGTCATCCCGAGTCATTCCATGAGCCAGCCAGTCCGCACCATGTGTCCATCGACGAAGATCTTCGTCGACGATCACGTGGCCCGCGGTGGGCATGGCTCCGACGAATAGTCGCTCGGATCTAGCTCCCCGCCGCGGGCTCCCGGGTCGAATCCCAGGAGCCCGTTTGGTATTTCGGCAACGAACCAACGGGCTCGAAGAGCTCAGTCGTCCCGACCAGGTCGGGCTGCTTCGAGGACCGTCATGTCTGCTGCTGTGCATTCCAATCCGAGCTGGACCGAGAGACCCGGGCGCGAGCTGTTGCGACTCGCGTGGCCGATCACGGTCTCGATGCTGTCGTTCTCGACGATGACCCTCGCCTCGACGGCGTTCGTCGCCCAGATCGGCGCCGACGAGCTCGCAGGGGTGGGCCTGGCCGCGGTCATCGGGTTCGCGCTCGTGTGCTTCGGCATCGGCCTGCTCCGCGGCGCGAAGACGCTGGTCTCGCAGGCGGTCGGCGCCGGTCGCCGCGACAAGATCCCGGCGCTCGTCGGCGCGGCGGTGGTGCTCGGGCTCGGGCTCGGCGTGGTCGCGCTCGTCGCGGGGCAGCTGATCGCGCCGCTGATCGGCTCGCTCTCCGCATCGCCGCGTGCCGGCGCGTTCGCGTCGCAGTACCTCGCGATCCGCTCGCTCGGCGCCCCGCTCGTGCTGCTCTACGCGGCGCTCCGCGAGGCGAGCTACGGCGAAGGCAACAGCCGCGACCCGATGCGGGCCGCGCTCGCGGGCAACGCGGTCAACATCGCGTGCGACGCCGTGTTCATCCTCGGGCTCGATTGGGGCGTGGGCGGAGCTGCGCTCGCCACGATCCTTGGCAACGTGACCGAGCTCTCGGTGCTTGCCTGGCCGATGCGCGCACGGCTGCGCAAGCTCGTGGTGCACGGCCGCGCGATCCGCGAGGTCTGGGCGCAGGGCGTCCCGAACGGCGTGCAGTTCATCATGGAGGTCGGGGCGTTCCTCATCCTCACCGTGCTCGTCGCGCGGATGAGTGCGCTCGACGGCGCCGCGCATCATCTGGTCCTCCACCTCGTGAACGTGTCGTTCTTGCCGGCGCACGCGCTCGCCGAGGCTGCCGCGGTGCTCGTGGGCCAGGCGGTCGGCGCCGGCAAGGACGCGCTCGTGCCCAAGGTGGCCCATCGCGCGCTCGCGCTCGGGGCGGGCTACGCGACGGCCTGCCTCGTGGCGTATGCGATCCTTGGCGGCACGATCGCGAACGCGATGTCGGGCGGGGACGTCGCCCTGGCCGCCCGATCGACCACGCTCGTCCATGTCAGCCTGGCGTTCCTCGTCGCGGACGCGGCCAACGTGATCGCGCGTGGCGTCCTCCGCGGGGCCAGCGATGTCCGCTATGCCGCGGTCCTCGGGATTGCCACCGCGTGGCTCACCACGCCTCCGTTGACCTGGCTGCTCGGGGTCCACTGGGGAATGGGGGCGGTCGGCGGCTGGATCGGGCTGGCCCTCGAGATCGTCGTCGGCGCCAGCCTGTACTGGCTGCGCGTCTACCGGGGCGGCTGGAGGCCGGCGGCGGCGGCGGCCCGGCGCGCCATGGCGGGGGCGGCCGTGTGATCGTTCGGGCTAGGGTTTCTTGACGTCGGTCTTGGCCTCTGCCGGCTTGGACTCGGTGAGCGAGGCCGGCAAGGGTGGCAGCTCGTTGAGCGCCGGCATGAGCGCGATCTCGATCCGGCGGTTGCGCGCGAGGTCCTTGACCGACGCGTTGGGCGCGACCGGGTCGTGTTCGCCGGCACCCGCGGGGAGCAGGTTCCTGGGGTCCATACCGGCCTGCACGAGGAACCGCGTCACGGTGAGCGCCCGCGCCGTGGAGAGCTCCCAGTTGTCCTTGAAGGTGCTGTTCTTGAGCGGCTGGTTATCGCTGTGACCGATCACGAGGAACCGGCGATCGGTGAACTTCTTGAGCGTGATGCCGACCTCGAGCACCTTGATCTTGCCGTCCTCGGAGAGATCGGCGACGCCCGAGGGAAACAGCACCTCGGCGGGGAGCGAGAGCACGAGGCTGCCGCGCCGCGAGGTCACCTTGAGCGCCCCGGTATCGATCATCTTCGCGAACTGCTTCTGGATGTCTTCGATCGCCGCCATGCGCTTCTCGGTCTCGGCGCGCTGCGCGCTGAGCTTGGTGAGCTCGTCCTTGGTCGTGTTGAGGTTCTTCGCGAGCTCCTTCTGCGCGACGTCGAGCACCTCCTTCTCCTTGGCCAGCTTGTCGTTCGTCGCCTTGTAATCGGTGGCCTTCTTCGTCTGGTCGGCGAGCAAACCCGACTGCTCGTCGAGCTTCTTGGTCGCGGCCGTGGCGACTTCGTTCTTGGCTATCGAGTCTTGCCGGAAGTGCCAGGCATAGTAACCGCCGGCTCCCGCGGCCGCCGTGATCACGACCGCGTAGAGCCACAGTCGCCAGGGGAAGCGGCGGGACTTCGGCGGCTTGCCAGGTTTGCCGATCTCATCTGTCGCGAATTTGGCCATGGGGAATCCTCGCAACCGACGATACCTCTGCCACCGCCCGATGGTCAGGTGCCGAGGTACTCTGATGTGGGTGCAGGCAGCTCGAGCAAGGCACGTACGGCGGCGACCGCGGCGTCCGACCCGGCGATCGCGAGCACGTCACCCGCTTGCAGGGGTTCGGTCGGTGATGGCGAGGCCATGCCATGGTCGCCGCGCCCGATCGCGAGCACGCTCGCACCCGTGCGCGCGCGCAGGTTGAGCTTCGCGAGCGAGCGACCGACGAACTGCGACGATGCCGGGACCGTGATCGAGGTCAGGTTGCCGAAGCCGGGCAGGATGGCCTCGACCTGTGCGAGCAGGGCACCGTCCTTCGCCGGTTGGGAGAGCAGCTCGAGGATCAGCTCGCTGCCCGCTTGCACGTGACCCGCGAAGTCGCCGAGCGACCGCCGCATCACCCCGACCAGCACCAGCGCGATCGCGATCACGACGAGCGGGCTCGCCGGCACGAACGGCTGGATCGCCGCGACGAAGGGGACGGTGATCGCGAGCGTGATCGCCAGCTCGAAGGTCACGATCAACGCGGCGCGCGGTGCGCGACCGAGATCGTTGAGCGCGCCGATCGGGATCACCTCGGTCGCGAGCCGGTGCGAGATGACCGAGATGCGCCGGACCGAAGAGATCCCGAACGGCGCCGCGAGCGCACCGGCCGTGCCCACGAGGACCACCGTCGCTACCCAGCCTTCGATGCCTGCCTCGGCGAGCCAGCGCGGAGCCACGGTCGAGGCGGTGATGAGGATCGCGAGCAGCACCCCGGTGTCGACAAGCAGGACCACGATCGATCGGCGAAACCTCCGCCACATCGTGATCTCGCGATTCTTCAGCCGAGCGATCCAGGCGTCGTAGAAGCTGACGAACGTCGCGATGCGCGGTGGCAGGCGCGTCGCGACCCAGGCCGAGATCGCGTCGGAGCTGCGGATCAGGATCGGTGAGGTGATCGTGGTGGCGCACGCGGTGCCGACCGCGATCGCGAGCAAGCTGGCGTTGCCTGGAACCACGCCTGCGATCACGAACGACAGCTCGCCGATCTGCGCGAGGGAGAGCCCGGCGCGCACCGCCGGCCGCACGCCATGGCCGGCCAGGAACACTCCGATCGTCACGCCGATCGGCTTGCCGATCAGCACGACCGCGGTGAGGGCCGCGATCCGGGGCGCCTCGATCGCGAGCTCGCCGGGATCGATCGTCATCCCGACCGAGACGAAGAACACCATCGCGAACACGTCGCGGAACGGCTTCACGAGCCCGAAGACCTGGTGGCCTTGGTCGGACTCGGCGATCAGCACGCCCGCGACGAACGCTCCGAGCGCGACCGAGTAGCCGGCACCTGCCGCGAGCTCCGAGATCCCGAAGCACACAGCGAGTGCGCTGATCAAGAGCGTTTCGGTCCGCGCTCTCGTCGCGATCCAGCGGATGAACCGGGGCACGATCAGGAGGCCGCCGACCAGGATCAGCGCGAGGAAGCCGGCGAGCTTGCCGATCATGATCGCGATGTCGGGCGCGGCGAGCCCGGCTCCGCTCGCGACACCGGCCAGGATCGCGAGCAGCAGGATCGCGATCAGATCCTCGAACACCAGGATCGCGAACACGATCTCGGTGAAGCCGCCCTTCCAGCCGAGCTCCTCGAAGGCCTTCGCGACCAGCATGGTGCTCGAGATCCCGAGGCACGCGCCCACGAAGATGGCCTCGCCCGGAGAGAAGCCGACGAGCCGCGCGACCACGGTGCCGAGCGCGATCACGAGGCCGACCTCGAACAGTGCGGTGAGGGCGGCCGGCACTCCGACCCGCGCGATCGCCGAGAGCTTGAGCTCGAGCCCGATCGAGAACATCAGCAAGATCACGCCGAGCTCGGACAGGACGTGGACCAGGCCGGCGTTCGCGACGAGCGGCACCGGGACGTGCGGACCGATCAGGAGACCGGCCAGCACGTATCCCAGCACCACCGGCAGGCGCAGTGCCTGGAACACGACGGTGACCACCGCGGCCGTGCCGAGCACGATGACGAGCTCGATCAGCACGCGCGAACCGGTCATCGCTTAGGGCGCGTGGCGAGTGGATCCGGGAACTGCTTGTGGCAACGCTGGCACACTCGATATGCCTTCGGTTCGCGCGTCACGAGCTTGCGCTTGCCGCAATGCGGGCACTCGATGGTCACCGCGCGCGCAAGCCCGGCCGCCAGGGCGATCGGGTTCGCCACTCAGCACGCTGCCTGGATCGTGAGGACGAGGGCGAACACGCCGGCGAGCACGGCTCCAAGGATCGTCGCGCCGTGGCGCTCCTGCCAGGTGGGCGGCCGGGAATCTTCGCTCGAGTCACTCCCGTCGTGCGTCTCGGGTCCGGGTAGATCAGTATTTGACATGATGGCTCCTGCCGAGCGGAGAGCTCGGTCGTGATCGTGTGGGGATGGCGGATCGATCGAACGTGATCAGATCGGCGGGCCACGCGAGGAGCGCGAAAGCTGCTGGGCGATGAACGGCAGTGAGACCACATCGAGTGGCGCAAGGCTGGCGGTACGCGCCGGTCCGACGAACAGCGGGGGGCGCGCCGGGAGCGCGAACATCGCGAGCCGCGGATCGGGAGCGGACCCGTGCCCGGCTGGAGAGATCGTGCCACGCGGGGTGCTCGCGACGATCGCTGGACCGGCCACGCTCGCGTAGCTGGCGTGCGGATCGTGGGGGTGGGCCCGCGCCGTGGGCGCACCTGCGGTCACCGCGCAGAGCGCGACGAACCAGCAGAGGACGAAGGCGCGCACGTTACTGCCTAGCATCTTATCCCCAGGGTGGACCTGAGCTGGAGGCGAACCCTGGGGTTAGATCTGGATCGGCCACGCGAGCGATTTGAGATCCGGGGCGATCGCCGCGAACCCCGCGCGCAGCCGAGCCGCGGTCGGGCGCCGTTTCGGATCGCGCACGATGGCCGCCCGGAGGAGCTCTGCCAGGGGGGCGAGCCGTGGCAGGCGTGCGAGCACGGCGAACGTGGCGCTTCCGGGCTGGCTCGTGAAGTGCTGGTCGAGCACGCCCTTCAGGGTGTCGCCATGGATCAGGACCTTGTTGGTGAGCACCTCGAACGCCACGCACGCGGCAGCGTAGACATCCGCGGCAAACGGCTCGACGCCGGGACTCTCGATCCAGACCTCCGCGGCGCCGTAATGAACGCTGCCGCACCCGGTGCGCAGCCGGCGTCCGGCGAGCCCGAAATCGACCAGCACGGCATCGCCCGCCTTGTCGCGGAGCACGAGGTTGGCTGGCTTGACGTCGAGGTGCGCGATCTGGACCTTGTGCATCGCCTCGAGGCCGGCGAGCAGGTGATCGACGATCGCGAGCGCCCGCGGCATGTCGAGGACGGTGCCCTCGAGGAGCCGCTCGAGGTTGGTGCCGCGCACGAACTCCATCACGAGCACCGGCTTGGGCTGCGCGCTCGCATCGAACGTGATGAAGCGAGCGAGGTTTGGGTGGGCGGGCAACGCGAGCAACGCTCCGGCCTCCTCGCGAAACAGCGCTTCGAACTCCTGCTCGGACAGGTTGCGCGCCGCCCCACCGGAGTAGTCCGGCACCTTGAGCGCGACCAGCTCGCGATCCGCACGCGTCCGCTCGTCGGACCGTACGGCGAGCAGCACCGAGCCACCCGCACCCCGTCCGATCGAGCGCACCACGAAGAAGCTGCCGAGCAGCCGCGACAGCGGGACCCAGCCCGGCAACAGCGCCTCGGGAGCCGTGCTGGCGGTTGGCTCCTCCTCGGTATGGGGCCGCCGCACCAGCCACATCAGCACGCGCTCGACCGTCCCCGCGAGGGCCACCGGCAAGCTGGCGCGGGCAGCTTCGGCCATCGTCGCCACGGCGTGGTCGAGCTGGGTTCCGCCGCGGGCGAGCTCGTCGCTGATCGCGCGCGTTGCGGACTCGAGCTCGGGACCACGGTCCTCGGCGTCCAGTCCGAGTCGCTGCCTGGCGCCGAACACGCGCCGGGCAAGCGCCCCGAGCTCGATCGCGATCGCATCGAACGCGCCAGCGGGCACCGCGGCATGACTCGCCGCCGACGTGATCCGCGCGAGCTGATTGCCGAGCCGGGCGAGGGCGAGTCGCACCGACTCGACGCGTGGTGACTGCTCCGGCGGTAGTGCGTCGGCGAGCTCGCCGAGCCGCTCGGCGACAGTCCGGATCGCGTCGTCGTCATCGGGATCCGCGGCGTCGTGGTTGGCCTCCTGCAGCCGGGCATACGCAGCGAACGCGGCCTCGACCTCGGGGACCATCGAAGCCTCGCGCACGATCGCGAAGTCGTCGTCGGGAAACGCGGTCGTCCAGGCGAGCAGCAGGTCGGTGATCTCGGCGTGATCGTCACGCAGCAGGGCATCGCCGGCGCGGGTCAGCGCGGCCCAGACCGCGCGCCGCAGCGACGAATGGTCCATCGCCGCGCGCGCCATCAGCTGGCGCAAGGCGATCAGCCGGGGGCCGAGATCGGCATCGCTCGTGGCTCGCACCCCATCGAGCAGGCGGACCAGGGCACGCAGCCGCGCGATCCGCAACCCACCATGTGCCACCGCGCCCTGCTCGGGACGTGACTCGTGCGCGAGGAGTGATCGCTCGATGCTGGCCAGCGCTCGCGCGAACTCGGCGCGGGCCGGATCGAGGTCCGGCGCGAGGGCCAGCACCGCGGTGAGCGCGTTGTCGGCGAGCAGCTCGCGGTCGAGCTCGCGGAGGATCCGCATCGAGTGCCTGCGATCGAGCGGATCTTCATCGGTGGACCGCTCGAGCCAGTCGGCCGACGCGCTCACTTCATCGACCGCGGCGCGGGCCTGGCGCAACGCCTGGGGGACGTCGCCTGCATCCAGGGCGGCACGCGCGGCCGCGAGCGGGATCCCGATGCCATCGGCGCGCGATCCCCCCCCGAGCTCGGCATCGAGCGCATGCATGAGCCCCCATCGGCCGTCATCGCGGCCGGTCACGTCGGCGGCGAGCTGCGTGCGGGTCCACGCGATCGCCGCCACGGTCGCCTGGGGGAGCATGGCGCCTTCTTCGCGCCGCAGCTCGGCCAGCGCCTCGACGCCATCGAGCGGCGCGCGCTCGATCAGGGCCGTCGCCAGCGCGTCGGCGGCATCGGGGTCGGTGAGCGCGAGGCCCGCGAGTCCGAGGATCGCCCCGCGTGCGACCCCTGGCTCGCGCGCCGCGAGCCCGATCAAGAGTGGCTTCCAGCGGGCGGCCGCTCCCCCTCGCTCGAGCGCGGCGGCCGCCGAGGCCGCGGCACGCCGGAGCTCGGTCGAGGTCGCGGTGCCACGCAGCTCGCGATCGATGTCGTCGGCGAGATCGGAGTCGACATGGGCGAGCAGCCCGCGCGCGATGCCCGCGAATCGCCAGACCAACGCCTCTCGATCCCCGAGTAGCCGGGCGAACGCGGCACGGATCGCCGGGCGCGCAAGCACCGCCACCCCGCCGCGATCTCCGGCATCGTGACGCCGCACGGCCTCTCGCGCGCCATGCGCGAGGATGCGTCCAGCGAGCCGGCGTCCCGGCAACGAGCCCGTGGCGGGACCTTCGACCCAGCTCGCCGCGAGCGTCGGCTGTGCGAGCACCCCGAGCGCCAGCTCGCCGATCGCGCCAGGTGCGGTGAGCGGAGCCGACAGCACCACCTCCGCGCGGGCGCGCAGACCGTCGCTCGCCAGCAGCTTCGGTGACGATCGCGCGAGGGCGATCAGCAGCCGCACGAAGGTGTCGCGATCGGCCTGGCGTAGCCGCGTCAGCACCCGGCGTCCGAGCTCGCGGCGCTCGGGCCCGGGCGGCAAGGCCTGCGCGAGCTCGAACATCGCGATCGCCCCGGCGGCAGGCGACATCCACTCGAGATCGCCGAGCATGCCATCGCCGAGCGCCGCGCGAACCGCGAGTAGTAGCTGCTCGGCCGGCAGCCCTTCGAGTGGCGCGGGCTCGCGCTCGGCGATCTGTGCGAGCATCGCGAGACCCTGGCGAGCGACGCGACGACGCTCGTCCAGATCGGCGATCGCGTGCATGCTCGCGAACGCAGCCAGGTACGTTCTACCGGACCCCATCGGGGAATATGGTATCAGCGCTGGCCTTCGAGGAACTGACGTGGGGTCAGCTTCGACGTGGCGTCAGTTCGTCCGCCGTCAGCGTCTCGCTGTAGAACCGCTCGCCATCCGGCCCGATCCCCGTCACCACGAGGTGTTCGGCGTCGAACTCGAGCAGTCCGGCGTTGTAGCGTTCGGAACGGAACACCACCCCGGGCGCCATCGGGCCGGGCGTCCCGATGCCGCGGGCGAGCGGACCGACCTGGAACTCCCGGATCCCGTGCGCGTGGCGGTGCGCTGCGAAGAAGTGCTGGTCAGCGGTGACGAACACGATGCCCCGGATCCCGACGAGCGCATCGAGGATGGCATCGCGCTCGGTCGCGAACGTGGTCCAGTGGTCGTCGCCGGTGCCGTAGCCGAGCGGCACGCTCGTGAACACCAGCTTGAACGGGGCGGTGCTGGCGGCGATGCCCTCGAGGAACCAGTGGCGCTGCGTCGCCCCGAGCATCGTCTTCCGCGCGTCGTCCGGAGCGGCGTTGGCGTCGCGGAACCGGCGGCAGTCGAGCAGGAAGCACTCGACGTTCGCGCCCCACCGCCAGCGCCGGTAGCGGACGTCGCTCACCGCGTCGCGGACCGGAAAGAACTCGTCCCACACCGTCATCGCCGCGTCGAACCGGCTGGCCTCGGTGGCCGCAAACGCGGCGTCCCAGTTGTTGCGGAACTCGTGATCGTCGTAGATCGCGCGCAGCGACGCGCTCTCGAGCAGTGTGCGAATCCTGGGCAGCGTGCGGATCTCGGCGTGGCGGTCGCGATACGCCGCGAGCGTCTGCGCGACCGGGCCGTTATCTGTGTATGGAAAATCCCCGAGCGAGACGATCAGGTCGGGATCCGCGTTCACGACGTGGGTGACGAGCTCGCTGTCGAACTCGGGGTTCGCGTCGACGTCCGCCACCACGGCGATCCGGACCGCGCGCGGGTCGTCCTCGCCGGGTGCGGTCCGGGCGAGGTGCGGTCCCAGCCGGACCCCGCTGGAGGTCACGATCGTGAGCTCGTAGGTCGTCGCCGGCTCGAGACCGACGAGGTCGATCGCGCCGCTGCCCGACGAGCCGAGCGCGATGGCGGCGGTCATCACTCCGCCCCCGCCGCGGACCTCGACCGTGGCCGTGCCAGCATCGCGTGCCCACACCGCGACGATCAGCGCGTCGCTCGTGGGCTCGAGGATCGCGGAGGCCGCCGCCCCGGTGGTCAGGTTATCGCCGCAGCCGATCGCGAGCCCTGCCGCACCGGCACCGACCAGCCGGACGAAGTCGCGACGACTCGGTGCAGCCATGGGCACGAGAATACCCTGCGCGCGCTCGCGCACGGCGGGCGATCTCCGCTCGCGACGACCTGGCGGCACGCGGTGTGCTCCTCGTCGCCACATGCGCCTCATCACGATGACCAAGTTGCTCATGCTCGGCGGCGCGGTCGCGCTCGTCCTGGGCAAACGTCGCAGCAAGCCGGGAAGGTCAGCCCGGGCCTCCGGCGACGCCGAACCGGCCGTGATCCCCGACAGCTTCGACCTCGATCCCCAAGATCCGGTGCAGCAGTTCGAGGACGTCCAGGTGGTCCATCTCGAAGACCTCGATGTCGATGCGCTGTCGAACGAGGACGCGCGGGCGGCCCAGGATCTGATCGGTGTGGGCGCCGAGATCGACGAGGCCATGCTTGGTGCCGGTGAGGAGGAGCTCCCACCGGAGCTCGCGGCCATTCCGCACGCGAAGACGGGCAGTGGCGACCTCTATGGCGTGCACCTGCCGACCGCGGTCGATCGGAAGATCCCCGACAACGATAGCTCGTTCGACGAGGGCCAGAACTGGCTCGAGGCCCTCGAGGCGTCTGCCACCGAGCATGGTCCCGAACCCGAGCAGGAGCTCGACATCGTGGACGAGGATGATCTCTCCACGCCCTCGACCGACACGCGAGATCGCCCCATCGCCGACCTCGGCTCCGCCGGGCCTCGCGGGATGTGACCGTCTGACATGACTGGCGCGCCGGGCCGGCGGCAGGTCAGATTTCTGAGACCGAAGTCGCATAGCAGGCGGAAATTGCTGGCAACGGCTTCGGCACACCGGTTGATGCACAGCGGGCATGAGACTCGTCACGCTGGCGTCGTTCCTGATCGTCCTTGGCTCCGCGTGCACCGAACACGGCAAGGGGGGGTTCCTCGACGGCGGCAATCCTCCGCCGGGTCGGCAGTGCGGTGGCTTCGGCGCCCAGCCGTGCGGCGCGAACGAGTTCTGCGACTTCGACCGCAACGGCTGTGGCGCGTCCGACGAGACCGGCACCTGCCGACCGCGACCGACCGGGTGCCCCGACATCTTCGACCCGGTGTGCGGGTGCGACGGGCTGATCCACGGAAACCCGTGCGACGCGTCGGCCATCGGCACCGATGTCAACGCAAACGGGACCTGTCCGGTGGAGGCGGGCAGGTTCGCGTGCGGGTTCCGGACGTGTGACCTGAACCAGAGCTACTGCGAGCGCGGTGGCTCCGATATCAGCAACGAGCCGGACTCGTTCACCTGCAAGCCGCTCCCCGCGTGTCCGAGTCAATTTCCGAGCTGCGATTGCATGACCTCGGAGCCGTGCGGTGCGATCTGCAACGGCACGGCGACGACCGGCTTGACGCTGACGTGCCCGGGCGGCTGAACTCCCAGGCTCAGCGGCGGCGTCGCAGCACGAGCAGCAGCCCGAGGCCGAGCAGCACGCCGCCGCGCGGATCGCTCCCGGCATCGCAGCAGCCCCCGCTGCCTCCCTCGAGCGGATTCCCGCCGGCATCGGGTCCGACCGCGGCATCCGGCATCAGCTCGGGCGGCGCATCTGGCACCGACGCATCAGGCACGCCGTCGACGCCGGCATCGGGGCCATTGGTTCCGAGCACGGTCACGCGCACCTCGGCCGGCGCGCTGACCCGGCCGTCCGGATCTCGGACGACGAGCTGGTAGCGCACGATGCGGTTGACCTCGGTGTGAGGCGCCGTGAACGTCGGCTGCGCCACGGAGGTCGATGACAGCGTCGTCGTCTGGCCCGAGAGCTGGTTCCACTCGAACGTGAGCGCGCCACCATCGGGATCGGTCGAGGCCGTGCCGTCGAGCGCCCCGACCGCGTCCGATGCCACCGAGATGTCGAGCCCGGCATCCGCGATCGGCCGCGCGCCGGCGAGGCACGAACCGGTCTCCGTCGAGACCAGCGGAAACGGCTGGTTGGTGAGACCGCCGATCGAGACGTCATCGACCTCCCACTGCGAGTTGCTGACTTGCGTGGCGCCGGCGGCCCGGAACCGCAGGAAGACCGTCTGACCGCCGAACGACGGTCCGAGGTTGACGCTGACCGCGTCGAAGCTGGGGGTCGCCGGGTTCTTGCCCGTGAACGCGAGCCGGCCCGCCAGCGGGTTGCCGGAACCGGTCACCGTGCTGATGTAACCGGGGTTCGCGATCGTCGCGATGTCGGTGAACACGGTACCGTCGGTCGAGATCTCGATGACGCCGCCGTCCTCGGGGCCCACCGGGCTGAGCGCGAACCGGAATCGGTGGCGAAACAACAACGTGAGATCGGAGCCGGCGGTCACCTGGAGCGCCGGCGTCTGCAGCGTGTGGTCGCCACCGCTGGTGACCTTCACCGACGCGATGTTCGTGGTGCCGGGATCCAGGGTGCGTGCCCAGCCGCTCGCACTGGCGGTCCAGACCAGGGCCTCCTCTTCGAAGCTCTCGGTCGTCGACGCGACCGGCGTGATGTCGAGGTTGACCGCCGCCGAGGTCGACCGCGTGAGCGATGTGAGCGCGGCGCTCGCATCGCTGATCCCGATCGAGAGCACGATCCTCGGCACCAGCACCTGAGCTTCGTCGAGTCGGATCGCGACGCTCGCGCTGCGCGTTGCGAACGGAGCGATCGATCCGATCGTGGTCGAGGCTCCGCCGGGGAATGCGACGCCGGACGTGGTGCTCGAGAGCGAGACCGTCGGGCCCGCGAGCGTCGAGGCCCCGACGTTGCGCACCACGATGATCACGCGACCGGTCTCGCCGACGTCGAGGATCCCGTCGCCGTCGCACGACGCCACGTCTTCCTCGATCGTCGCCGACACCATGTCGAGCGTTCCGGTCACCGCGAAGCTCTCGACGAGCCCGGCGCCGTCGAAGCTGTTGGGGCTCGGTGACACTGCGCCGCTCCCGAAGCCGCGTCGCGCGAATGCGTTCGCGAGCAGGATGAAGTCGGTCGGGTCGGCCGCGCCCGCAGCCGCGAGGATCGCGTCGCGCTGCTCGGTGAACGTCGGCTCCACCGGCGAGGCGATCATGCCGGCGACGAGGTAGTCGGCGTAGCGCCGTCGTGCCTCGTCGAACGTCATCCGCGGCGTGGGCGCCTGGCTCTGCTTGATCATCGCGATCACGCCTTCCCAGAGCATCGCGCACCAGATCTCGCCGGCGTTGTGGACCTCGTAGTTGTCGCCGCCCTGGAGGAAATCGACATCGGAGAACGCCGGGCCCACGGGCATCGCAACCCCGTTGCGCATGAAGCGGTAGGTCAGCGGGCTCTTCGCGAGATCGATCGAGTACGGATAGCGACGAATCCCGAAGTACGCCGAGTTCGCGGTGAACGAGCGCAGCGGATAGGCGCCCATGCCCCACGTCCCGTTCAGGTCGTCAGCGGGACGGATGCTCTGGAACAGCGCCATCGCGTCGCCCCATCCCTCGCTCATCACCCCGCACTCGATGCTGCCGCAGTCGACCAGCCGGTGATGGATGTAGTGGCCCCACTCGTGCTCGATGATGTGATCGTCGATCGTGCCGTCGCGCCGCACGCCGCCCTGCGCCGCGTCGAACACGAACATCTGCATCACCGGAGACTGGCCGTCACCGGGCGTGAACATGTTCGCGTTGTTCGTGCCGCTTCCGTCCTGCCCCTCGGCGTGCAGCACGTCGCCTCCGAGCCCGCCGCGTCCGAGGTTCGAGGTCTGGGCATTGCCCGCGGCTTCGGTGAAGCCCGAGTCGTAGAAGTAGTCGTGCATCCAGTTCGTGACGTAGAACTGCTGCGTCACCGCCGCCATGCGCTGCGCCGCGCTCGCGTCGGGCTCGGCATTGATGTCGTAGACGCGGTCGAAGATCCCCGGGGCAGTCGTCGTCGCCCGCACGTCGCCCGCCGAGAAGCCGTCCTGAGAATCGATGTCGGCGTACGCATCGACGTTGTTCCCGATCGTGGAGGTGGCGCCCGCGGGCAACCACGGATCGGAACCGCCGCCAGGTCTTGTGTTGAGTCCATCGACCGTGAGAAGCGAAGGCGCGACGAACGGCGGATCGAAGCCGTCCGGGATCCCGGTCGGGTGTGGCGTGTAGTCGCCCTGCGGTCCGTCCTGCGGCCGCAGATCGCCAGTCGCGTCGGCCCACACGCGGTACTGGAACGCGGCGTCGTCGGTCAGCCCCGCGCGATAGAGCAACCGGCCATCGTCGGCGGCGAACACGTGGCGATAGCCCTCGATGCGACGGTTGGCCTCGCGGATCCCCACCTCGGTGACCCACGCGGGGACGAGCTGGAGGCCGACCGGATACAGCACCTGCTTGACCCGTCCCGGCATCACGAGACCGGCGGCGGCAAATCGCTGGTACCCGGCGTGATCGGGCATGGGGATCAGGGCAGGGCGGGCGGCCCCGGCGTCGGCCAGCGCACGCTCGACCGCGTCGCGAGCGCCGAGCTGGAGCGTCTCGGCGGCGTTCGCCGACTGCCTCGCCGCGGGGTGCAAGCCACCCGAGAGGGCGACGAGCTTCAGCTCGCGATCCATCACGACGGCGAGTGACGTGCGCATCACCTCGATGCCATCGACCCGTTGCTTCAGCTTGACCACGATCGCGCCGCGCCCGGTGTCATGCACGTGCGCGACTTCCACGCCCGCGAGTGCGGCCGCATCGAGTCCCCAGCGCTCGGCATGGTGGTCGAGGTGCCACAGCGCCGCGACACCAGCAGCGTTGGTCGCGCCGCGCCGCCGATGCGCCGGCATCACCAACACTTGTGGCGGTGCGTCATCGCGGGTCCACACGAACCGCGGCGAGCCGCGGCGTGGATCCATCGAGGCCACCGCGCCCGCGAGCCACGGCATCGTCATCGGGACGTCGGGCGCTAGCCGATCAGCGTCGAAGAACACCGGTCGGACGAGCGGATGCGGGGATGGGGCCGCGTCATGGCATGCGCTCGTCGCAACCACCAGGACACCACACCAGAAGCCAGACCACCCGAGCCGCGTTCGGAGCATGCCCGGTTGTAACGTGGGTGCGGTCGAACACGCTCGACCTGCGCCGGTAAACGCTGACAACTTGTCGTGGCCCGTGCGAGCTTGGCGAGGTGACCCCGCCTCGAACCACGGTCGATCTCGCCGGCCTCACCACCCGCATCGTCGGTCCAGCCGACGCCGCGACGACGATCGTGCTGCTCCACGGCTTCGGCGCGCCCGGTGACGATCTCGTCACGCTCTCGCAGGTCATCGACGCGCCGGTGCGCTTCGTGTTCCCCGAGGCACCTCTCGAGCTCGGTGGCCTATATGGCGACTCACGCGCGTGGTGGCTGCTCGATCTCGCGCGACTCGAAGACGAGCTGCGGCGGGGCGTCCCCCGCGATCGCCGGGCCGAGATCCCCGACGGGCTCGCATCGGCGCGAGCCCAGCTCGGTCGGCTGCTCGATCAGCTGCAGGCGCGCTACGCGGTATCGCCCGATCGCCTCGTGCTCGGTGGGTTCTCGCAGGGCGCGATGCTCGCGCTCGATGTCGCGCTCCACCGGCCGGCACCGCCCGCGGGCCTCGTGCTGATGTCGGGCACGCTGGTCGCCGAGTCCGAATGGCAGCCTCGGCTCGGTTCGCTACGGGGCGTGCCGATGCTGATGTCCCACGGCCGCGCAGACGGTCTGCTGCCGTTCGCGGTCGCCGAGACGCTACGCGATCGGTTGCGCACCGCGGGTGCCGAGGTCGAGTGGCTGCCGTTTGTCGGCGGTCACGAGATCTCGAGCGAGGTACTCGACGCGATCGGACGGTTCCTGAAGTCGCGCGCGCCTACTGGATGACCATGTTGCAGAGCGTCGCGCCGGCGTCGGGACAGCAGAGGTCGACCCCGCCAAACCTCTGCGTGTGGAAGCATACGTGGGCCCCCTTCGACGGGTAGTAGTACGCCCAGAAGAAGCACATCTCGTCGGTCGCCGACTCGCCGAAGCCGACGGTCGCCGCCGAGGTGTTGGTGTACGTGCACTTGAAGTCGAAGCCGCCCTGGCCGCTCGGGATCTCGAACTCGGGCTTGTGGGTCTGGGTCAGCGGCTCGTTCCATGCGAACGGCGACGGCGCGTAGACCGAGGTCCGCGTGCCGCCGTTGGTCGGCGCGGTCGAGACCTGCATGTCGGTTCCGTACTGGTGCGTGTGACCGGTGATCGCGAAGAACTTCGCGCCGGTCAGGTCGAGCGAGGCTCGGCTCGGCGTGAAGAACTGCTCGAGCGTCACGGTCTGGCCAGCGGGGATGCTGACGTCGGGGCTGCCGATGAACAGGATGTTCGCCTCGTCGTGGATCGAACCCTCCGGTGCCGCGTAGAGGTCGACCCGGGCGGTGACCTGGATCGGTTGATCGGTCGAGTTGATGAAGTGCATCTCGACACGCATCATCTGGTTGGCGCCGAGCGTGTACGCGACCCCCTCGGGCAGGTAGAGCTCGTCGTCGGCGCGCTGGGTGATCATGATCGGCGCGACCATGCCACTGGGGTTGAGCGCGCCCGTGAACGGCTGACAGTCGAACGGCGTCAGCTGCTCCGCCGTCGCCATGTCGTCCTTGTAGACGATCAGGTGGTGCGAGCCGAGGCTCAGCACGTTGTGCATCTGGTGGACCTTGATCGCCGTCGCGTTCGAGATCCGCGCCTGGATGCACTGCGTGTTCTCTTGCCCTGGCGCCACCGTGACCGGACCGAAATCGATCGAGTACTTGTCGCCTGAAAACCCCGGCGCATCGGGCGGTGTGGCGTCGGCTGTAGCGCTCCCATCCCCGTCTCCGCAGGCGAACAGCGAGATCGAGCCAGCGAGCAGCAAGGCAGCAAGACGGCGCATGTACAACCCCCTCAGGTGGGTGCAACGTACCGAGGCTGCCGAGGAAGAACAACGACTCAATCTTGTGACCGAGGGGGCGTGCACTCGCAGGTGGGATATCCACCCCTACCGAGGCGACCTGCCGGGTCACGGCAACGGTCGCAACACGCTGCTCGACGCGCTCGTGGCCGTGTCCGGGCTCCGCTTCGCGAGCGCGCGGACGTCATCGGGACCGAGCTTCTTGCCCTCGGCCGGGGGGCCGTCGGTGTCGGGCAGGTAGGACGCGACGAGCTCGGACTCGAGCTGCTGGTAGAGCGCCGGGGTGGCGAGCCTGTCGATCGCGAGCACCTCGCCGTCGACGGCGATCGCGAGCCCGACCATCCGCGACCGCTCCTCGAGCCCCTGGAGCTGGGCCACGAGCCTGTCTCGACGCTCACGCGCGGCGCCCTGGCTCTGGAGCCGGGCCGAGCCGCGATACGTCTTGCTCTCCGGCGACAGGTGGTTGCGCGCGTTGATGACGTCGACCTGGGCCCACACCGCCTCCTGCGAGTCGTGGACGACCCGGCGGCGCAGCGAGAGCTCGCCGATCGCGTGGCCGGCGTGGAAGGTCGTGCCGCCATGATCGCGCTCCTGCTCGACGCACCGGACGTGCACGAGAAGGGTCTTGCCCGGTGCCACCACGGTGTCCTCGGCGAGCACGCGATCCTGATTCGCATCGAGGATCAGCTCGCCGCTGAGCCCGACGAGCGGCTCGCGCGCGCGGTTCGTGATCCGGACAGTATCGACCTCCCACTCCTCGCCGACCTCGCGCACGCTGACCACGTTGCGCGCCATGCCCTCGTTCAGCGTGATGAACCTCGTGGCCGGGGTCGCCCCGGTCGCGATGATCGGAACCAGGGTCAGCCGCCCGTCGTGGATCGGCTGGCGCATCTCGAAGCCATCGCCCAGCGCCAGGTTCACCTTGGCCGGGGTGCGTGCCTCTGGGCGATCCGGTACCTCGCGGACCTCGCGCGCATCGCGCACGTCAGGTTTGCCCACGACGCGGCGACTCGACATCGCGCGCTCCGGATCGGGCGGCCGGTCGCTGCTGCACCCGGCCACGATCCCGATCGACGCCATGAGTCCGAATCCAGCGGCGAGCTGAGCGCGCATGTGACCTCCCACGAGAGTTAGGGATCCGGACACCGCGACCGATGTCCCGTTGCGGACATCGTGGACCAGCCCCTGGCTCGATGCCCGGCACTTTTGACCGAGCCACGCCGACGCGTTCGTGAGGCCGCCCTCCTCAGGGCGAGACGCGGGTGATCTGGTAGCCCTTGGCCGCGAGCAGGTCGAGGACGCTCCGCTTGCCGACCAGATGCAGGGCCCCGACCGCGATGAAGCCCCCTCCCGCCGCGTGCATCTTCTCGATCGCACCGATCCACGATGCGTTGCGGTGGTACAGCAGGTCCTCCATCGACTCGTCGTACTCCTTTGCGGTGAAGCCGTGCGCCAGCGCATCGGCCCGTTGCGAATCCGACAGTGCGACGATCTTCCCCTCATCGCCTTCGGCATAGGCGGCGAGCATGTCCTTGGAGCCCTGGATGCCCTTTTCCGGCTCGTCGAGCATCATCTTGAGCATCCGGAGGTCCATCCACTTCTCGAGGATCGCGGCCTCCTTCGCGGCCTCCTCGAGGAAGACGATCTCCTTGTGCTGGTTGATCGCGCGCCCGTGCAGCACGCCATCCATCGGCGGGGTGGTCGGCAAGCCGCGGAGCGAGAGCAGCGTCGCCGCGATCATCGGCTTCATCGTGTCGATCCCCCTCGCCATCGCGGACCCGACGGTGGCCTCGAGCTTCTTCCAGTACTCGGGCCCGAGCTCGTCATGCAACGTGCCACCCGCGGTCCGCTTGCCCATGCCGGCGAGCGCGGGATCGTTGAGGTTGGTCTCCATCGCGAACCGCGCCGCCGCGTCGAGCTTGTCCCACACGATCTGGGGCAGCCGGGACTCGGCATCGATGCCGATGTGCATCGTGCCGAGCGCGTAGGTGGTCTTGCCGTCCTTCGCGATCGACCAGAGCAGCGGCTTCTCGAGCGGGTCCTTCGGCTCGGTCGTGGTGGTCTTCGTCCACGGGTCGGCCGCTGCGGCCGCGCTCCCCGAGCTCGGAGGCTCGACGACCCGCTTGTCGCTCTTCGCCACCTCGGCTGGCTTGACCTCGTGGTTCGGAGCGGCTTGCTTGCAGGCGGTGAACGACCCGACCAGGCCGACGAAGGACGCCAGCGTCACGAAGAGGGAGCGCTTCATAGGTGCGCTTTACCACGTCATTGGTAGGCTCGCTGACAGAACGACGAGAGTGATCCGACGATGCTGAAACCGGTGGGACGAGCTCGAGGCATCGTGAGCGCGGTCGTGGCGATCACGGCGATCACGGCGATCGCGGTGAGCCCCGCTGCGGCGGACGACAGTAGCCTCTACGACCGGCTGTGGCCCCACGTGCCCGACGCGCAGCGCCTGACGCTGTCCGAGCAGATCACCGACCAGCTCACCGCGCTCGGCAACCAGCTCGGCTATCACCTCGACGTGCTCAGCCAGGACATGGTCGCGTTGCGCGTCGATGGCCGGCGAAGACGCGCTTATCTGAGCGTCGGAGCGGGCGAGGGTACGTACCTGTCGTTCCGGCTCGCCAGCGATGTCCACTTCACCCAGGGGCTCGCGCGCGTCGCGACGACCGTCGACCTCGGGATCGCGGGTCGGACGATGCACCTCGAGCTGCCGGAGGTCGAGATGGTGCCGGCGTCGTATCGTGGCGAGCGTGGCGTCGAGGTCCGGCTGCCACTGTTCCGCCGCCGGTTCTGAGCGCCGGTTCACCGCCAGACGAAACAAGCCGCCGTGCGGTCTGCACGGCGGCTCGTGATCATCATGTCGCGCGCTGGCTGGCTACTGCCAAGCGCCGGGGATGAATACCCACGCGTTGCCGCGCAGCTCCCACCGGGCGTCGATCCACTTCTTGTACGCACGCTCGCGCTCCCAGTGGCCGCCGATCCACTCGTACGCGTTGTTGCGCCACTCGTACTGACCGCGCGCCCACACGAAGCCCGACTTCGGCTCGAAGCGCTCTTCGCGCGGTGGGGGCGGCGCGCTCGTCGGTCCACCCGAGTACGTCGGGGGCGGTGGCGGCGGCGGGGGCGGCGGGGGCGGCGTCTGGTACGATGGATCGCGCTGCCACGAGCCAGCTGTGAACACATACATGGGGTTCCTCGAGTACGGGTCCTGCTGCAGGCTCCACCGTCCGGGAGTGTAGCGCTCTCCCACGTGGCCATTCTCGAGGTGACCGGGCACCCAGTCGTAGCGTTCAGCAGCAACGTTCCACTGGTAGAAGCCGGGCATCCACGCGTAGCCGGGGCGCGACTGCGGAGTCTCCCGCGGTTCAGCCGGAGGTGGCTTCATCGGGAAGTCGGCCTTCATGCCGTCGGTTTCGAGGTACCAATGGCCATCGCGTTGCATCCACTTGTGCTGGATGAAGTGGTGACCCGGTGGCACCTTGATGAGCCGGCCAGGATTCCAGTCGTATCTGCTACCTTTCCAGGTCCAATATCCCGACACCCAAGACTCGCCCGGACGCGCGTCTCCCGGGGCTTCTGGCCGAGGTGGTGGAGGCGGCTGATCGAGCGGAGGGAACTCGGAGTACGCAGCCGCCCAGCTGCCCTCGATCCATTGCCAGCG
>JAGSPR010000502.1 GCA_018262455.1 Deltaproteobacteria bacterium | reverse complement strand
CAGGTCGTTGTCGGCCGCGGTGACCATCACCTCGAAGAACCTCCACGTCTTGCGCGCGACCTGGTGGAGGAACGCCTGGTCCTCGCGCGACAGCCGCGGAGCCGCGGGGACGATCGGCAGGCTCAGCCACCACGCAAGCCCCGGCGCGATCAGCCACGCCACGAGGATGGGCGCCGCGGCGATCACCGCGTGCGGATCCTCGCGCGCGATCAGGATCGCCACACCGATCGCAGCCAGCGGCGCGATCCACATCGCGACGTAGGCTCTCGGCAGCGTCTCGATCCGGCTCCGCCCCGCGTCGCTCGCCGTCCGCCATTGCAGCAGGCGCTTCCCGGTCAGGTAGATCCGGCCGAGGGTCCGGGCGATCGCGGTCAACGAGATCCACGCGTCGTAGGGAAGGCACGCGAGGCCGAACGCCTCGCGCGCGAGTTGATGCACGACCACGCCCGTGATCTCGCCGGCGTGCTGGCGCCGCGTGTGCTCCTTCGAGCCACGCGCGAGCGCCGCCGCGGCGGAGAGCAGGCCGGGGACCGCGATGATCGCGGCCACGGCGAGCGTCGCGAACCAGCCACCGCCCGGCTGCAGCCAGCCAGCGACCAGCAGCGTCATCAGCGCGATCGGGACGACGCTCCGCCGGAGGTTGTCGAGCACCTTCCACTGCGACAGCAGGGAGATCGAGTTACGTGCGCGCGTGGTCGCGGTCGGAACGTGCCGGCGCAGCCAGACGGCGATCTGCCAGTCACCGCGGATCCAGCGCGCGCGCCGGATGACGTCCGCGGCGTGCGCGGTCGGATAGTCCTCGACGAGCAACACGTCACTGACGAGCCCGGCGCGCGCGTACGCGCCCTCGATCAGGTCGTGGCTGAGGACGCGGTTCTCGGGAAACCGGCCGTGGAGCGCCTGGCGGAACGCGTCGACGTCGTAGATCCCCTTGCCGACGAACGAGCCGTCGCTGAATACGTCCTGGTAGACGTCGGAGACGGCGCGCGTGTATGGGTCGATGCCGGGCTGGCCGCCGAACAGCCGCGCGAACCGAGAGCTCGTGGTGCTCGCCATGCTGACGTCGACGCGCGGCTGCAAGATCCCGTAGCCGGCGACGACCCGTCCCGACGCCGCATCGACGCACGGCCGATTCAAGGGATGACCGAGCGTCGCCGCGAGGAGGCGGGCGGTGTCGCGGGGTAGCGCGGTATCGCTGTCGAGGACGATCACGTACTGCACGCCGTCGAGGCGAACGACCGGACCGACGACCGTCTCGAACACGTGCTCGCCGCGGAGCTCGGTGTTGAGCTGCTCGAGCTTTCCGCGCTTGCGCTCCCAGCCCATCCACACGCCCTCGCGCGCGTTCCAGCGCCGCGACCGGTGGAACAGGAAGAAGCAGCCGGGCGCGTACCGCGCGTTGAGTGCGTCGATCCGGTCCCGCGCGCGCGCGAGCAGCACCTCGTCCGTCGCAACGACCTCCGTCGCTGCATCGCGGAAGTCAGTGACCAGCGCGAACGACAGGTTCGCGTCACGATTCGCGAGGTAGCGCACCTCGAGGAGCTCGACGAGCTCGTCGATCTCGGCGAGGTCGGTGAGCATCGTCGGGACCGCGACCAGCGTGCGATGCGCGTCCGGGATCCCCGTCGTGAAGTCGAGGCGAGGCAACGACTGCGGCGGGACGAGGAGCGTCGCCGCCCAGTGCACGACGGCCACCGCGACCTGACTCGCGCAGATCGCGAGCAACGCGATCCACGCGATCTGCCACCCACCGGCAGCGTGGAACGGCGTCGCGCTCCACAGGAGCGCCGTCACGATCCCGGTCATCAGCGTGATCGCGCTCGCGTACGTCAGGAGCCGCATCCGGCCCACGAGCCTGCGCGCGGCGAGGCGCGGACCGCGGCGCATCCGAGCGACGCGCTCGAGCACGTACCTGCCGTCCTCGATCAAGAAGTAGCCGACGTGCGCGCGGCGCCCAGCGGCCTCGCGTGCGAGTGCGATCGCCGCACGCGCGACCTCGCGCTCCGAATCGGGGCTCCTGCGCGCGATCGCCTCGACGACGTGCCGGTATCGATCGCGCGTCGCGAAGTCCATCGTCGGGTACGCGCCCGATGGATCCTCGCGGAGCATGTGCTCGACGGCGCTCATCGACTCGACAAACTCGCGCCAGTCGGTGGCACCGAGGAGGCGCAGGCTCCCGATGCTGTTGCCGATCGAGACCTGGTCGGCCGCCTGGCTCTGGCTCGCGAGCTCGAACACGTGTTCGATCGTCTGACCACGCTCGGCGAGGCGGTGCTCCACCCACGACATCGCAACCGCGAGCGCCGGCCCCTGCCCCTGCAACCGGCTCGCGAGCTCGGCGACGAACGCATCCGTCAGTGGCAGATTCTCTTCGACGATCTCGGCGAGGACGAGGACGACGCAGGACGGATCCGTCGAGGCGACCTCGATCATCTCGTCGACCCAGACCGCAGCGCGCTCCCGCTCGCGCCGCCCTTCCGTGATCGAGGCGACGACGCGGCGCATGTTCTCGAGCAACGAGAGCCGCAGCATGATCGGGATCGCCCACAGCTCGCCGAGCTGCAGCGGCTCGACCTCCTGGTACGCCGCGACGAAGGCGTCGAGCGTCTCCGCATCGACGCGACCGTGCGCGTGCGAGATCAGCTCGAACGCGAGATCGTAAACACGGGGAGTGCCCGGCGACGATCCATTCGCGAGCCGTGGCAGCTCGCTCTGGTAGGAGTGCGGCAGGTGCTGGCGCGCAGTCCTCACCTGCTGCTCGATCAAATGGAAGTTGTCGATCAGCCACTCGGCGGCGGGGGTGATCTGCCGGCCGCGCGCGGTCGCCTCGGTGAGGAGCGCATACGCCTCGCGCAGCACGGCTTCGTTGTCCGCGAGTCGGGCGAGCAGCCCGTCGCCACCCCGGCTGCGCCGATCACGCGGCTTGGCGACCTCGTGCCATCCCGCCATCGTGCGCGCATGACGTTCGAGCTGCGCGACGTTGAACAGCTCGGCACGCATCGGCGGATCGACGCCACCGGCGGGCAGCGCACGCACGGACGGACCGCGCCGGCGCCGGCGGGGTCGCGCGGAGGCGGGAGTCGAGTCAAGCACCTGGATCACCCTGGCCAGGAGAACCGCGCCAGCGCAAGCCGCCACGGGTCGATATGACCGCGCGTGAGACGCCCTCACAATCTCGCGAAATAAACGCCCGAAACGGAGACGCCGATCGCGACCACGAGCCAACGCAGGACCGTCGGCGGGACGTGCGCCGAGAGCACACCACCGAACGCGCCGCCGATCAGGGAGCCGACCATCATCACGGCGGCGACCGGCCAGTCGATCGGGCCCCACACGAGGAACACGACCGCCGCCGACACGTTGACGAACAGGGAGATGCACTGCTTGAGCGCGTTGATCCGTCGCAACGAGTCGGCGAGCGCAACGCCGAGCGCGCCGAGGATCATCACCCCCATGCCGGCACCGAAGTACCCGCCATAGACCGCCGCGAACGCGATCGGCAGCACGGCCAGCGCCTCGGCGCGAGCACCGTGATCGCGCGCGAGGATCCAGGCGCGGAACTTGTCCTGCGCGGCGACGAGGAGCGCCGCGAACAGGATCAAGAACGGGACGAGCAGGTTGAATGATCGCTCCCCCGTCGAGAGCAACAGCAGCGCGCCCCCGCCACCGCCGACCGCGGCGACCGGCAACAGGCGCGTCAGGTGCTTGCCCTGGCCCTCCAGATCGCGGCGCTGCGCGATCGTCGCGCCGAGGTAGCCCGGACACATCGCGACCGTGTTGGTCACGCTCGCCGTCACGGCCGGCAGGCCGAGCGCGACGAGGGTCGGGAACGTGACCAGGCTGCCACCTCCGGCGACCGCATTGATCGCGCCGGCGAACAGGGCCGTGACCCCGACGATCGCCATGGAGACGGGATCGATCATCCCTTGTACGTCGAGGGGCCGTGATCGCCGAACGGTTCGTCGCGATCCTTGACGGCCTGGCGGAACCCCGCGGACGCAGCGCGCGCCGCGAAGCCGTAGCCCTCGGGGGTGTGGCGCGCGATGCCGTCGAACACGGTGCCGAGCAACTGGCTCTGCGCCAGCCCCTGCGCGTAGACGCTCTGGTTCAGCATCAACTTCATCATCACGAGCTGGTTGATCGGCATCCGCGCGATCCGGGCGAGCAGCGCCTCGACCCGGGCGTCGAGCTCGGCGCGCGGCGCGGCCTCGATGGCGAGGCCCCAGGCGACCGCCTCGGTACCCGAGAGGCAGTCGCCGGTGAACAGCAGGCGCTTCGCCTTCTCGAGCCCGATCCGGTGGACCCACAGCGCCGTCGTCGGCACGCCCCACACGCGCGCCGGTGGGTACCCGATCTTCGCAGTGTCCTCGATCACGAGGAGATCGCTGCACAGGGCGAGATCCGTCCCGCCCGCGACGCAGAAGCCATGGACCTTGCACACGACCGGCTTGTCGCTGTGGAACAGGCTCATGAAGCCACGGACGTTGCGGCTCATCATCTGGTAGTCGACCATCGGATCCCACGTCTGCGTCGGATCATGGTTCTCGCGCTGGA